>DASXVB010000303.1:0-11960 GCA_036504475.1 Methanosarcina sp.
ATTGAAGGAAAAGAAGTCGTAATCCCGGGTGAAGAGGGATCTACCCAAAGTAATGAAACCTCTTCTGAAAACCAGACCTCAGATAATAATCAGACAATTGTTCAAATTGCGGAAGGGGCAGGATATACCACCTTTGCTTCACTCATGAGGGATTCTGGGCTTGAAGATACTCTTAATAAAGGAGGACCTTATACTATCTTTGCTCCAACTGACCTAGCCTTTGAAAGCCTTCCAGAAGGCATGCTTGATGACCTCCGTAGTAATAAGGAGAAACTGAACCGCATACTTACCTATCATATTGTCGACGGAGAATACCGGGCTTCAACCCTTAAAAACATGAATTCTCTTACTTCCCTAGAGACAGGGGAGCTTGCTGTGGATACCACAACCAGTGGACAGATTATGGTAGGAAATGCAACCATTATAGAGCCTGATACCATTGCAGGTAATGGGATTATCCACGGGATTGACAAAGTACTGATTCCTTCAGGAATCTGAAAATATAAATAAGGGATATAAGTAAAGATTATATTAATTTAAAAATGTGTTTGTTTCTTTTACTTTTACTTTACTTTACTTTTTAATATGTTTGTCCTGCCAGTTAGATTTGATCTCTTTCATTACTCCGATTTTTATTCTGTTTCGTTAGTCAAACTTTTATTATGTTCTATTGCTCACCAAAAGTCTTCAAATATCCACCTGCTTCCTATACCCAAACTTAACGCTGTAATCCAGATAATAGATGACTTCGGGCTCAATTTTTATCATAATACTATCCGGGTCAGGTGGCATGTCTGCGGCAACCGGAAATTTGGCTACCAATATTTCCCCAATTTCTCGCAGTTCTTTTTCATCCGCGATTATCGATGCCTTACCTTCAATCTGAAGGGCCTGCATGTCAAACCAATCAGGATCGTCCTCATCGACAGTATATGCCACATATGGATTCTGCATAATATTCTGGACTTTTCGAGTATTTTTATTGGTTGCCAGATACACAACTGCGTCTTCAGATACATATGCCATTGTATGAGCCATTGGCCTGCCCTGCGGGCTTACTGTTGCAAGGTTCAGGTAGTAGTGATTTGAAAGGTATTCGTGAATTTTATCTTTAAGCTTTTCTGCCATAGTCCCCACCAAAAATATTATAAATCTTAGCTAAAACCCCATTTAATTAGATTTTTACATCGTAGCTGCAGGATACTGCAATTCCAAACAGTTTTTAACCCTATCTAATCTTCCAATCCCCTATAAAATATTTCAGGCCTGTAATAAACTTCCAGTCTTGTAACAAAGAAGGGAAAATTCACTTATCCCATCTTTTCCCTATACAATTTAGAAGGACAAAATTTATAAATTTTACTTATATCTGCAGTCGATGGAAATATAAATGCTATGGCTGAACAATTTTTTTCCAGAATAAGTCAGGAAGATAGAGATCTTGACTTGGGAAAATACCTGATAGGGCCTGTGCTTTTAGGAAGTATATTTTGGATTTTTTACCCTATTCAATTGGATAAGCCTATCTTTTTTCCAACAATAATTTAAAAAAGGACTGAAGAGAGTTAAAAAGCAATATCTGTTTATGACTTATTCTTCCCTCTACATTCTTTTAGTTTTTCTTCCAGACGGATACGGGAAATGAAGACTCCGAAATGAGTTGAAATAGTTTCAATGGCAGTTCGCACGCTATCTGGAATTTCATATTCTAAGCTTGAAGCAAGATAAAAAGATGCAATAACCTCGTTTCCTGATTTTACGGGGATAATTGCGGTAGCTCTAAGATTTTCGTGCCTGAGTGCTTCGTCTCTTGATGTGAGGAGAAGATCGACATGCTGTTTGTAGACAGGTTGCCCTATCATAACAAGTCTAGCATTGGGGGAATTTACACTGTAATGCGAAGCGTGCTCGACAAAATTAGGGGAAAAGCCACGGTGAAAAGCAAGGTTCATATCGCCAGTTTCTTCATCTATAAGGTAAATACCTCCGGCATCGATTTCATCTATTTGAAGGCAGGAATCCAGTAATATCTCAAGAGTCTCATTCAGGGAACTGGAAGTGCTTAGTGCGATACCAAGATCCCTCTGGATATAGAGCAATTTCTCTCTTCTCTTCCGCTCAGTAATATCCATGATTATTCCCATAAGGTACTTTACAACTCCATTTTTATCGGCTTCAATGAAAGTTCTTTCATCAACCCAGCGTGTCTCTCCTGATTTCGTGAGAATTCGATACTCTTGAGAATAGTCTACGTAATTTTCTTCTATTCTTCTTGAGAGTTCTCTTTCAACCATTTCCAGGTCATCAGGATGAATGACATTACCGTAAAGAAGTTTTCCGGATGTAAATTCTTCGGCAGTATATCCGAATTGCTTTATGTTTTCGGAGACAAACTCAGCAGGCCAGTATTTCTCTGGTCTCCAGAGGAAAACCGTAACAGGAACCTTATTTATTACTGAGATGAGCTCCTTTGCCATCTCCAGAGCATTGCATAAAGCCTTCTCATTTAGATATTTATAGGTTTTTTCTCTACCGTTCCCATTCTTAGCTGAGTTCGAGAATATTTTAGGCATTTGATTCTCCCTTGATCAAAATCTCTTACAGAAAACCCTGAAAAAATTTCGAATATTTACATTTTTTGCTTCGCAAACATAGAAGTACACAATAAATTAAAAAGCTTGTGATTTGAGTTTCAGAATACATCAGAACGTAGAGACTTAAAAGTTAGAATTTACCAAAAGATCTTATGAGAAAAAATACATGAATAAAAGATGCTATAGGAGAAAAATATATAAAGAAAAACTGAAAATTACTAATTTTTAGAATGTAAAATAATTAGTTGCAAGCCATTTTAAGTAATAGTCTAAGATTTCACTACCAGGTTCCTGAATTTATCTGTCAAGTTCTCGTATTCACAGACCTCAACGTCCATATAAATAATCAATTTACTTAGCATCGATTTCTTTTTATCAGAACTTTTTCCATTTCTCACGCTATGGAAAAACCTTCTTTTTCCTATTTAATGTAGAAAATCCTATTTTTAAATTAATCTCTAAGGTCAATTTGATATATATCCGATGATATATTTTTAGACACACCTGTACAAAATACAAATAGAGGCGAATTTGGGAATATGGATGACCTTGAAGGAGTATTGAAAGGACAGAAGATTGCTTATTTTTCTATGGAAATTGGACTTAACAATGAAATCCCTACTTATGCAGGGGGATTGGGCATACTTGCAGGAGATACTATTCGCTCGGCTGCTGATCTGAATATTCCGCTGGTAGCAGTAACACTAGTTAGCAATAAAGGCTATTTCAGGCAGATTCTTGACCCTTCAGGAAACCAGGTAGAGCATACTGAAGAGTGGAATCCTGCTCGTTTCATGACTCTTCTTGCAGAAGAGGTAAGCGTAAAAATTCAGAACCGAGATGTTAAAATCAGAGCCTGGCTGTATAACTGTAAAAGCCTTACAGGAGGCTTTGTACCCATTATTTTCCTTGATACCGATATTGAGGGAAACGAATGGGAAGACCGCAGAATTACGGATTTCCTCTATGGGGGAGATCAGCGCTATAGGCTCAAGCAGGAAATAGTACTTGGGATAGGGGGAGTTCGGATGCTTGATGCGCTGGGCTTCAAGGTTCGAAAGTATCATATGAACGAAGGGCACTCAAGCTTGCTCGGTATGGAACTCCTGAGGCGTAACGGCACTGACCCTGTAAAAGTTAAGGAGCTTTGTATTTTTACTACGCATACCCCTGTGGAAGCTGGGCACGATAAGTTTGATTACGGGCTTGTTGAAGACCTTATTCAGGATAAAAACGATGTAGATATCCTCAGAAGATTCGGAGGAACCGACCGCTTTAATACAAGTCTTTTTGCTCTTAACCTTTCGAACTATGTCAATGGAGTTACAAAAAGGCACAGCAGGATTTCAAGTGAACTCTTTCCAGGTTATAAAATCCAGGCGATCACGAATGGTGTCCATTCGTATACCTGGACTTCTCCTTATTTCAGGAAACTGTATGACCGCTACCTGCCTGGCTGGGCAAATGAGCCTGAACTTCTAGTAAGGATCGATGGAATTCCGGACCCTGAGATATGGGAAGCTCATTGGAACGCAAAAAAAGCTCTTATCGATGAGGTGAACAAGAGGACAGGTGTGGGTATGGACTACGATACTCTAACAATCGGCTTTGCACGACGCATGACTGCATACAAGCGTGCAACCCTGGTTCTGTCCAATCTTGAAATGCTCAAAAAAATAAATAGACGGGGTAAAATCCAACTTATCTTCGCAGGCAAAGCCCATCCGCGTGACGAAGCCGGAAAGCAGATTATAAGAGACATCTTCAAAAACATGGAAATCCTGAGGGAAGAGATAAAAATTGTTTTTCTGGAAAACTACGATATAGACCTGGCCGCAAAAATGGTTTCTGGGGTTGATGTCTGGCTGAATACACCAACCCGCCCTTACGAAGCCTCCGGCACAAGCGGCATGAAAGCTGCCCACAACGGAGTCGTAAATTTCAGCGTACTCGACGGCTGGTGGATCGAAGGCTGGATTGAAGGCGTGACCGGCTGGGCAATGGGCCCTCAGCCCGAAGAAAACCTTTCTGAAGAAGAAGCAAAAGCCGCCGAAATTAGCGACCTTTACAATAAGCTGTATTATATTATTGTCCCTATGTACTACGATCGTAAAGATGAATGGGTTAAACTAATCAACAACTCCATAGGCATGATAGCCTACTACTTCAACAGCCACAGAATGATGCGGCGTTATGTCACACATGCCTATTTGTAAATTTATTAGGGTTTTTATGAGAGTTGACTCAGTACCAAACTCTATTGATGAATGTAAAATTCAAAATCACTAGAGTTTGTAATTGGTCACAATACTTGTGATACAACTTAGGAATTGAAGGCTTTAGATATCGAATATTTATTTTGACGAAAACTGGATTCTTCTTGTGAAATCAGATTTTCAATCAAAAAATACAAAAATCATTAGATTTTGGAACAGAGTCATGAGAGTTTATGAGTTTAAATTTAATCTCTTACATTATTTTTTGGACTATAAATTCCAGATGGATGAGTAGTAATTTTGAAACGAGCTCAATGTTTTATAATTTTGCTAAATATATTTAAATTTTTATATACTTGAAAGCTTTCCGCGCAATCATTGTTTTTAAAGAGTCACCTTATCAAGAATTATTTGTTTAATTTTATACTTGTTACCTAAAAAAATAAAGTTCTTATTATTTTGGAATTGATATATACTTTTGAATGGAAAAATGATAAATAGAGATAGAGCGCGTGTATACACCGAAGATAACGAAAAAAGGAGTAAACATGTGCGGAATAGCAGGAGTGGCCGGAGTTCCTGACACAAATGAAGAAATAAAAAGAATGCTTGCAGCCCTTGGACATAGGGGGCCTGATGCTTGCGGAACTTATGAGGCCAAAGGATTGAGTATAGGAAATACCCTGCTTAAGATTACAGGCGATATGCCCCAGCCTTTGATTGGAAAAGGGGCTCTGGCACTCAACGGAGAAATTTTCAATTTCAGAGAACTTGCAGCCGAACAAGGTATAATAACCGATTCTGACACTGAAGTGCTTTTTTCCCTAATAGAGAAGAAGATTAAGGAGGGAAATACCCCAATAAATGCAGTCTTTTCAGTGCTCTCCAGAGTAAATGGAGATTACGCTCTGGCTTATACCTTGGATAACGAGCTTGTACTGGCCAGAGATCCTGTAGGAGTTAAACCTCTCTTTTATTCCCTGGAAAAAGGGGTAAAAAAATCTAAAATTACCTTTGCCTCTGAAAAAAAAGCTTTTTCCAGTCAGGGGAACCAAATAAAATCCTTCCCGCCTGGTAGAGTCATGGCTTTCAATATCTGGAACGGGAGGACTGAAAAACAATCCCTTACAATTGAACCTCCGCAAGAAAGAATCTCAGAAGAGCACGAAGCCGCTTTCCGCCTGAAAGCAACCCTTGAAAAAGCTGTGAAAATGAGGCTTACAAAAACTTCAGGAATTGCATTTTCAGGAGGCATTGACAGCACCTTTTTAGCAGCCCTTGCAAAAAATATTGATGCTTCAATTCCCCTTTATGCCGTAGGACTTCCGAATTCCCATGATCTTGTCCAGGCTCAGCATGCGGCTGAAATTGCTGGAATGAGAGATTCACTCAAAATCTATCTCCTTTCTCCCGAAGAAATCGAAGCTGCAATCCCAGATGTGATCTATTCAACAGAATCAACGGACCCTATGAGAATCGCAATCGGGCTTCCACTCTACTTTGTAGCGAAAACTGCAAAAGAAGATGGAAAACGAGTCCTTATCACGGGTCAGGGCGCAGACGAACTTTTTGGAGGCTACAGCAGGCACGAAGACTTTTTTGAACAGGGGCCTGAGGTTCTTGACAGAGAAATCTACTCGGATCTACAGAAGATTTCAACTATTAACCTTGAAAGGGATGACATGGTTACCATGGCCAACTCCGTGGAGCTCAGGGTGCCTTTTCTGGATAAGGAAGTAATAAAAATAGGACTTGCAATCAGCTCCGAACTTAAAGTCCTTAAAAGAGACGGCCTGTATACAAGAAAATATATCCTGAGAAAAGCCGCCAACGGCCTGCTTCCCTCGGAACTTATCTGGAAAGAAAAGAAAGCAATCCAGTATGGAACAGGAGTTCAAAAGGTACTTGCCAGGCTTGCCCGTGAAGCAGGATTTTCAAAAAAGGAAGGAAATCATATAGAGAAATACCTAAAGCAAGTTGCTGCAGATCATGGGTTTGATTTTATACTCAGATAAAGGAGTAACCTATTAAATAGGGTAATTAATTTTTTACCTGCCAAACACTGTCTCCAAATATTTTGAAAGGTTCTTCAACTTTTATTAAAGATTTTTTGATTCATATAAAACGAAAAAACTTTAATCAATACTTTCTAAGGGATAACGGGATGAAGCCAGAGATAAATGAACAAGTATAAACAGCTTGATGGCTATATCCTTGCTTAAAAAACCACTAATAATCTTAAAAAATCACTATAATTAATTTGAATCAATGTTAAGGGGGAATCCTCATAAAAATAGCAATTACCGGAAAAGGCGGCGTTGGAAAAACAACTCTCTCAGGCACTTTGGCCAGATTACTTGCAAGGGATGGATACGAAGTACTGGCAATAGATGCAGATCCGGATATGAATCTTGCATCTTCACTTGGAGTAGAAAATCCCCCAAAGCCCCTAACAGATTTCAAAGACCTGATTCAAGAAAGAGCAGGTACCGAAGGCGGAGCTTTCATCTACAACCCCAAAGTCGATGATATTGCGAGTAAATACGGAGTAATAGGACCCGATGGAGTAAGAATGCTTGTCATGGGCACTGTAGATCGCGGTGGAAGTGGATGTATGTGTCCTGCTTCGGCTTTCCTAAGAGCTCTTCTCAGGCACCTTATGCTCAGGGAAAAGAGTGCAGTGATTCTTGACATGGAAGCAGGGATCGAACATCTCGGAAGGGGCACTACGAGAGGAATGGACCTCATGATCGTGGTAGTTGAGCCAGGGGCAAGGTCGCTTGAAACGGCTGAGAGAATAAAAAAGCTATCTTCCGAAATAGGGATAAAACACCTTGCTGCCGTAATTAACAAAGGAGGTTCTGGAAAAGTCAATGATAGACTTGAAGAACTGGGCATCCAGGTGCTTGGAGAGATTCCTTTTGATCCTAAGCTAATGCAGGCCGACCTGGAAAAACGGGCTCCAATTGAGGTAGGTGGCGAAGCTGTAGACGCCATAGTAAAAATTAAGGAAAGATTGATGGAAATCGTTGAAGAGATCAGGATAGAAGAAGAAACTAGCACGAACAAAAAATAAAGGCCGGTTTCCGGCCCTGCACTCTTTCTTTAATTTTCAAAAATTCTTGATTCAATTGAAGCTGCTGTCCGGAGAGTCCGATAAAGTTCCTTTTTTATAAATAACTTCCAGAAGCCTCAATTTCTTTTCTCTAATAAGCACATCAGTCGGATCGATGTCAAGCGCTTTGTCGTAACATTGCATAGCTTCTCCATATCTGCCAAGGTTTTCCAGAGCTGAACCTTTCTGATATAACGAGAATACATCTTCAGGATTTACTTTCAGGACTTCATCGTAAGACTCAATCGATTTTTCAAATTCCCTTAAATTATTGAAGGCAAAACCCTTGAGGCACTTAACCCCTACGTTTTCAGGATCTATTTCAAGAGCTTTGTCATAGCATTCAAGAGCTTCCCTCGATTTTCCCATCCTGTCCAGAGCGAAACCCTTCTGGATCCACGCATCGAGATATAAAGGATCCAGAGTTAAGGTTTTATCATACAGCCTGTGCTTATCTTCGTAATTATCGGTCTCGCCAGCCTTTTTAAGGAGCTGTTTGACATCCTCTGGTCCTACGGTTCCTTCTGCCGCTTTTGACTCCTTTTGCTTTGCTTTATTTATTTTTGCACTTTCATTTTCTTCTGTCATATCGGAATCCTCGCTTTTCCAGTGAAAGTTCATTCTGGACCCCTTTCGGGTTTTCGCCACACCTGGACGTTTTACATTTAACGCATGGAACCAGAGCTAAAACTGGTATTTTGCACTTTTTGTTTTCAATGAGATATACTTTTTCTATTCGAATTTTACCGAATATAAACACTGCCTTACAATAAAAAGAGGAAAAAGAAAGTATTGAATAAGAAATTATTGAGAAGATCTTGTCTTCTGTCTGCGGATTTCTGAGAGAATTTTTACCTTGGTTTCAAGCGCAGGAACGAAGCCAGGTTTCAATTCAAGAGCTTGATTGCAATTTCGCAATGCTTCCTCCTGTTGACCTATTTCCGAAAGAACAAAACTCTTAGCTGCCCAGAGGCGGGGTTCTGTAGGGGCTAGTTGAAGCGCCTTATCATAGAGCTTCAGGGATTCCTCAAATTCGCCAAGTCTGGAAAGCAGGCTTCCAGCAGATGTAAGGGCTTCAAGGTATTCGGGCCTGATTCGAAGGGCTGAGTTGTAAGCTTCAAGAGCTGTTTCTTCTCTACCCAGGGATAGAAGTATGGAGCCTTTTCCTGCCCATGCTTCAGCATATTCAGGATATTTCAAAAGGATTTCATCGTAGGTTTCGAGAGCTTCTTCAAATCTGCCAAGCCTGGCAAGAACAACCCCTTTATTATCCCAGGCAATCTCAAAGGCCGGTTCAAGCTCAATTGTCTTGTTATAAGCTTCAATTGCTTCTTCAAGCCGGCCTAGCTCTGAGAGAACAACTCCCCTATTATACCAGACCTTATGGTCCTCAGGGACAATTTTCAGAACCTGAGCAATAAGCTGCAAAGCAGCCTCAAACCGCCTGGCTTTATACATGAGCACAGCTTTCTGAAAGAGGGCTGTGGCATCCTGAGGATTCTTTTCAAGTCGCTCAGCACATACCTGAAATTCTTCGAAGAACGGCAGGGAAGCGTAAAGGTCTCTTACAGCTAGAAAAAGAGGCAGAATTTCATAATTTTTTCCATGAAATGTAAGTGATTTTGTTCTTATATCATACAAGAAAGCTGCGGATTCCTCTTTTTCGAGATTTTCTTCCTGTGTACCTTCCTTTCTTTTGTCCCTTAAGGTTTTTTCAATTCCTGCAATATTCTCGTTTTCTATTCCTTTAATCACTGTTTTTAACCCGGAAAAAGCTGCTGGAGAAAGAGGAGAGTTCTTGGAGATTGAGAAAACATATCTGAGGTATTTTCCAAGTTTTCGATCATTATTACGCCATAAGACCATTGAAGTTCCCTGGCATTCAATGAGAAATTTTCCTAGGCAGCGCCTCTTAGATTCCGGATTCCCAGAATGCTCAAGCGCGTTAAAGGCTGAAATTGCTGCTCTGCAGTGCTCCAGAAGTTCGTTCCTGGAACTGTTTGTTCTGGAAGTATATTCTTCCATTTTAAGCCCTCCTTTTGACTTTTCATCTACGGTCAGAGAAAGAGTCACACAAAGAGTATTTATTAGATGGCAAAGATTTGCCTTTTACCGCAACTACAAGCTTTACGGCTGATCCGGCCGGAGATTTCGTCCCTGGTTTAGGTTCCTGCCTAAGAATCTCTCCTGCCATAACCCCTACGGGAAGAACTCCTTTTTGCTCGATAATCTCTCCTGCTATAAGTCCGGCGTCTTCCAGAGCTTTAATAGCTTTTTCAAGGGGCTGTCTTACAACATTAGGGACCTCTACAATTCCTGTGATAGTTCCTCCGGTTCCTGTCCTGGTTTCTGGTCTCTCAGTACCCTCTTTTCCTTCAAGCACTTCTTCAAGCAAGTCTATTGCCCCGCTAATGCGGAGGAGAGTTTCGTTTAGGTTCTTTTTTCGGTCTTCAAGTTCTGCAAGCTTTAACTCAATGTCTTTGAGAATTTTCTGCCCTGATTCATATTCTGCCCTGAGCTCAGTTAAGCGTTGTTCAAGTTGTCCTTTCATACTCCTGCAAACCTCTTCTGGTTGATTACTCTCATTTTATTCGGAATTTCTACTTTTTCTACTTTGTTTGAGATTTCCACTTTACTCAAACTTGGACCTCAATTCGGTTCAAACAAGCATAATCTATTTTTCACATCATTTTTTGCTTTTATCGCTTGAATTATTTTTTAATTTCATGACGTGGTTTTTTCTGATTTTACGACCTATCTTAATTCTTTTAACTTCATAACCCGATTTTATCTTTTTGACTTTATCTATTGTTTTATTTTTTGTTTTCTTCTTTTATCAGGTACTTTTTGCTCTCTGTACATTCTAGCCCAATACATTTTAAGTTTTATATTTTTACATTCCATCGAATCAAAAAAGTAAAATTTTTAAGTAAAATTTTTTGAACACACGAGAATTTTTTTAGATGCAAAGTGGATAAAGCTATTGATTCAAAGTCGCTATCGGTTTATTATTTGATATTCAATTAAAAATTCTTTTATGAAATGCATCTTTTACAAAAAATACAGGATCACAGGTAGTAAAATAACTCCCATTGCATGGGACTTTCTGACATTCATAAAGGAGGCAAGCATGCCTATTGGAGTCGAAATTACAAAAATGAATAATCCAAAGAGCCCTGTAAAGAGGTAAACCATTACTGAAAGTCCAATAAGGACACCTGCACAGAGTTTGCTGTAATCAACTTTCTTTAGAAGAAGATGAGCATTATTTCCTATCCAGACCGTGGAAAAGTAGGAAAACAGAGCAGTTAATACCATCGCGGCAAAAAAGAGCAACAATATAGGGAAATCAAGCGTATTTGTCCCCAGAATATCTTCTATGGCAACCATTGCCCCGCTTCGGGTTCTTCCTATCACCACAAAAGCCACCAGCCCGAAAATCGCGTTAGAAGTGTTTACTCCAGAATTTGAAATTATGAATTCTTTCGAGCTCTCAAGAGTTGCAGGGTTACTGGCATAAGGGTCCGAGTAAAGAGAGGTTTTTAACCTTCCGAGTTCAGGTTCAGAGGTTTTTTTCTTAAGAGGAATCCTGTCAAAATCGACTTTTGCAACAAGTCCCGTAAGAAGTGCCGCAATTGCTGAAGAGAGTCCCGGAAGCCATGCAACAAGCGAGCCTGCCGCACTGCCTGTAAGGATTCCTCTAAGAATTCTTTTTCGGGAAAGCTTGAGTGCAGAAACTGACTCATCCGGGATTTTCGAGCTTGTAAGAAGACTTATAATTAGCTGGGATGCTCCGAAAAGCCCGCTCAGCAGGGGCAAGAGTATGGAAGGCTCTCCAAAGTTTACAACCGGAACCATAAGAGACTCCCTGGCAAAAGCAAAGAGCCCAAGTATACCTGTGATTAAAAACAAAATCAGAGCGAAGGCTTTGTACTTATACTTTGCAAATGGGCTTTTCTCCTTTGAATCTTCGTCTATTTCACCTTTTTCACTTGCAAGCATCAGAAAGACGATCAAAATAAGAATCCATGCCAT
>DASXVB010000304.1:0-13189 GCA_036504475.1 Methanosarcina sp.
ATAAGTTCCGACAGCCAGAAGGCCTCCTGGGGTTGCTTCTTCTACTTTTGTCGTACCTGCAAAGATAGACGAAACCGTTGTCAAAATTGGAATCCATCTTGTAGTGCCTTCGGTTGTAACCTTGATTCCGGGCCTTATTTCAAGCTCGTCCCCAGGATGAAGTACTCCTTCAGTCAAGGTTCCTCCGATAACTCCTCCACGAATCTCATCGATTGAAGCTCCTGGCCTGTTTATGTCAAAAGAGCGCGCAATCAGCATACTGGCAGGTTTGTCCACTTTATGGACTGGAGCAGGAATCACGGTTTCAAGAGCATCGATAAGGATATCGATATTAATGTTCTGCTGAGCCGAGATAGGGATTACAGGAGCGTTTTCTGCGACCGTGCCTTTAACAAATTCCTTAATCTGGTGATAATTTTCGATAATACGTTCTCTGGATACAAGGTCGATCTTATTTTGTACTATTACAATGTTTTTAATCCCTATAATATCCAGGGCCATAAGGTGTTCTTTTGTCTGGGGCTGCGGACAGTCTTCGTTTGCAGCAATTACCAGCACTGCACCATCCATAATAGCGGCACCTGAAAGCATAGTCGCCATCAGGGTCTCGTGCCCCGGAGCATCTACAAAGGACACAGTCCTGTGTTCTTCCGTTTTTTCTCCGCAATTCGGGCAGATTTTTTCTACGGTATAACATTGAGGAGCAGGGCAATTAGGACATTTCATGAATGGGGAGTCTGCATACCCCAATCGGATAGAAATCCCTCTTTTTACTTCTTCACTATGCGTATCTGTCCACACGCCTGATAGAGCTCTAACAAGTGTGGTTTTTCCATGGTCGACATGGCCTACCATGCCGATATTAACACAAGGCTGACTCAAGTTGTAATTTCCTCCAGTATAGTAAAATGATCCGATATAAGGCAGGTCTTTATCCGAAGCCTGAACCACAAAAATTTTGAATTATTTTTTCCAGTGGGTCCACAGATTCCAACCCTAAACTTATCTGGTCTCGAATTTGAAATATAATTTTATAAATTAAAACGGGATTTTCAGGCCGGAATTCTTCCTTGGCCCATTCCGTATCCCGGATCTCCATACCTAGAAGTCCGGGCAAGTTCTGTCATTAAATTTTTGTCATAGATTGAAGCTTGCAGATTAAGGCGATACTTTTAAAGTTTACGGTATCCTGCATAATTCATATCTACTAATGCCGGAAAGCCTTAATAAATTTATGTGACGATAGAATCAAGCTTCTCCATTTCCAGTGCACGTCTGATCTCAAAGGCTAGCCTTCTTCCGGTACTCATTGGTCTTCTCCAGAGTGAGTTCCCGTAAGAATGGCCTACTGACATATGCACATTGGTCCCACCACCTACTCTTGGGGCCACATCATAGATATAGAAGTTAAGATCCTTATCAACACAGGTTTGCAGGCAGAAAGGCCCTATAATTCCCGGAGCATAGTACTCCTGAGTAGCTTTTACATATTTTTCTCCCATTTCAAACACTTTCTCAAGAAGGGACTCGCGCAGAGTTGCGGAGTTGTGCCCGCAGACCGTATATTCAGGAGTTAGCTGGCTTTCGGTCAGGGCCATTTGCTGGGGGGCAGGAAGCCTTACGTGTCCATCAAGGCTGGTCTCAAAGCGCCAGTCAATTCCAAGAAGTTCCAACTTGCTCATTTTAGGTTCAATTGGAGAGTAGAACATATCAAGATTGAACACAGGACCTATGATATAACGCTCTATTCTTGCTTTTTCAAGGGCTTCCTGCGTAATAACTCCCTGTCTTATAAGAGCTTCGGATTTCTCTAAGTACTCCTTGTAACTTGAAGCTGTGAAAAATCCCCTTTCGAGTTTTTTTACTGCATGTGGGAGCTTGACCATTACAAGCTCGTTAATATCCTTTGGAGACTCTATTTTTTCCGGAAAAGGAAGTCCTGCTTTCTCCAGAATCCAGTAATAGCTCTGCTGCTCACTGCGTTCCTCACTCCTAAGAAGATTTCTGCTTCCTACAAGAGGCACTCTGAAGTTCTCTTCGATTTCATCTACACTGCAGTAAGAGGTAAAAGAACGATTAGGGACAAAAAGCACATTTTCGTCAACCAATTTCTGCTGGTTTTCGGGCAGGAGAATTTCGTTATACTTTTTGAATACAATGGTCTCGTCGACAATTCCCCTCTTTACTTTTCCAGAATCATCTCTCTGAGCCCTAAAGTATTCAGTGTATGTCTTTTCCCTGCCTGTCTGGCAGACTGCAAGAGTGTTAAAATTTTCTTCAACTGCCCCATCACATATGTCGAGTCCTGAATGAGAAGCTATAGTCCCGATTTTTATCTTATCAGCATGGGTATAATAATCTTCAACGATTTCCTTAATTTCTTTCCTGTCAATCATATTCGATGTTCCTTGGCTTTAGAAATGACTCCTTTCAATAAAATGATAATAGGTATGGCTTTCGAACATGCACTCAAAGAAAGACTATTTGAAGTGCAAGCCTGGCGACTATTTGTCGAATATTATGAAATAGAACTCCTGATAGGTTTTCCCCATTTAACGGCTTTACCTATTAAAACCCTTTCTAATATAAGTAATCATTTATATAATGAAAGGCAGGCCAGAAAAGATATCTGAACTTTTCCGGCGAATTTAGAGTTCTGAATTTCAGGATTCTTAATTTTCCTTCAGGTTTTAGTACTTCTCAAATTAAACTCAGGATACGAGGCGTAATAAAAGCCTCAATTATAGCTGCGACCAGAAGAACAGGCAGGATCCAGCGAAAATAAAAAGTGACACCCTCTTTAAATTCTCTTTTGATCTGGGCAGGTCTACCTATAAGGGCAGAAAATACCTGATGCCCGAGTCGAAGTCCGATACTTGCGGCCAGGAAGACCATAGGCAGTTCTAGTATCCCATGGGGGAGAAGGCCGAGTAAAATAAAGAGCAGACCTCTTTCCTGACCTACAAGATAAGCTATAACTCCTACAATATATCCATTGAAGGCAATAAAAAGTACTGGAAGAACCCCCAGAGCTAGCCCGAGTACTAGAAAAAGCAGGCTTACAAAAGCATTGTTAAGAAAGATTGCAAACATTATGTAAAAAGGGCTCATTGTCATGAGTGACTCAAAACGGGAACTGAAACTTTCCCTAAGGGCATCAGCCATAGAAGGGAAATGTTCGGCTGAAATATAGCCTGTAACTAAGGACCCAAAGAATACAAAGGTTATAAAAAGTAAATAAGGCCAGATAAAGCTTACATATCCTATAAACCCCGTTTTTGGGCTTTTTATGCCTTTTTCCCAGGTTTCTACTTGTACTTCTGCTTTTCTCTCCTCTAAATTCTGATCTTCATCTGTTTCCATACCTTATCCCCATAAGTAATTTTCATCTCTTAAAATCCTAGTCCAAATGTACGAGCCTGCCATAATTTTCCAAATATACAACCGTGCCAAATATTTAGGTCTTAGATTCCCAACATCATCCGGATCGTGTTCCGGGTTGCAGGGGAAAGTCCAAGGATCAAAATGACCATTTTAATTAGCATTTTCAAGTTCAAGGAGCGTTCATCATCTTCAAACTGAGTGTCAAGCATATAAAGAACCCCTATAAAGATAATAAGCTTCAATGGATACATAACCAATGCGGTACCAGTCAAGTTGATGAGATAAGTGGGCACTACATGCTTTTCAAAGTATCCAAGTTGATCTACTCCTATGTACGTTGAAGAAGCATCCATCAGGTGAGCCATCAGGATAGAAAGGTTCAGGGGATCGGTGAATATTGAGGATTTAAAATAGCGGGCAATAAGATAAAAAGCAAACGTCAGTCCTGTTCCTGTTCCAATTACGAATAAGGGTACGAATGGGAATACTATATTCTCAAAATGCAGCAAAGTAACAAGGTTTATGAAAAACCATACGAGTCCGAAGCTTGCAAAGGTGATGTGAAAATCCTTTACCATTCCTGCTTTCTGCAGCCTGATAGCAATCCAGAGGCAGCCTATGGTTATCACAAAAACCAAAAAGTAGATATTTGGAGTTATAAAAAGATAACTAAATGGTGGATGAAAGATATCTGCAGGAGAATCTTCAATTACACGCAGGGAGGATCCTGCAAGTACGAAAGGTAGAACAGATGCAATAAAGCGAGGGGTTATTTTTACCTCAAGTTTTTCAAGAAGCTTGAAAACCCCAAATAGGCAAATGCCCAGTATCACTGCCCAGGTAAAGGTATTTACAGGGTTATATCCTTCATCACCTCTAATGGGGTCAAGATAATAGGTATTAATAAATTGTGATATTGTATCCATTGAAAAACTCATCTTATCACTCATTCAAAATGACAATGTCCTAATGCAATTAATACTTATAATATATACGCAGCAAACTGATTTCTTTAATCGATAAGGTAATATTCTTATCCAGTGCGCGATGTTCGTTTTAATGGTAGATATTTCTTTCCAGAAGGTTCTGTTCCAATAAGGATTAACAATATTATAAGATAAACACATTAATATTACTTTATTTTTATAATAGAATTTATGTTCCTAACTTTATAGTCATAGATACTATAATGAAAAAGATATGAAATCTGTAATGGTATAACATAAAATATATGATATCTACTACAACATAAACATAAAATTATATTGTATACCGATGGAAATGGTCTTAAATAGGTTCTGGATAAAAGAATTATTAATTGTTGTATATCAGACTTAAAACATTAGAAATATGTTTCATACTGGACTTATAAAAATTAAGTTAATTAGTTAAGTTAACATATTAGTTAAGTTAACATCTTAAACCATGTACCTGATATGCTGTAGTCTGCTGATAATCGAAAACTTGTGACTTCGTATGTATATTCGGGTTTAGAAGAGCCAATTTACCATATATCGTGATCTAATAATGATGCAGGTATGAAATGACAATCGACAAAAACAGCGCAAAATGGATGCAGCTTCCAAGAGATGTACTTGTCGGGCATGGCGTGACTGAGGAAATTGGAGACGTTTGCAATGACCTGAAACTTAAAGGAAATGCGCTGATAGTGACCGGAAACACTACAAGGGATATAGCAGGCAAGAGGGTAAGTGATTTCCTTGAAAGTGCAGGTAGTAGCACGGAAACGGTTCTAACGTGCAAAGCTACTATGGAAGAGGTTGAAAAGGTTATAGAAAAGTCTCTTGAAGTAGAAGCAAATTTTCTTTTGGGGATTGGAAGCGGCAGGTCTATTGACCTTGCGAAACTTGCTTCTACCCATCTTGAACTTCCTTTTATTAGCGTGCCAACTGCAGCTTCTCATGATGGAATTGCATCTTCCCGTGCCTCTATTGTAGATAATGGGAGGAGTAAGTCTGCACAGGCCCAAGCTCCAATTGCCGTTATTGCAGATACGGAAATTATTTCAGCAGCACCCTTCCGTTTCCTTGCAGCTGGCTGTGGAGACATAATTTCCAATTACACAGCAGTCCTGGACTGGGAATTTGCAAGCAGGCTCAGAAATGAATATTTTGGAGCTTATGCTGCAGCGCTTTCCCGTATGGCTGCTCGAGTTATTATAGATTGTGCAGATTCTATCAAGCCCGATCATGAAAACTCGGCAAGGCTTGTGGTAAAGGCTCTAGTGTCGAATGGGGTAGCGATGAGTATCGCAGGCTCTTCCAGACCTGCTTCAGGCTCAGAACATATGTTCAGCCATGCTCTTGACAGGATAGCCCCAAAACCCGCACTTCACGGAGAACAATGTGGAGTTGGTACAATTATGATGATGTACCTTCACGGCGGGAACTGGCAGGAAATTAGAGATGCCTTAAAAAAAATAGGGGCTCCCGTAACTGCCAAAGAGCTAGGCATAGAGGATAAATATATAATTGAAGCCCTGTTACAAGCACACAGTATTCGCCCGGAGCGTTATACAATTCTGGGGAACGGTCTTACTCCTTCGGCTGCTGAGAGAGTCGCAAGAATCACAAAGGTCATAAGTTAAAAGTTATACTTATTCAGATTAAAACCAAGAATCAGTGTCTGTTCAAGACACCAAAGTGTAACGCCAGGATTCTATTCAGGAATCCGATAGTTCAGATCCAGTTAAAAGACTAGGTTAATTCGGAGATACTTAATTTTATCAAGTAGTCACTTAATTTCCAATTAAATTATTATCTCAAATCGAAACGATATTGAATTTCAAATTAGCTTGGGATAAGTTCCAGAGACTCCAGAGAAATGGGGCACAGGCCCGAAAATTATCAAATGGAAGAGTTATTATGACAGAAAGCGATACAAAAATAACACTTATTGGATCACGGCTTGCGCGAGAGGGGCTGGAATTCATATTTAAAGGTGAGATGCCCGAATGCAAAAAATGCCGGCTGAAAAATACTTGTCTTAACCTTGAACCCGGACGTAGGTACAGAGTAGAGAGAATAAAGAGTAAGGATATCCACGAATGTTTCCTGCATGATAGCGGTGTACTTGCCGTGGACGTGAGTAGGGCTCCTATCCTGACCACGATGGAGTCAAGAAAAGCAGTTGACGGGGCAAAAGTTATGTATGAACCTCCCAAATGCGGCAAAAGAGAATGCGGGGTTTATGAGATCTGCCACCCCGAGGGGCTTTCGAAAGGCGATAAATGCAAAATTGTACAGGTTCTCGAAAGCCTTGATTCCAGATGCGAAGCCAACTATTCCCTGAAAAAGGTTAAATTGTCTTGGTGAATGTAAACGAACACATTTTAGTAATAGTAAGATTGATTATCAATTAATAAAAAAGGTTATAAGCGGTGTTATAAGTGCCTGAACAGGAAATGAACCAGGTCCCCCCCTATGAATTTTATACCCAAAAGCGCTGGGAAAACTGGCTAGGACGGGCAAAAGAGAGCGGTTTCCAGATAAAAGAGTCAGAAGAAGAATCTGGAAAAGAAAGTGCCATATTCGTAAATATGGTTGATGACGTCATCCTTGCCTGCCTGAAAGTAACTGCACGCTTTGATAAGGGTATGTTATCCAGAGAAAAAGCTCTGGAGATCCTGGCTGAGATTCGGGACATTGTGCTTTCTGAGGTCGAGCCAATTTCCGAAGATATTGATCTTATGATCGATTCTGTCCAGACCTCCCTTATGGGGGCCCTTGTCGCCTTTGAATCCTATATTCTTGGTGACTATGATGAAGGAGCTGATATTGTAGAGCTTGCAAAATCAGCTATTGAGGCTGAGTCCTCGGATGATCTTGAGCTTGCTCTTGATTATACTGCACAATGTGGTGCACTTGTACTGAAAGGAAAAAGCTTGCCTGAAGATCTTATGGCCGATCTTCCCTACGGTATTGTCGCAGAATGGCTTGACGGAATTGATTCCATCTCGGCTGCAATGATAGGAAGCGACAGTTACAAGGAATTTGACGAAGACGATGAAGAGGATGTTGCTTAAGCGATTCTTCTTTAAGCAAAGGTTTCCCATTCCTATTTTTCAGGAATGTGGAAGTCCTTTGAATATTTATAAGAACCAAATTTTGAAATAAATAAGCTTATACCAAACAACTCTAGGAACTTTAAGTTAAATCTTAAAAATTTCCAGTTTCTTAAAAATCTGAATTTAAATGCCCAATACTCTGCCCGAAAGCTGAATATTAGCTGAAAAATTAATTAAAAAATTAAATATTATTGAAAAGACTCATTAAAATAATAAACGTTAATAAAAAGATTCTTCATTTTACTCAGGCTTTATTAGAAGCGTCTCTATTCTGAATTATCAAGACTACTTCCATTCCAAATTCCTGATCTTCAACTGATTTTTCCTGCTATAGATTCATGTTTTTCAATTGCTTTTCCGTATACCTCAAGAGTTTTTTCAGCTATTGTTTTCCAGTTATACCGCTTTTTAAGAAGGTCATAACCTTTTTCCCCCATTCGGTTGTGGCCAAGTCCTTCAAGGACATAATTGAGGCCCCAGGCAATAGAAGATGGCTCTTTATGAGCAATGACGCCTGTCCTGAAATTTTCCACAAGGGCGACTGCGTCGCTTGCAACTACAGGTTTTTTTGCATCCCAGGCTTCAAGAACCACAATTCCAAAAGGCTCGTTCCGGCTGGGCACACATACAAGGTCACAGGCGTTGAACCAGTCTATTACAGTATTATCTGGTGCGTATCCAAGGAAGTTGCACGCGTTCCCTATCCCGAGCCTCTGGGCCTGATTTTCACACTGAGAACGCATATCCCCTTCACCTATAAGCACAAATTGGGCATGCCTTTTTTTCAGGACTTTAGCCGCAGCTTCTACCAGCAGATCAGGTCCTTTCTGATAGGACATCCTTCCCGTGAAAAGCACCACTGGGAGACAAGGATGGATGCCGTAATGTCTCTTTACATCTCCAGGGTCGATTTGTCTGTTTATTTTTCCAACGTTTATTCCATTAGGGATTTCCCATAGCTTGTAGTCAGGAATTTTGTAAATGTGTTTGATTTCTTCTTTCAATATGGTCGAGGTCGTAACAATCTCCGAAGATTCGTAGCCTCCGAGCCACTCTCTATGTGAAATTTCCTTTGCTTCCCACCAATCTCCATGACGGTTTCCATTACGTCCCCATTCAGTACTGTGGAAGGTCAGTACAAAAGGCAGTCCAAACTGAGCTTTTATCCTGCAAAGAACATTTATAGGATGCCAATCGTGGCCATGCAGAACATCAAATTCTCCTGCGTTTTCTCTCACTTCAAGGAACCGGCAGTACATAGCATCACACATCCGGTTCATCTGTTCAACAATTCCCCCGTTTTGATTACAGGCAATCTTGTGATAATAAACCCCATTTATTATCTCATCTTTATTTTCAAGGTCTCGTGTAAACAGGTGGACCTCATGCCCTTCTGCTGCAAGAGCGTCAGAAAGCTCAGATACATGCGGTGAAATCCCTCCTACACGTATCGAATACAAACTTTCCCAGGTAAACATTCCTATTTTAATCTTTTTCATAGGCTCACTTATCCCTTTTTGTCAAAATGGGAGTTAAGGAGATGAATTAAGAATAATGCAGGCTCCCCCTTGCCTTTATAGCATTTATATTCTTTAGTGTTCTCTGAGTTTAGTCATATTAATTAGTTTTGTTAATTTCCAATTTACTGAACTCAGATCGTCGCAGTCTTTCTATAATTCAATGCCCCTTAATCTTTTAATTGACTATATAAATAAAAGTAAAAGGGGTATGACTTTAATTTACTTAATACGAGTATGGTTTTCGCATTAAAAATATGGTTCCTGTACTTCCCTAACTTTATTCCTTTTTAATGGTAAATAAACATATCTGTGAATTTATCCTTCTATTTTTGACTGAAAATTCCAAGAGCTTTTTCAGCTTGTTATTTTAAGTTAGAACTTTTTTAGCTTCTTGTTTATAGTTTATGTTACAGGACTTATTCTTCGGGCTTAAGGTCTCCCCTCAAATAAGAGGCTGCCCTTTCTGGAGAAACTGTATTGATATAAGTTCCCGTATTCAGTTCAAAACCCGCATTAATGGAAATCCTCGGGAGCAAACGAAGGTTCAGGTGATAGTCAGAAGATTCTGAAAGCTGGTAAAACATATAATTGAAGGGAGGGTTTCCAAGAACTCTTCCGTAACTCTTGAGAATATATTTCAGAATATCCCCAAGAGCAAAAAGAATTTCATCATTACAATCTCCAAGATAACTGACATGCTTCTTAGGCAAAACCCACACTTCAAATGGCTCCATTGAGGAATAAGGAGTGAAAGCTATCCATTCGTTGTTCTCAAATATCAAACGGGGCGATGCCTTTTCTATATCAAATATCGAACAGTAAGGACATCTCTCATTTTCCCTGATAACCTTCAATTCTCTTGCCAGAATAGGAGGACAAAACGGCAGAGCTAGAAGCTGGCTATGAAGGTGATTAATCGAAGCCCCTGCTTTTTTTCCGTAATTTTTAAACAGGGAAACATAGCGTATATTTTCACGGGTTATATAACTGCATGTTCGGTCTCTATAGACTTTCATTAGTTCTGAAATTTCAGAGTCGGAAAAGTTATCAAGCTTTCTCCCATGCAAAGGTGACTCTACGATGACCTCATGAAAACCATATCCGGACTTAGCCTGCAGGCTACTTTCCTGCTGTTCCGATAAATTCAGGGTAGGGGATAAGGCTGGATAAAGATTCGGAAAGCATCGGAAATCCCAGTTACGTACCCTTTTTTCAGGAGTATCGGAATAGATTTTCCCATTTTTATACACTGCAGTAGCAAGAGGAGTATTTTCCTCGGCTCCTCCACAGAAAAGGCAGCCTTCAGAGTCACTTTTCTCAGTGTTTTCAGCTGCACCTGCAAAGTCCGAAGGCCTTTTAGCTCTTTCTTCGGCAAATATGCAGTATTCGGGAAGGAAGTAATGCTTTCTGATTTCTGACATTTCAGAAAAACCTCATTATAGCTCTTTTTCCTTTTTAGGTCTTGAAAGTTGACTATTTATCTTGCTTCAGCTTTTTCGGATACTTCAAATTACCCTTTTATTCCCTGCCGGCAGTATTTTCCTGCTTGCAGAAGCGAGCCCCACTTATCAGTTCATAATACTGTTCAGTAGGAGCTTTCCAGTCCATATCTTTTGCAAGGAGAAAAGCTTCCCTGCAGAGAAGTTTGTATTTTACCCTATCTTCTATGAAATTTCGTGTGAAATAACTGACTGCCAGGGCATAATCAAGGACTGTTTCATAATAGGAAAGATTGATATTATCCACCACAATCACTCCCCCAAGCACTTCTTTAAGGGATTCAATTGTTTTTACTGCGTCACTAAAGCCACATACCTGACTGACCACGCTTGGGGTTCCTTCTTTCCCGGCTTCAAGTCCTGTAAGCAGGAAGGGATCGTAACGTGAGGGAAAGATACCTGCACAACAGCCTGCCATAAATTCCCCTACTTCCATACCTAAACCTATATCGGAGCTTGAGAGAATCTGAGGATATAGAAGCGCTGCAACCGAGCGTTTTCCCCTTACCATTTTCGAAAAATCTAGCCCTTTTTCTTCAATCATCTGCTGAATCCTTAGCTCGTTTCCTACAAGCACTTCTTTTGGTAAGTTTACAGGAAATCCCGATGGAAGGTTTGTTTTGGGTCCTTCTGCCGTAACAAGGAAACAGATTACCCTGACTCCCTCCTGTAGGTGCCCCTCAAGAATGCTGTTCTTTATTATATGCTCAAGCGCAACAAGAGAATCGAGAAGATCTTGATATCCCTTATTCTCCACTTCCAGGCGGGAGATTGTGAAAATAGGGATTATCTTTTCAGGTTCTATCCTTTCTCCCCCATGGTACTTGTACAGGTTTTCGGAAAGAAATTTTCGAATTCGTTCAAGGGAACTTTCTTTCAGATCCCAGTCTATCTTATCAGACTCTATGGTTATTCCATTTCGAATTACGATTCCATTAATCCCGTAAAAGAGCCTGGCTTCCTGTCGGGTCGACTCCCCTACTGCGGTAACTGTATCTGCATATGAAGCAAGGGCTTCAAGGGCAGCCAAGCTTTCAGGCACACCTGAAGGCCATACACTGTCATTGTCTCTCCTTTTCTGGATGGAATTATATCCTGCAGTCCTTCCAGGCAGAGTTGCATGCAGGGTTGCAACCGTATTTACTGGAATCCCTAATTTTTTAAGCCTGGCTGGCGCATAAAACACTCCAAATTCATGGCAGTGCAAAGAAACCCCGGGACAAGGGACAAAGCCCTGAGTTGAAACCACGTTGGAGGATTCAGTATTTCCCGAAGTTGAGCCTATAGAAGTTGAGCCTATAAGAAGTCGAATAAGCTCGGAAATTGCATAAGAAAGGCAAAGGTAATGAGTGTACTCAGGTCCGTTTGACATACTCTCGTATCTAAGGGAATCCAATCCAAGATGTTCATAGGCCTCGGCCTTGATCTTGCTTTCAAGAGTCATCTCCTTTCCCATATACATAGAGCGTATTTTCCCGAAGTCTGAGGTTTGAAATTGCAAATATCCTATTTTCGTTTTTCCTACCAATTTGCTTCCTGTAAAAACCTTAATGCCTGATCTCTCAAGTGATTCGAGGCTTTTCTGGAGTTCATCACCAGGGTTGAGAGGGTCGAATTCTTCCATGTGTGTAATACGGTTCAATCCTCTATTCCAATCCGCACCTCTGTGAGCATAATAAGGACCTACAACAAGTATCTCTGTATCTTCTTTTTCATCCAGTTTTCCGGAATTGAAAAGAGCAGCAAGGGTTTGTGCTTCTTCGCGAATAACATTCCAGATTCCACCCATTTTGTTTGATTTAGGGCCTGCTTCTTCTCCGGCAATTATAACAAAATGCTTTTTCAAATCCTGATCCCCCAGGCTTTTTGCTATTTCGTCTTATACTTGTATTTTAATTCGCCTGTAAAATATTAAAATCTATCAATCGAAAAATAAACTTGTAATGGGTACAGGTTGCATGAAGAAACAACTAAAATTTGGACAGGCAGTCTGCTGAAAGTTAGTGAAGGACAGAAGGAAAAAAGCATAAAAACCACTGGCCTATTGAGGGATTAATAAAAAATAAATGCAGCTGGATATATTCAGGAAAGAAGTTATTAAAGAAATTTTTCCAGCATTGGTGTTAACCACTGAAATTTTTATTTTCACATACCAAATTTCAACATAGGGTATCGTCTGGGTTTTGGCTCAAGATTTGTAGTCCTGACCATTTCTCCCCAGTCTGCAGTTCACTTGGGGGCCTGAAAAAGATGGAAACTGATTTGTAGATTTTCGGGACTCAATATAGCAGTTCCTACCACCGAGCACGATGCCTATACAGTAACGAGTCCCGTTTCTTATTTCAAAATGCAGACCTTGCAGCCCAGAGTCCTAAAGTCGTCTCTTAGAAAATCCCGTATTTTCACAAGACCAAGTTTTGAAACTAAGTTTTTATGATTAACTTTATATGCGCGTACCTCTACCCTCTTTTATTAAAAGGTAACTCAGGCTTGATTCTATACGGATAAAAGATTATTAGAGGGGGGAATTTCATGGAAATGAGTAATTACAGTGAATTCATTCAGGGAGATCGGGTACGGGCTAACACGCCTCCTGAAATTAATCAGGCGATCGACACTGAAATAGCTGCAATGGTCAGATTTTATGCGAGCAAGACTGACTATGAAATAGGCAGAAGGATTGAAGAGCTTGATAATGA
>DASXVB010000305.1:0-12533 GCA_036504475.1 Methanosarcina sp.
GCATTCCGGTTGAGAGTCGGTCATTCTTTAACAATGATTAAACTGTTTTAAAGGTATTTAAAAGTTGTTAACCTCATAGTATCCAGACAATAAGACGAAATCTCAAAAAGATTGAACTTCTTTGAATTAAATATGTAGTAGTGTAGGGTATATATTTTTTATTTTTTATTATTGCTATTACTATATCCAATCTTATATTGTAAGTAAGAGATCTTACGGTTTCTTATGATTATATTACATGTAGTATATGGCAATAGCTGCACCTACATAGAAAAGTGCAGATGCCCCAAAAGCTAAAAATATGCGTTTATAGAGAGGCAAACTTTTATTACGACTAAATGTGCTTAGTCCAACGGCTAACGTTCCAAACACTTGAGCTACTTCGAGTCCGTTCATCACTAATACGTCTGTTGTTATTATTTAAAAAAGTACCTTTATTTCTAAGAGATCTAAGTAACGCTTTTAGAGACGAGAGGGAGAAGTCAAGAAACCCAAATTTGACTCCTCCTGCATGGGTACAATAGTTATACTGTCTCAAAAGTATTTAAAAGTTGTCAACCTCAAAGTTTTAGAAGTAACTACTGAAGGGGAACAATTTAGACCTGCTACAATGTATCCAATGTTACATACAATTGAAAGAACAAAATCAAAAGATATATAGAATCCGAAGCTAATTATCAAAAACATGCCTTTTATAAAAGATAGGATTAGAAAATCTTTTCATTATCACAATCTTTATAAAGGGAAAGCAGACTATCCAACAACTGGAAGACTACTTTGTCTAAATAAAAATTGGATTAAAAATTTTTGCGACTGATCCTAACATACCAAAGTATAACATCAAGATCAAAGCAACATCAAATAAGTCGAAATTGATCTTAATTCTTTTATTTGGGGGGACGGTAGTATTGTCTATCTCTACAGGTATGATAAATATTGTTAAAGATAATGCAAGCACAAATGAAAGCACAGTCTCCAATAATACATATGTCAAAAAAGCAGTATTTGGGTTATTATAGTTACTTAGATGATTTATTTTATTAAAAAATATGAAATACAAAACGATCACAGATGCAAAATTTATTGAAGACATTACAGCTAAGATATTCAATAAACGTTTTTTGAATTTAGACCTTATTGTTGTTGTTACTCCCATAATATAAAATAAAGTACATAATAGAAACAAAAGAAAATAATTCATAAATACACTCATAGCATATCTGTTTTCGCTTTTTACTATTGTCTCTAAGGCACTAGGTAATATGATGCTGCAAATTATGAGACAAACTTGAGCT
The DNA here is from genome assembly GCA_036504475.1 of Methanosarcina sp. Taxonomy (GTDB): domain Archaea; phylum Halobacteriota; class Methanosarcinia; order Methanosarcinales; family Methanosarcinaceae; genus Methanosarcina. The sequence goes on from DASXVB010000305.1 coordinate 1,296, forward strand.
AACTGTTTTCCTGTTTCTCTTTGTTCCTCAGTTTTCGTATTATTTATATTATCTAGTTGAGTGCCCATATATCAAAAAATGTTTCAGACATTATATAAATCATTTTAATTTTTCTCACAAGTTTAATGTAACTGAATAATTGGTGATGTCCAAAAAGAAAGGAAAAAATACTACATTACCATTAAGTTTCAACAATGAATTTTAGTGAGATTTATGAGAAAATATACAAAACAATGGGAGAACTGCAACCAATTGCATTTTTATTCTCAGCATCATTAGTTGTATCTGGACTTTACACAACAAGTGAAAAGCTGCAAATTAATCATGTTTATACTTTATTAGCTGCCCCATGCTTTTTTTTTGCTTACGCAAGTTTTATGGGATTTAGATTAACAAATTTTAAATGGTTTTTCATGATCGGGGCAGCATCGCTCGCATATGCACTCTATTTTATTTTTAGGGCTGTTATAGGATTAGTGTTACTGGCTTTAGACTTAAATGACGCGTTACCGCCCCTTCAAAAATCAACAAACATAGATGTGGTATTATTCCTCATAATAACGTCGTTTATAGTAGTCATAACTGTTTTTTCAGTTATTAAATTAAAAAATACCAAACTTAGTAAATACATTATTTTTGATAAAGTAATTAAAAGTGTATTTTATTTATTCTATGTAATAATACTTATTATAGTAATCAATCAAAATACTATTCAATATATGATAGGTTTTGCTTTAATCGGAGTACTTTTTGTAGATATCTCTATATTGGTAACTCTTTTTATCAAAAGTACTTTGCCTACTAAAGAAACAGATTTAGAAGAACGTGGTTTGGAATCGGAATATATTATAAAAAAGTACTCATTAATTCACAATCTAAGTAGTTTTTTTGAGCTTTTGAGGAAGAAAAGCAAATAAAGGCTTCTTTTATTTTTTTATTGTATTCTCTCATTGTATTAATTTCAAAAATAGACCTGAACTTCATTAGAATGAAATTAACAAATCGGTCATACTGTGAGAACCTTTGTTCCATTCTCCATGTACATACGAACAAACCATTAAAACATTCGTATTTTGCATTATATATAATTCTTTTTTCTACTTGAGTATATAAGCGATAGGATTATACACGATCCTTTTACCCTAAAACATTCGTGTTCTTCTACATCTCAATTTTATTTGGAAAGACCTATATATCACATATCATCATATAATGATACTATGAAGCAAGCGATTACTATTACGATTGATGGAGCACTTTTGAAGGAACTGGATGAAATTACTAGACGAAAATATATCACACGTTCGTTCGCTATTGAAAAGGCTGTGAGGAAGGCCATGAAAGTAAAAAGTTTCAAGGAGTGTTTGTAATGATAGAGGGGAAAATAATAATACCGGCAGATTCTGCACAAGATATACTAATTCAGGATGTTAGAGGATATAGCAGAATAAAGTCAGTAATCATGAATGAAAAGGGATTATCAGCAACAGCTTACTATTTTTGTGGATTTGGTGCCTCTTTTGTGGATAAAGCTGTTAAATCACAGGAAATAGGACGAGACAGCAGGGTTGATTATGTTTTTGATACAGGTTGGCATTTTGTGAAAATTAGAGTTAAGAACACTTGTTTTACTTCACCTATTGAACTATCTTACAGGTTGGAGCTATCATGACTACCCATCCTGTAAAAGGTGATTTCATTGAAAGTCAAGGTTCAATTGTATTAGTTCCTAACGAAAGTTCTGAAATTGAGGTAGATGTTAAAGGTGCTGTAGAAATATCATCTCAATTCAAAAATACTGATGCAAATAATATTTCTCTTAAAATATTTCCTTCGTTAGGTTTAGGTTATACTACTGATCCTATCAAGAATATTACAATTGTGAATAATAATAATCAGATAATAAAAATTGAGACAGGTTATTATTCATTAAAATTTCAATTAAAAAATAATGATACAGTTAATACAAATGTTGAGTATTTCATTTCAGTAAAGAAGTAAAAGTTCCTTTTATAGTTAACCTTGCGCCCACAGAAAAAAGATTTACAATGTGTGGGACATCAGGTTAGCATCTGTCTCTTAAATCTAGTAATTCTAAATAAAAAAAAATAAAAAATTTTTAGTGGAGGGGAGTATGACAAATTTAAACGCACTATTAATTAAATCTTTAAATAAATCCGTTGATGCACTCAAAACTGTGACAGAACAGAATGAGAAAATTTTCCAGAAGTTAGTACCTGCTATAGACACCTTGAATCACAGCCTGGAAAGAATTGTGAAGGTAAAGAAGCCGGAAGAAATGCCAGATAATCCACTACAAGAAGATCCAACCAATCCGCTACTAAAAAGGATATCGGGCTCAATAGCACTAACAAATAAAATTTTGATTGGGATCTCTGCAGCCTTTGCTTTCACGAAAGCATTAGAGAAAACACCATCAATCTTAGGTGGTGTAGTCAAGCTTCTTGATTTCGGTTTCATGTACCTATTAAAACCATTAGCTGATTTATTAGCAATGATATTATTACCCATAGCTGTAAACGTTATAAAACTTGCTGGATGGATTCAAGATCAGCCGGAGTGGTTCAAAAAAATTGTAGGTGGTTTAGAACTAGTAGCTGCTGTAATGCTAGGCTTAGTAGCCAAATTCGGCATTGGTGGACTCAGTAAAGCCGCCGGCAAACTTGGATCGATTGCAGAGGGTACTTTAGGAAAAATTGGTGTTGATGGCCTAAAAGCATCTCTAGGTAATATTGTGGAATGGTTCGAAAAAAAGGTAGTACCCAAATTAGAATGGGCTTTTGAAAAATCAGGCCTAAAAACGGTTTGGGATTGGATTGCTAGAAGTATTACGAAAGATGCAGAAGGCATTGTTAATTTCTTCGGTCCAACATTTAGAAACATCGCAGCAAGAATCACAGCTTGGTTAGAAGAAAGCAGGATAGGAAGAGCTTTACTCGCAATTGGAGAAAAAATTGGGGTTTGGTTGGAAGAATCTGGAATTTCGAAAATTTTCACTCGCATTGGGGAATACCTTTCCGAAAAAGGCCTCTTGGGAATTTTAATAACGTGTGGCGAAGTGCTTGGTAAATTTTTCAAGATCACATTAATTGCGGATATAATTGCTGCAATAACTGGTTGGCTTAGTGATCTAGTAGGACCTAATAACCCCCTAAAGCACTTACTGCTTTTTGTTGCAGATCTCTCCAACATGGTTTCAAGGATGTTGGATGTGGTTGGATGGGTTATTGACGCGTTCAGGGACGTGTGGGCGGCTCTTAACGGTGATTTTAGTTTCAAAAACCTAAATGCTCGCTTAACCGCAATTTGTTCCGACTTTGCAAATGTATTCTTAGACACTTACAATGTCCTTGCGACTTTAATAAACAAATACTTAGGTACTAACATTCAAAAAGCTACTCGATTGAACGAACAAGGAACAACAGGAGGCACTTATTCGGGTATTGGTTACAACGAAAACGGAACCGATGTAAACAGCCTAATACCTAGTAATAATGATTCTAGCAGCAGTTCCAGTGGTAGAAGCAGTAATAACAATAGTGTTGATTATAATAAAGCCAACTCAGACTACAGTAAGCAAAACATGACGCCGAACGGTGATGGTACTAACACCATCCACATGTTTGCAACTGGAGGAATTGTAACAGCTCCCACATTGGGTATGGTAGGAGAAGCCGGACCAGAAGCTATTATTCCATTGGATCAGATGCCGAACATGGGCGGAAACGTCACTATCACAGTTAATGGAATACTAGACAAAAGTGAATTAAAATCAATGATAGGGGATATAGTAGATACTAAATTGAATAAACACACTCGTGTGACTGGGAGCGTCTGGTAACGCCTCCCGTTATCTTTTTTGACAGGCTCTTTTGAAAAGTACAAAAACTAAGAAAAGAAGGCTTCATACCTACTTAAGTATTCTAATTGCCAGTGATATATAGTAAGCTAGACAAAAATACTCAAAATTTGAGGATAAAGGGATTTGTATAAAATTGAGTTTTTGATTTAGCCTAGGAAGTTTAAAAAAATATACAAACTTTTTTATCTGTTTTTAGGTTTATAATTCTGTTATGCGTGGTAGGATGGTTTTAATTATTCAGACTGTTTTTTTACTTTTAGTTGCCATCATTGGTACTTGTGGAGGTATAGGCGCTATTCTGTTTATTCTATTTCTAGCTTCGGCATATATGGTAAAATTAAATTTTTCAACCAATTTTATGCAATCACTTGCATTTCTTTTATCTTTTATTGCTCTGGGTCTATCTGTTTTCTTTACAGTTAATAGTAATTCAAATAAACATTATGATGATTTAAAAAATGAAAATTACAGAAAAAAAGAGGAAGAACGCAGAAATAAAGAAATAGAAATTCACAAGATTAGAGATAGCATCGATCTTTTCTATATCCCTTTGTTGAATTTACTAGAAACGAATGATGCCAAATTAATTACCACAGTTAATGGGCATAAATACCTTGCTGAACCGAGGGTACGGTATCTCTTTGAAATATATTTGGAGACGAATAAAGGAGAAGAAAAATTATTGGAATTAGCTCACAGGGATGTTGAACTTTTGCAAGTACAATTGGGGTAAATTAAATAGAGATTATCCTAGAAAGGCTAAAATAGAACTTTGTACAATTGGGTTATTAGGAAGAAAAATTACTACAATTAGTTAGATTTCTTATTTATCATCTTTTATGTGCTGTTATTTTCCCTGAGCGGAGCCTCTACAGACTAGTAATGATGCAATAATTATACCGAAGATACTCATAATCATAACATTTTCTATATAATTTATATTATATATATTTTAGTTATTTGCAATAGTTACAATAAATGTAGTATTTCATGGTTTTTGTTAATTTCCCACTATTATTTTTTTATGTGCTTTAATTTCCATACAGGGGACCTTTTGCAAAAATATGAAATATATAGTGTAATTTTTATAATTTAAGTTCTTTATTAATAATAATGCTTTTAGATATCTTAAGATCTGTAACTGCAGGTGTTCCACTTTTGTACATAATTTGTTATATTCTTTTCATAATTAGTCTTTTATATATATTTTACAACGATCTGGTATAATTACTGTATAAATTTTTTGAGACACATCCACAGCAATGATATATTTCAACATTAGATTATCCTTAAGGGAGTTACTATGTCTGCATTTGAAAGTGTCAATACATTTATAAAAAACGCAATCTTTTTTTTGGGTATTGTTGCGGTAAGTTTAATTTTTTTCTTTCATTTTGAATTATATTACCGACACAAATTCAATAAATGTAATATTCACAAAAGGTTTTGAATTTCTAGCAAAATTTATTCATTAATTCGCAAAATGTTATAATTCTTTAAAACTATTATATATGCATGAGCCACATGATATCCTCAAATGCTACCACTACTGTTTTTGGAATACCCTCTTCATATTTTATAATTTTAATAATGTGCATAATTGTTATTATTTTTATATATGTTAATTATTTAGTTTATAAAAAAATTAGGAAATAATTTATACACAAACTCCCAAATCAACCTGCTCTTCATGAGATTTCATCCAAATTTGACTGTATTTTCCTCCTATTAACCTAAAGTCTCCTTCATAGTTGAGGACCATGCAGTCAAGTTTATATTTTTCTTTAATCTGTTCCCCCACAGTATAAGCTATTTTTGCATCAGTAGGCTTAATAAGTACCCATGTTCTTGAGTAATATTCCTGATTTTCGAAGAACCAAGGCACCTTTTCCTTATCAAGAGCTTTACAAATTTCACCAGGTGCCATATCTTCTGACTTGAATACTATACATTTTGTTTTATTATTCTCATCTTTTAAATACATTCCATACTCTTTTTCACCTTTCAGATGCTCTGCTATCTCTACTGAGGTAATAGGAGAATTTATAAGCACAGATTCACCATTAATCCTCTCAGTATATTTATTCAAACAATTTAAAAATAAAACCGTAGAATTAATCCAATCTGATGTTGAAACCTCTATTTCCACTGGAACTGCAATCCGCAGATCAGCTGATAGCGAAAAATCGTACTTTTCCAGTGGAAATTTCTCGTTTATTCGTAATGCTGAGCCTGAATTGAGAGGATTTTGCACAGTCCCTTTAATATTATTATGGGATTGTTCATTTGTGGTAACTGATGCCGAAAAATCGGTGTAAGAAGGCGACTGACCCTGGATAATTTGCATAAAGGCCACTCCTGTGCGAATTTTTTCATCAATAGCTCCAGCCCTAGCAATCTGCGAATCACATCGAATTACTTCTTTATTACAACTATCACAATTTAAGAATTGGGAGGACACTTCCTGCAGCTTCTTACAACTTACTCTTTTATAATTTTTATTAATTATTGACCTAACCTGCCCGATGGTGATTTCATACTTAAAATCTTTCTGCTTTCTAAATAGATTTGTTAGCTCCTCTTCATCTGTCATGCCTGCATTAAAATATTCGCAAACTACAGCAATCCTCATCATGTGCCCACCCCCACCTGTAAGCTGCTTCTCTAAGACCTCTTTAATACAGGTTCTTATAGTTCCCTTTACTGGAAGGACAGTTTTTTCTTTTACTTCTTTTTGTTCAGGAACATAGTTACTAATGTCAATTACCCCAATCTCCAAGGAATCAAAATTATCTACGAACGCCCCATTTTTCCAAATCTTTGACTTGTTTCCGTTCTTCCTATTAATTGCGAAGGGCAGCTTAACCAAATTACCGTAACCATTAGTACTTATGCTGGTTTGCTTCGGAAAAACCTCGCAGTTAACCAACTTTAGTTTCCTTTTAATGTCTTCTCCCCAAGCTTTAGCAATCTTCGCACTGACCGGTTTAACAAAGACCCATAAATGATAACTATGAGGGCTTCCTGACGCTTCTAACATATATGGAATATTATTACTGATAAAATATTTTTCTAACTCATATCGGTAATCTTCTGCTTTCTTAAACTTCTTTTCTATTTCTTCCTGTGAATCTCCCTTCTCAATGTGTGCATCAGGATCAAAAACAATCCACTTAACCATATTTTCCTTATCAAGCTGATAAGCTCCTAGTGTTATTTTCCCCTCTAAGTGCTGTAAGAGAAGAGAATCAGTAAGGGGAGATTTAATTGCTTTATATCCATCCCTTTTTTGTACGGCATAAATGTCTCGTCTATTAAGAAGTGAAACTAGTAACGAGAGGCTGTTTTTATTGTCAAAACAGCACTTTTCCCTATTATTATCTATATAGGGAAAAACCTCGTTTTGGTAATAAAAAGTGCCATCCAATTCTACTTTCATTTTTGAAATTTTAAGCATTTCTTCTGCATTTTTGCAATCTATTATCTTGGGTTTAGGAAGGGGATTAATGCACTTTACTCCTTCTTCTCTAATTTCTCTTTTACTTCCCCAGGTCAGTACTCCTTCCATGACTTCTCTAGTTATTCCTATGCAGAATACTTCGCTTTCCTCGATTCCATTAGGATCTTTGACTCGTGAAAGAGTTTGATAGGTTGACTCCTGCATGTTAGCGAGAGCCTTCTTTTTTGCGTCTTCTTTTGTAGGTGTAACAGCTGCATAGGTTTTTTGGGGAATGAATGCAGCACCGATAAGAATAGCCTTTCTAAGATCGCATTTTACACCAGTTGAATTTTCCGACCTATAATAGTCTATGTCATGAGGATAACCAGCCTCTTTTAATTCTCTTTTAAAAATATTTGCTATTTGCTTACTAGGTGCGAAGATTTTAGCTTCCCCTTCTTTTAGTATTTGTATAATGTTAGCTGTAATTTCTTTTCTCTTTTTGAAAAAGGAATACCTGCCACTCTTATCATATTTTCTACCATCTGTATATACTGCCATTTTAGAACAGGTATTTAAAGGGTCTCCAAAATCGACATACGTAGGGTTATCAAATATTTCATCCTCAATCGTTGCAGAAGTAACAAAAACCCTTGCATTTGACACCAAATTAAATATGAACTTTTTAATTTTGTCATAGCCTTGGTCTTTGGCAACAATTGAGACTTTTGAAAAGCTATTGCCAGGACCGTATCTACTTCCTTCGATAACAATTAATTTACTGAGTATAATCTTAAAAATATTATATAATTGTAGTACTTTCCTAGGTTCGTTAGTAACTTTCATTAAATCAATGATTTCTTTATAAACAGCAGCGAATACTTTTTCAGGATTTTCATTATCTACAATTCCAATACTTGGGTTAAATTCCGTTTCGAAGAGGTCTGATTTAAAATGCTCTTTAGATGCGGTATCGTTATAGATTTTTATAATTTTATCATTAAAAATATCGATAATTTTATAAAATTCACCAAGTACTCGTGCTAGGTATTTGGTTTCAACATTTAGATAATTAATAAAGTGTTCATCTTCCTTTATACTATTAACATATACTGGAACCTCAGTTATTTTTTTAGTTTCCAGATGGTGAATTTCGTCAAAAAGAAAATTTCGTGAATTCAAAATTTTTTCAAGGATTTCACGATTTTTATTACTATTTCCTTCTAATAGTCCCACTAATTTATCATAGGTCGCGATTATGACTTTCACATCAGGTTTTCGATTTATTTCATTAACCGGACATGTATCAAAATATCCACATTTTTTACAAAATAAGGGAAGGTAAGGAAGAAAACTAAGATTTGGAAATTCTTCTATTAATTCTTTATTTTTGATACATTCGTTATTTGAAAGAATTTCTACCATTTCGGTATTGTATCCTAACTCCACAATATCTTTAATAATTGTTTCCTGAGCTATTTTATGAGTTGGAACACAAACTGTTATTTGTTCGTTCCTTTTGATTGATTCAATGATGAGTGAAGTTGTTCCTCCAGCTCTTGCAGTCTTATTAACAATAAGCTTACCAAATGAATTTTTTTCATAGATTTGGTAAGCTTTTTCTGATCTTATATCCATTTTCATACCCCCTAGAAGGGATAAAACAGCAACACAAAGCCTTAAATACTTAGGAAACAATGTAAATATTGTAGTTTTTGAGTTGCTATTTTCTCTCTCCCCTACTTGGTTGGACATATAGGGGAGAAATTCCCTAGTCTTTTAAAATTTGTAATATTTACTCCTGCTTTTCGCTGCTTTTGTATAAAATAATGCATCAAAATATTCTGATTTGTCTGGCGTACCGTAGAGTGATGTACAGCCCTTTCTTTTACCGTTAATGATAAGATGCATATTAAGTAAATGAAAAACACCATCTGTGTATTTCCATTCTTTACTTAGCTCATCAAAGAAAATTGCCCAACGTGCTTCACCTCTACTTTTAAACTTGATATCCTTGTAAATTGTTTCATCATTACAAGGATTTAGATATGGTATTACTTCGTTGAGCCAGGCTACTGGCACGTCAAATTTCTTTGAAAGTTCATCGTAATCCATATTATTCCACCCTTTCTAATATGCACTGAGGTGTGACGATTCTTTTTTTCATCCCTAAGGATTTAAGGACACACTCTTCCATGTACTCGCGCCTGCTCTTTTTACCCCTGTGTTCATCGATTACGGATAAAATTTCGGGGGTCATCATTATATGCAGTGGAATTCGATTACATACTTTCTTGTTCTTGTACTCCATTGTTAAACCTCACTATATTTAGTAAATACTTGACTGTTTTTATTAGATACATAAAGATTAGTACCAATCAGTTTATAAATGTTTCCGGCAGTGTGGTCATATATTGTAAGTATATCGCTGCCTTTAAATACTAATACTTCCCTTATTCTACTAGAAACTGAAGGATAGTACTGCGAGATATAATCAGTACTCCCCTAAGATTAAATAGCATTATTTTAGAATAGATAATTCTGTTTTTATCATTTAAATTCAGGCTCATATTGTCCAGTGTAGAAATTATCCATCAATTCTGCATGATTATTTTGTAGTCCCTGTTGTAATTTATTATGTTCAGCAAGTCTTCTACCAAGTGCCTGTTTTGCTTCTGATGGACCTTCGGGGTCAGTACCGAAACGATATGGATGTAAATAACAGCGTGTATATTCGTTCTTACCAGTTCCACCCTGGCATGCTTCTACTTCTGCGTAAGATCCGCCACAACATGTGACACACTGGTGCCTAATTATTTTTAATAATTCAGTTTTAGTTACCATAATTTTCATTCTCCCTTTATTCTTTTCAATAATGAATACCATGTGTTCCTGCCAATAACAGGAGCTGGCTTCCCCATGACTTTTTCATATTCTTTAGCATAAATATTATAATTTTTATAATCCTTGATAAGTATAATAACAATTTTATATAATTTGTCAAAATAATACGCAGCATACGCACCATTGAGCTCTAAATAATCGGGACTCAATCTCATCCCTCGATTCTTTTACTTTCACAGATTTTAATCAATACAGCTAGCCACTCATTATTTGAAAGGATTGGAGCAGGCGTATTAAATTTTTTTAAATATTCTATTCTAAAATTGGAGTAGTTTTCTACCACGTCTACTGGTAACGAAATCAGTTTATACTTTCGCCCCATCTGGACATAAAAGTCAAAAACCCCATGCCGCACCGCTAACCTAAAAATTGAATTGTACAGGTCAATCATTGCGGCACCACCTTCGAATAAATGTCACCATATTTGAAGGAGTAAACAACATTCCACATATGCTGACACATTCCAGCAACTGCGAACCCCATTGAATCTGTAAAATTTGCAGTTTCAATGACATAAGTGTCACTGCATCCGCATTTTGGACATATCAAATTCTGAAATAATTCTGGATTACAGCCTAGAAACGTGTTCATGCTCTCCCCTTCTGAAACACGAGGGCGTGACTTCTTTCTATGGCCATGTTAAAATCATCAGTTGTTTCATAAACCTCCCCAACTCTGTGTTTACAGTTCGGACAAATTGTTTCAATATTTACACCCAATGGTGTAACAACAATCTGATACACTTTCATTAATGCACCGCAATTTTCACAAATCTTCATTGGCCCTCAACTCCTGCTTTAATTATCCTTTCAATAAATCTCGATTGATTATCAGATCTTTCTAGAATTTTCTGATATAATTCTTCATTTAGATATAATGAAACTTGGATTTTATCAATATATTTCTCTATCTTTTTAACATCGTCAATATTATTTTGGATCATTTTTTCCAAGAATAAAGACCTCGATACTAAGCCTCTTGATGCTTCAATTGCATCGAATAAATCCCTATC
>DASXVB010000306.1:0-3504 GCA_036504475.1 Methanosarcina sp.
TTCATCAAAGCCTTCTGCAATCACAGGTGTTTCATCGATTAGTAACCCAACTGCATGACCTATGAATTTAACTTTACGATTTCCAAAGCCCATAAAGTTCTGTAAAAATTCCGAATCAAGCTTGTTCATTATGGTATTGTAAATTTCCGAGGGGATAGCACCTGGTTTTAACATTGAAGCAGCTTCGTTCTGTATCTCTACACATTTATTATGGGCATCTATGGCATATTGTGGAAGTGATGAACCAAACATGTATGTGGTCGTCTTATCTGTATTATAACCTTCAATCCCGCATCCGATATCAATGAATACCAAATCTCCTTTTTTCAGCTTTCTATCACGGCTTCCAATCAGGGGAACCGCAGGACTCATCCCGTACATTCCACCAGGCCCGTTAAAGTAAGAAGGATAAATCGAGCTTTCGCCAAAACAGACGTTTCCCAGGACCATTTCGGTATCGAACATTCCAAAACGGCATAATCCGTGATGACCTTCTTTAACCATAACTGAATATAGTTCAGTTGACAGGTCAACTTCACTCATTCCTTCCTTCAGCATTTCAGGTACAAGATCTTCTAGTACATGTTGATGAATCCTACCAGCTTCTCTTGTTAATGAGAGCTCATATTCGCTCTTTACTGCTCTAACAGCGCAAATTTGGGAGTCTACGGATTTAAAGTTCTTAAAAGGAAAGTACTTTTGAAATCTCTGGTACAAAGCTAGAGGAACAATCTCGGTTTCAAGGTATACAGTATCCGGAAGCCCATTCATATTCTTTGCAGCATCACGAAAACTATTCATAGGCTCTATATTGGGAAATAAAGATTCGTCCAGAGCTTTTTCATAGCTGCGGCGTATCCAGAAAGTCGCTTCTCCGTTTTTAGGGATAATCAATATTCCATCCTGCATCGTACCTGTAAAATAATAAAGGTTTATTTTACCGAAGATAACAGCTATTTCCCATTCGGGGTTTGAGATATCCATTCGTTTTTTAAAATTTCTCATGCGATTTTTCAATTCGGTTAAAGGTACTTTCTTAATCATGGGGATCCCTTTGCTTAAATTACCTGTTATTAATTATGGGAATATAATTCCATAATAAACACAATAAGAACATATGAGCAAACATACACAGTAAATATATGTTATAATTTTTGTTTCTTACAAAGAATAAACATTATTACCCAAAGCTATTTTTTAACAAATAAACAGTAACTCCAGGGCATTGAAATTTCAGTTCATTTCTTAAAACGGAAAAAATAATTAGAAAGAATACAGATTAAAAGGAAGCAAAAAGTAATAACAAAGGGCTTTTTGAGAAGGTTTATCATGTTAGGAAAATTTGAAGATCTTATTGAAAAGGCTTCAGGGATGGGGCTCAAGGCTTATTTTTTGGATACAGGAGATGTCCCCGTTGAGAACAGAATTGCTCTGAAATGTGCCTACGGCTGCAGAAGCTATGGGAAAAGATTGAGTTGCCCACCTAATGTTATGTCGGTTGAGGATTTTAAAAAAGTTATAGGGGAATACAGTAGTGCACTTTTACTTGTCGATGAACGCGATACTTCACAGATCCCAGATATCATGGAAGCCTGGGGTGAAATTCGCAAAGGTTCTTTCCATAAAATGTTAGAACTTGAACAGCAAGCTTTTAGGGAAGGTTTTACTTTTGCGCATCTCCTCAGGCCCGGTTCCTGCAACGAATGTGATGTCTGTAATCTTGAAATATGTATAAAGCCAGAATTGAGGCGTTTTGCACCTGAAGCCGTAGGAATAAACCTCCATAAGGTGATGGAAAAGGCAGGGCTTGTACTTGACTTCTGCAAACCTGAGAAAACTGTATGTATCGGAATTTTGCTGCTTGAATAAAATTCAAGTGAAAAATAAGCCAGGCATATTTCAAAACTCATTCACTATTTTTTAATACTTTTTTAATTCCATTAATGGATTAAGGGAAAACTAAGTGAAAAAATCGAAATTAATAAAAAATTTAATTTTATAATTCTAGACAAATTTCCAGATTAATGAAGTAATTATAGAACTTTGAAATTGACATCCATATATTATAATCAATTAGTTGTCATAATCTAATTTAACAAAGACAGAAGGTATATTTACTCCCCGACATATTTTTATGAAAATATAGCAAACTGGAGGTTTTTTTAAATTGAGTTCTGAAAAGTTAAAAATAGCTGTCTTAGGAGGAACTGGCAATATAGGGGAGGGTATGGTACTCAGGCTAGCCCTTCAAAACCTTATGGCTGAAGGTGTAAAGAATGAGATAATTATAGGGTCCAGATCCAAGGAAGCTGCCGATGAAGCTGCAAAACAAGATTTATCTGAGCTTGAAAATTGTGGGTTCGATACTTCAGGAATAGTCATCACAGGAAATAATAACCTTGAAGCTGCGCAGGCAGCCGAAATAATAATTCTTACTCTTCGTTTTGACCATGTTATACCATTGTTGGATGAGATTCGTGAAGCTCTTGAAAATAAAATTCTTATTACTCCTGTAGTCCCGATGATAAAGGAAGGAGATCTATTTGTATATAAACCTCCGGAAGAAGGTTCAGCCGCTCTTGCAATACAGAAAAATGTTCCAGCTTCAACAAAAGTTGTTGCGGCCTTCCAAAATATCCCCGCAAAAAAATTGAAAGATATTGCCAAGTGCAAAGCTGTACATCATGCATTAGTATGCGGTGATGATGCAGAATCAAAGAAGTTGGTAATTAAGCTTACAGAGCATATGGGATGTCTGAAACCCTTGGATGGAGGTCCTCTTAAACAGGCAAACACTATGGAATCGCTTACACCATTGCTGATCAACCTTGCAAGACTCAATGGACTTAAAGATCTTGGAATAAACTTTTCTTAATAATATATTGTAAAATAGACAATATACAGGAAAAGATCATCAAAGGAAAGAGTCTGAATATGGTATAGATAAACATGATTTCGAAAAGCTTATTTTATATAAAGCACTAATTTTTATATCCTACTAAAGATAATATTCCTTTAGACAGAGGTTTTATGGAGTTTAAAAAACAAAAACCTCTGCCTGAGGTATATATTAAATTATTAATGATTATCCGTAAAAGTATATATGATAACATAATTTTCAATCTTAACCCAAATTCTTTACTCCTGCTATCAATCTCAAACAGATTTAGTTTATATTAAATATTATGAAGGTAATAATCAGCATGAGGAAAATCTGTCAGAACAGAGCTGGCCAGTGAAGAATCTGAAAAATGGCTTACTACGAGAGAATTTGTTCGGACTACGAGGGAACTTGTCAGGAAGAAGCTTGTATATTGTGAAGCTTCAGAAACAGCTCTTAGCCACGGAGTTACTCTTTATCTCATCATTTTTGTTACTTTTCTTTTTTAAAAAGGACGAAACGACTAATCAGACAGTGAACCTGTATGAGTGAAGAATTGTCAAAAGTGTTAAAGGCTGCAGGGATTGACGTACTTTCCTGCATGCAGTGTGGTACATGCACAG
>DASXVB010000307.1:0-3521 GCA_036504475.1 Methanosarcina sp.
AATAGGAACTTTTTTAATGAAAATTATTTTGGCTCAAACGGTATCTATTTGTGAGAATATAGGCTGCAGATATCTCTTGGTAGATTCCAAATTAGAGTCAATTGGTTTCTATGAAAAATTTGACTTTAAAGTTGCAGAGAAAAACAAGAAAACCGATTTTGTTCCTATGTACCTTAACGTGAAACCATATGTACTAAAATAAATTACAATGTGTCATTTTTTATTAATGCATAGGTTTTACAATAAAACCTGTGCATAAATTGTAGAGTAAATTTACAGAAATAACCGCGAGGGTAAGGACTTTATAAATTATTCTCTTTATTGTAATTCAATGTCCTGAAGAATCAGACTGTATCGATTGATTTCTTAAAATCGGTTCACATTTACATTTTTGTCTATGAGGACAATCAAATTCGATTGCTATACATTTTTTTGGCCTTTTATTTAAACAATCACTCAATGTAAGTGAACGAAAACCGGTTCTTCCTTCATCCGTTCGTAAGCAAATTTGTCCAAGTGGTTCATGTTTATTAAGTTTTAATTTCATGAAATGATGAGAGTAATCATTTAAAAATGAATAAACGCCGGTTTGGATAGATTTCACATGACTTTCAATACTTTCTATATTAATTTCTTTGGGAGCACCTTTCCTTTGATTATACGTTTCCTTGGCTAAGAATCCTGGTTCATTTAAGTTAGAAATGAATATGAAACCGGATAAAAAATGAGTTGTTTCAGATCTTATAGCGTGAACCTCGTCATACCAGTCTGTTTTTTTTAATATTTTGGAATAAAGTATATCAAGTTTCTCTTTGTCGGTTAGAAACTGCTTTTTCTGTTTGTCGAATTTATTACTTAGAGTGCCATTTGGATAAAAACACGATACTAAAAAGCTAAGAGTTTCACATAAGCTGTAGATTGAATTTAGATATGTTTCGTATCTTGTTAATAATAACATATTTTGAATACCACTTGAAAATCCTATTTTCTTTGTTTCTTCGGTTTCTTCATTAAATTTTTGAATTTGGTTTAATACTTCGTTGTAACAAATTATAACTGCCATACATTTGTTATGAATCGGTGAGCTAAAATCACGCGCATTATGAGTATGAGTTTCCAGTCTAGCAGTAAAAAGAAACGCACAAAATAATTCAAATTCTGTGTAATCATTCCTTTCTGGAAAATATGTATATCCAGGGAAATTTATGTGATCAGGATATGTCATCTTATTTTGTTCCATATGAGTAAAAACATGATTCACATATTAAAAACATATTTTTGATGAAAAGGTAAAAACATAAATCGCAATAGATTTAATAAAAATTGAAATCATGAATAAGTTTCTGTAAAATTTGTCCTATCTTTATGTCTAGGTTTTAAGGTAAAGCCTATGAAAAAATGTGATTGTTGAATCCGATTTTTTGTTATGATATTCACAGATATCTTACTTTTTTAGAAACATATTTTCGGATATCATCCCATTTATAAACATATATTTCAGACATACAGTAACGCCTATAATTGCTGCAAAAAATAACATTTTGTACTCATCTACAGTTGCAGTATTTGGCCTCTAAACTATAGATGTTGATTTGTTTTTACAAATATGGCAGAAGATTCAAATCAAATTTACTGCAGGAGGTCTGTGGACATGAACATTAACATTTTGCATAAAAAAACACAGACTCATAGTCACAGAAAATCATATATTACATAACTTTTGATACACTGCCAGAGATCCATGTCAAAGTCCTGATATTAACAGACTCAAAAAGTAATGAGTTAAAATCCCTGCAGGAAAAAAGCCGTTTAAAAATAAGCCTATCCCAAAAGCCTCCTTTGTTCTTAATCATTGGTGGTTTTCAGAATTTTTTCATAATCATGAACTTGATTGATTATTCTAAATACAAAATCCAAGAAGCAAATTCGAGTTTTGGGATAGGCTCAAATAATAAGGGTTTAAAAATTATTCTTAATAGCTCTATGATTCATAAATATCAAAACCAAAAGTATTGTAGCATAACCTCCTACTAGCATTACAATTGTACTAATTTCAATACTTAATAAGTTTGCAATTATTAGTATAATTAGCCATAAAAAATAGCCTATCAGATTTCCTTTTATGACCATTATATCTTCAGTTCTCTTTTTTTATCAATTACTTTTTTTGAGACTATATAATGCCCTATCGTTACCATTAGAGCGGCAAGACCAACTGTAATCCAAACAATTACTTGATTTGAAATATTTAATACAGAACTTATCTCAAGAATCAAAGCCATAACAATAAAAAAAAGTATACATCCAAACAGAATTCCCAAATTTTCTTCGGGTTTGCTTTTGCGTATTTTCATAGATATCACTTGGAATATAAATATTGATAAACTGATTTATTTGAAATAATACCATTATTACTTAGAAGCTGTCTTAAAATTCACATCATTTTACAATTGGATAATAGGCAATGTTTCGTTTAAATTCATATTATGCACTCAATGTATAAAATCAAACACAATAAAAATTCTTATTAACTTTGTTTTTCACCTGAATATTGAGGATTTCTACATTTACAAAAAGCCTATGTATTCTAATTTCACATCCATTTTTATGTTCTTTGATGTGAAACTAAAGTTTTGCTTCAATATTAGGATTTTTTGCAACCGAACCCATTTTTCCTTGTCTTTCTGTCTGTGAAGAGAGTTTTTAAATTTAAAGCATTCATAGTCTTTTTTTAATTCCCCAAAAAATAGATTTTTTTTCTGTGTTGAATTTATTTCTATGTGATTTATACGAATATATTTCTTTTTTAGTTGTCTATATATTTAATTTCTTCAAATATAGATTAAGTATTTATAACCCTATTGCATTATGCACTCCATTTGTTATCTATCCGAGAAAAGGTTCTTGTTTCAAGTTGAATTCAATAGCAGTAACTGTAAAATTGTTTTTGCTTCAAACTAAATTCAACAACAGTATACCTATAAAGGTTCTTGTTTCAAACTAAGTACAGCAACTATGAACCAAAAGTGGTTCTTGTTTCAAACTAAGTAAAAACAGTCGTGAACCAAATGATAACAGAAAATACAACCATAGAAGGCTTAATGCTCCTCCTCTTTTTGGTCATTGTTACCGGGGTTGCACTACCTTTCAGTAGCTTTTTTATCCGGGTTTTTTCCGGAGAATTATCCCAAGGATTTACAGGTCGTATAGAAAAAACAATCTATAGATTAATTGAGACCGATCCAGATACAGAAAATAGTTGGAAGGGCTACGCCCGCGATATGCTCATTTTCAATGGTATAGGTTTTGTAATTCTCTTTGCACTGCTTCTTCTTCAAGGTTTTCTTCCTTTCAACCCAGAAAAATTCGGGGCTTTTGATCTTTTCACTGCAATCAACACTGCTGTTAGTTTTGTCACCAATACAAACTGGCAGGTCTACAGCGGCGAAACAACAGCAAGTTATCTTACTCAGATGGCCGGTTTTACAGTCCAAAACTTCCTTTCTGCAGCTACAGGCATC
>DASXVB010000308.1:0-4079 GCA_036504475.1 Methanosarcina sp.
GAGAAGGAGCAATAGCCGTTGCTTCCTTGTCTGCGGAGGGCTTACAGGTCTGAATGCCTCGGGAAAATGGTCCACCTGGTCTCCTGCGCGCTTTGAAATTCCCAAAAAAGATGAAGATTTTATTGCTGCGCTGCCCAGTACTATAGAAGCGTACCTAGATAGACCTAAAATCAAAGGCGGATTTTTTATATGCCTTATCCCTGGGAATAGAATGGAGTATACATGTTCCAACTGCCATTTTGTCTGCCACCCTGACAAAGAAGTAAGGAAAGCACGTTATAAGATGCTCACTGAAAGTGGTGTGGTTATACAGAAACCAGATGGAACTCTTAAAGCGGTATCTCCAGAGGAGGCAAGAAAATATATAGAGTCCATGCCACCGGAGAGGAAAAAACTGTACGAATCAATTCATGAAGAATAATTTGTATAAAACGAAACTCTGTTTTATATAAAGTGAAATGAAAAGTTTAATTTACAAAGTAATGAAAAAATAGACTTTATTTACACTAGGAAAAGAAAAGACAATCTTTACTTTGCTTTTGCAAAGTAAAGGATTGCTTCATATTTTTTACTTTTACGATTTTATGCAAATAAGGTAATTACCAAATTTATTTCACTCTTTCTTCTCTTTCTTCTGCAAGCAATCTTCCGCAAGCATAACTTTCTTACCGCAGATATCACATGTTCCTTCATCTGTAATACCTGGCTGTCTTGGGGCCTCTCCTCCACAAATTCCGCACTTTACCATGAACTCACCTCCTTTCTTTCAATCCTGGGCGCCACTTGTATGTTAATAATGGTTAGTTATGATTATATACTTAATCGGCATTAAAATATACTAAATACGTTGATATGACCCTAAGAGTTAAAAACAGATACAAAAAAATAATGTTAAGGCTCTAAAAATAAATGAAAAAATTGGTGGAATTCAAGTATGAAAGTTGGAAGTGAGATAAGGAAAAAATCTACTACAAGCCCAGTAATATCAGAGGATCAGAGAATGGAGGAAATGAAGGCTGTTAGGGAAAAACTTTCCGAGATACACAACGATATCAAGAAAATAATTGAATCTTCGAACAAACTTTACTTTGAAGCTGCCCTTGAAAGCTCGAGACGCGAGTATTCGAATACCCTTCTTAATCACCTCTTCGAAGATATAGAGATTGGACTTGAACGTAATATGGTAAAAAAGTGCCCTGAAAAGATAAATTGTACTTCTGCATTTACGTCTCTCCTGCAGCAGAATGCAGAACTCATTAAACAGGGCAAAGTTGATGATACTCTAATTTCGAATAATAGAAAAAAGCTGGATGAATTGAGATGTGGAGCGCCTTTCAGTAAATGCGAGCAGTGTTTTTCCGAAGTTTCGAGCCTCTTCATTAAACAGGTCAACCTTATGCGTTCTATGCGGATTTACTCAGATAACCAAGAATACAAATTCGATATTTCATCCATTAAAACTGACACTATTATGAGCGAGATTTTGGAGCCTGTCTCAAATAACCATCGTCTGGAAATTCTAAGGGCAGTTGCATTTGAAATGAAAAGTTTTTCTGCTTTTTCCGAACTGACAAGCCTTAGAGGAGGAAACTTGCTTTTTCACCTACAGAGACTTTTAGACAGCGGTTTAATTCTGCAGATGCATGAAAGGGGTGATTATATGATTACTGATAAAGGATTAAAAATCCTACAGGGCTTAAAAGAAATCTATTCTTCACTCCAATATTCACCACTGCAGATTCATGCAGAAAATATTCTCCAAGAAGAAAAAAAATCCAGATTTGACTTTGATTCTGATGTAAGAAGCCAAAGCTAAAAGTGCCAACAATTGAAGGTGTAAGCATGCCTCATAGAATGGAAATAATGGGAAAAACAATGGTAGTAGTAAAGGATGGCGAAGTTATCGAAGTCGGAGAGTCCGAACTCGAATGGTGTCATCTCATTGCCAAACTAAGCGGAGTCCAGAAAAGATAGTGAAATGAATCTATCACAATTATTGAGGCAATTGAAGCTATTAGGAACGATGCTATAGACATTTATGAAGCTGATAATTATGTCATAAGTAGTGATGGAATCCAGAAAGTTGGGGAAGATGGATATCTAGGCGATGTTGTGTATCGAGTTAAAGACGAAACCGAACCGATTAATGAAATAGAAAACGATTAATTCACTTTTCTTTTTCCTTTTTATTCATTCTCTTATTTCTGTTTTTCTTTTTGGCCTGGCTATTTTGCTCCAGGATCTATGCAGATGTACTGCAGAAAATTACCAGTATTTTGCAATACACAAGTAATTATTTAAAAATGAAATAAAAATAGAATATTTGGTCTTTTCAATAATTTATTTCCGGAAATGTTAAGCTTGTGAAAATCCCCCAACAACGATCAACCCAAAAACGCGAATTCCCTAAAACGGCCACCTCCCTCGAATTCCTAAAAACGACAAAAACGCCCCCAATGTGTGAAAAACGATCATTCAATCAAATTTATTACAAAATGTATATTAAAAAGCTTAAATTATTGAAAAGACCGGAAGAATTTTGTCCCTCCCTTGTTCTTCTTTTTGCCCAACGATAAATATTACTACTTTTGATTTCCTTTTAATTTTATCATACCCTTAGCAGATATTTTTTGCAACGGAACCGCTTAAAGTGCTAAAGA
The DNA here is from genome assembly GCA_036504475.1 of Methanosarcina sp. Classification (GTDB taxonomy): domain Archaea; phylum Halobacteriota; class Methanosarcinia; order Methanosarcinales; family Methanosarcinaceae; genus Methanosarcina. Next base: position 2,661 of record DASXVB010000308.1, read on the forward strand.
AAAATAATAAGGGGTTTGATGCACTTAATTATATTATTACCCTTTTTTCTCAGGGGGAACCATCTTTCCAGTGCCATATGCCGTCGAAGTATCGAGTAAGTGACCCCAGCTAGGCAGATGCTCTCTAAATACCATCGCATAAGACCACCCTTTTGCTTCATCTATACGCCAATCAGCCTGTAATTCTGCTCCAACTGACCACCAATTTCGAACCTTCACTCCAGCCTGGGCAAGAGTAGCTATGGTAGCTTCACGTTCCAGAATACTCACTGCTCCACTAGCGTCAATGACCGCATGAACATCATAACCTTCTAGAATGGCATCTAGCGATGGAAATTGTAAGCATGTTGAATCACTTATTCCAGCAATTATCAGTTTTTTTCTCCCAGTGTCATCTACAGCCTTCCTGAAATCTGGCCAGCGCCAAGCATTGATAACGCCAGGACGGCGAATGACTTCTACATCAGGAAACAATATCTGCAACTCCGGAAGAATCGGACCATTGGGTCCCCAATCCACGCTTGTGGTAAGAATTACAGGAAGATTAAAATTCTTTGCCGTCTTGGCAAGACCAATGACATTATTCTTGAACTCTTCCGGCATCATATCTCTTACTAGCTGCATGAGACCTACTTGGTGATCGATCAGCAATAATGCAGCATTATCAGGTGTTAGAGCATCACAAGGTCCTACATTCTCTTTATACTTACTCATATTCTTTGCCTCTTTTCTATATTTTGTTTTCAACAATTCTATTCCATTTTTCAGATCCCTATGTGACTTCCATCACAGAAAGGTTTGTTCCGCGATTTACCGCACCTACAAAGAGTGACACGATTCCGGATCTCATACTGTTTTCCACTGGTAGATACCACTGGAATTCCACCGCGAACCCACAAAGGACCATGCTCTCCGCGAGGAGGATATTCAATGATGACAATTGACTTCTCAAATTCAGGCTCTATAGCTTTTTCCGTAGCATTGTCTATGATAACTAATCGACCAGAAGGGCAATTGCAAGCTTCATCAATGGCAGTTTCACGAGCCTCCTTATTTCCTGAATGATGGACAAGACTCCATATTCCTCCAGCCCTCATGCAGAATCTGGCGTGAACACAAAGATGCTCATTATCTTTTAAAGTTAAAGAAGAACCATGGATGACATTCGCACCGTTGTTAAAAGGCTTATAATCTCCTGCCTCGGTTCCAATAAAGTGAATTTTAACATGTGTTCCATCACAGAACGGTTTATTCCCTGAGTTTCCACAACGACATAGAGCATACTGTTCCATAATGGGATATTTTTTGACATCTTTCCAGGTACTGCAATAACCCTCTTCATCATTGCAAATCTCAGAATTGATTAGGGGAACTCCACCAGTCACAAGATAGGGACCATCTTTGCTTATAGTGACTTTC
>DASXVB010000309.1:0-12542 GCA_036504475.1 Methanosarcina sp.
TAAACAAGACTGTTTTTTAATTCAAATTTTGTTTTAAATTCTGGTTACTTTGGACCTGAATTCTACTTTATATTATTAGGGCGTTAGATTGTTTAAATATTCGACTGGGCCTAAAATTTAACATTAAAAAAGGAGTACTCCATTTTTAGGTAGTGGGTCTGAGTTATTGAAAACGTGCACATAAGACTCTTTCTACATTATTATCAAATAAGATGAATGTACTTGCTTTTTCAGAATTGATCAATAACTCACGTACGCAACCCATTTTTCGGAAGGCTTGAAATGAGCTTGGATATTTTCTGCCTTCAGTTCTCTAAAGTAATCAGGCTGTAAGGAAAATTTAGAGTACTCTCTTAATTTGAAAGTTTTTTATGTTTACGAAATATCTCCTTTCTCTTTATTGAGATATTTCTCCCTATGTCATTTTGTATATTATATCTTGCTGATCTCCTGCATCCAAAATGTCCCCTGTTTTTTGCCTTTTTTGAAATTAGGACTCGGACGAAAAAAGAGACGTTTAGGAATGGAAAACAATGATAGTATAAATTATAAAAGGGTGCTGAAATACTGTTAAAGGATTCAATCCTCACTATAATATATAAGAAGTCTTATCCGGGTTATAAAACCCAGATTTCAATATCATAATTAGATTTTAGAAGGGTTTGAAGAAAACTTATGGAAATTTGTAATGCCTTAACTTTTAAATTGATTTCAGGAAAGGTTCTTTAAGCGTTCTATGTTCTGGAGCACAGCCTTACTTTCAGCCATTATGTCTTCTTCTATTGCATTAATGATTGTTTCCATCTGAACTGTTAGTTTATACAATTTTACTGGTCGGCCTTTACCCTGATTCTTCTTTTCTTCTCGCATGTTTACCCAATCATTTTCGCGAAGATACCGCATTGCAATGCTAACTTCAGGCTGCCTTAAACCTGATACCATTTCAATACATTGGGACGAAATTTCTTCTCCTTTGGAGAGGCATGCGAGGGTCAGAGCTACTGGTCTGTTGATATTAAGTCTTCTTAAAAGTTCTACCATCTCGTATTCAACCTCTCCCATCTTAAATTCGTTGTCCTCGGATGTAAATTCATTATCTGCCACAACTATCATCTACCATTTATACCGAAAAATACCGAAAGAACAGTTTATGATCTCTTTTGATATCTTTTTTCATCCAGTATTATTGGGTTAATAGAAATATATTGTAAATAGACTATTTCCGCCTTTTATTGTCTTCATTAAATATATGTCTATTTATATGAGTTTTGTATATGTGGGAGTATCTCACAAAATCGGTTTTTCTCAGTTTATTTAAATAATAATACTTTCCTTATATATATAATTATATGCTTATAAAAACTTTTTGATACTATTACATTTTATATTTTTATACACTTAAAGTTTTAGATATCTAGAATTAAGGGCAAGTTTTATTCCGAGGTTCTCAAATTAGCATTTTGATTTAAAAAGTTATTATTTTTTTCGTTAAGTCTGTCTTATATTTCGAGGCTATCAAATTAGAAATTAAATTTAAAAACTTACCTCTTTTTTCACTATATACGGACGTACCTATTTTCTTAGGTTGGATTGATTGATAGAATAGCATAGAACTAATCGGAGTTAAGAATACATATGGGAGATACCTCACAAAAAACAATTGTCAAATTAGATCTGGATTTTTTAGATATAATTAGAGAACCTCATTCCCGACCCCTGCAGACCCCATATATGTTTATATAGTATAAGCACATTTTTATTATGTTTTCCTTTTATCAGGAGATATAATTGTAGTACGAATAAATCAAACGATAATTTGAAGTTTACTTTTTTCTGATAAATTATCCGTTTTTGGCATGTATAATTAAAATTCTTTCATTTTTGGGTTAATTTATATCTTAATTCTGGCAAGTATTAAATACGAATCCCCCAAAAACTTAGTATAATGAACGCTGCCCTGGATAAAACCGCTGTATTTATCTGCCATTGCAGTGGGAATATTTCCGAACATATTGATATTAATTTTCTTAAGAAAACCCTTAAGGCAGAAGGGATCCCGGTCTTCGATTACGAGTATCTCTGTTCTAGAGAGGGACAGACCCTTATCAAAAATAAAATTTCAGAAGGGAATCTTGACAGAATAGTTATAGGCTCATGTACTCCTTCCAAACATGGTACTCTATTTAAAAAGTGTATCCAGGAGGCAGGACTTAACGGAGCAATGCTAGAGATTGCAAACCTCAGAGAACACTGTGCATGGGTTCATCCAGATAAAATTGAAGCTACGGAAAAATCTCTTTCTCTTATTAGGGGAAAACTCCGACGCTTGGAAAATAGCGAGCCTCTGGGAGAAATAAAAGTAGATATCATTCCACAGGTACTTGTTATAGGGGGAGGAATAGCAGGAATTACTGCAGCATTAAGTCTTGCTGACAATGGAACTTCCACCTATTTTGTTGAAAAAGATTCCAGTATAGGTGGAAATATGGCAAAAATAGGCAAAGTGTTTTCTCCTGACAAGCTTGCAGAAGAATGTGCGATGTGTTCATTAAGCCCATTGATGAATGAAGTAGTCGTAAATCCGAAGATAACTCTTTTTACCTGGACTGAGGTGGAAAGCTTAAGTGGAAGTGCAGGCAACTTTACAGTCAGGTTGAGGAAAAAACCGAGATATGTGCATGATAATTGTACAGGCTGTGGACGATGCAGCCATGCATGTCCTGTCATGGTTGAAAATGAATTCAACTGCGGATCTATGGACAAAAAAGCAATTTCCCTGAGTTTTTCCCAGGCAGTTCCTAAGACTTACTGTATAGACCCTGATCACTGTCTGCAGTTTAATGGTGAACCATGCGGAAAATGTGTGGACGTTTGTAAATCCGGAGCAATTGATTTTTCGCAGAAAGAAGAAATCGTTGACCTCAACGTTGGTGCAGTCATCGTTGCTACAGGTTTTGAGGAATATGATGCATCCCAAAAGCCCCAGTACGGATATGGGATTTTCAAAAACGTACTGACACAAATGGAACTTGCTAGAATGCTTGGAATCAACGGTCCTACAAAAGGGGCCTTGATCAGGCCTTCTGATTTAAGTAATGCTTCTGAGATTATTAAGGCTTCAAGAGGTACTTGTGAAAGTGGGAATACTTCGGAAAATTCATTTGATCGCTCCAATGACACTGGAACACCTAAACATATAGTTATGATCCAGTGCGTGGGTTCAAGGGACGAAAAAGAAGGTGGAAATCGCTATTGTTCCAGATACTGCTGCATGGCAGCTCTGAAACACTCGAGCCTTATTAAGAGAAAGTATCCAGATACTGAAGTCACAATATGCTATGTCGATCTGCGGGCCCTTGGCTTTTACGAGAATTATTATAGGGCAGTACAGGACCTGGGAGTCAGATTTGTTAGGGGAAGGCCGGCCGAAATTGTGGAAAAGCCAGATAAGAGCCTCATTGTAAGAATTGAGGACACCTTGGACCAGAAGATAAAGGAACTTCCTGCAGATCTCGTTGTACTCTCAGTCGCCATGGTTCCTTCCAAGGGAACTCGAAAAATTTCAGGTGTATTGAACCTGAGCCAGGGTGAAAGTGGCTTTATTAAGGAGAAACACGCAAAACTGAAACCTGTAGACAGTTCAATTGAAGGAATCTTTGTCTGTGGCACTGCTCAGAGCCCTAAAGATATTACGGATACCATTGCTCAAGCAGGGCTTGCATCTGCGAGAGGAAGGGCTTTTATTACAGACAGTCCAAAGACATTGGCAAACGAAATTCCTACTTTCAACCCTTTACTTTGTACAAAATGTGAGGAATGTCTGAAGTGTCCTTTTAATGCTATTTCTTTAAAGGAGAACGGCAGGATTGTCGTAGACCCATTGGTCTGCATAGGCTGCGGATACTGCACTGAACTCTGTCAAAATGGAGCTATTCAGATTGCAGGCTTCACGAAAAATCAGCTAAAGGCCGAAATAGAGGGAGAACTTAAAGAGGGAGATATGCTGGGCTTTGTAAACAGCGGGGTTGCATTCCTTACCTGCGATAACATCGGCAACAGTGCGCTTACATATCCCTCAAATGTAAAGTTAATCAAGATACCCACAAGCCTGGTGTTGGATAAAGATCTGCTGCTTCACGCTTTTAAACATGGGGCGTCTTCTATACTCTTTTTAGAAGATCCCCCTGACAGCCCGAAAGCCGAAGTAATATATCCTTTAACTGCCAGTCATTTTGAGAAATTGAAAAGAGAAATGGGAGATTTAGGGAACCGGCTCTATTTCAAGAAAGCCTATGTTCCAAACACAAAAGGGCTCGCAGGAACTTTTACCAGCCTTGCCCGGGAAGGAGAAATGATCTGATGATACCTTACATAAACGAATATGATACTCCGGAATGTAAAAATCTTGCAGAAACCGCAAAGAAAAGCATCCGGACGCCTGCTTCTCTGGGGCTTGACCGTTGCATTCAGTGCGGAGCCTGCACGGCTTCCTGTCCTGCAGCTCGCTTTACGGATTACAGCCCGCGTCAGATTGTGAAAAAAGTGCTGGAAAATGATCACAGTATACTCAAGTCCGAAATGATCTGGTCCTGTTTCTACTGCTATTCCTGTAACGTGCGCTGTCCCAGAAATAACAGCCCTGTAACAATAGTGCAGGTACTCCGGCAGATGGCTATCAACGAAGGTATAGGGGTCGAGAGACTTGGATACTTTGTTGAGATAGGGGAATATCTCGCAATCAATGGGGCCAGCAAGGTTCCAGGCGCTGGAGTCAAAAATATGGAAAGGGATCTCGGCGAACGCTGGATCAAATTCAAAAAGAACCTTGAATCAATCCGTGTAGAACTAGGACTCAGTTCGAAGGATATAAGGAATACCCATGGAGAAGTTCAGGCCATTCTTGAGGGCACAGGGTACTTTGAAAGGGAAAAATGGATCAAAGAAAAGATACAGGAAAAGCATTTGCGTCATCTCCTGAATAATCATTGTGTGAATAAAGAAGACACGAATGGAGAGTTCGGCTTTGAAAACGATAGAGAACATCCCGGACAGCCAGCTTTTATTGTTTAAAAGCTGCATGGTCGGGCAGGAGTATCCTGGGGTGGAGACCTCCACTCGTTACGTATTTGACAGGCTTGGAATAGATTACTGTATAAACGATGAGCAGTCTTGCTGCACAGGAATAGGACATTATACTGACATCTTTGAAGGACTGACAACAACAGCCATTGCAGCCCGGAACTTCGCTGTTGCAAAAAGATGCGGCTACCCCAATATAACCTGTCTCTGTTCAACCTGTTACGCCATAAACAAGGAAGCCTGTGAAGTCCTTAATACCAATACTGAAGTCCGGGAAAAAGTCAACTCTATCTTCCGGGAACAGGGCCTTGAAGACCTTGTTTATGAAAAAGACGATATGAATCCGAAGACAAACTTCTACCATGCAGTAGAGATTCTTTTAAGCAAGGTCAATGAGATCCAGGAGCAGAAGAAGTTTGATTTCTCAGGGGTCAAAGCTGCAGCTCATCATGCCTGCCATTACTATAAAGTTAAGTATCTCGATGTCCTCGGAAGCCCTGAAAATCCTCAGTTGATAGATACAATAGCCGCAGCCTGCGGAGCTGAGCCTCTGCGCTGGTACGAAGACCGCACTCTAACCTGCGGGATGGGCTTTTCTCAGCTTCACCTTAACAAAAAAACCTCACTTCAGGTGACAAAGACAAAACTCGACAGCCTTCAAAAAGCAGGCGTGGAGCTGATGATTCATATGTGCCCGAACTGCCATATTCAGTACGACCGTTATCAGCCAGTTATCGAAAAAGAGTTTGGCGTAAAATATGATATGGTGCACATGAATATTGCCCAGTTCGTAGCCCTTTCCATGGGCGCTGATCCCTACAAAATATGTGGCTTCCAGACTCACTCCGTGCCTCTTGAAGACTTTCTAGAGAAGAACGGAATAATCTAAAAAAGTTGCAGACTTTTTTATCTTTAGATATATCCTGGACCCTTTTCATCCAAAAATATCTTTCGCGCGTTCCATTATCAGGAACATCGCGTAAGGATTTTTACCTGAAGGTTTGATGAGATATATTGTCTTTCTTATTATGCCTATAATGGATTTTCATCGATCATATTGAGCGCGCCGGAAATAGTCTAATCTACTTTTAGTTTTTTGCTTGACGAATAACCACTTTTCCATTGGGGAATATTCTATCTCAGAACATTCATTTGAGATTTTTCTAAGAAAACATTAAATAAATTAAAATAGTTCACGGTGTATATTTCTTGTATGTTGGGGAGAGATCACGTTTCTATAACATTTGGAACAGTATTTCCATTTACGATTCCACTGATATTTTCAGAGAGTTCGCACCCTGTATATGCCTTCTGTTTACTTGTGGCTGCTGTCATAGGCTCGCTTATGCCTGATGTAGATAGTGACGAAAAGCCCAAATTACACTATGATTTCAAGATAATTTATTACATTATGGTTCCTCTTCATAAGTTGATAGTTTTTTCGTTCAGTTTCTTTAATTTAAAAGAAAAAATGAACCTTCAATACGTTGTAGAGGAGCAGCATAGAGGCATAATGCATTCACCTATTGGAGTATTCATAAGCTCCTTTGTACTCACTTTGTTGACAACAATAGTTGGCTATTTCATTTTTCATGGAATAAATGCTAATCTTATAGGTTTCTTATTTTTAGGTTTGATATCTGGTCAATTCTTACACCTACTCGAAGATTCCTGTACGGCTTCCGGGATTAAGTGGTTATTTCCATTTGGAACCGGTGAGTTAAAAGGTAATATTTACACAGGTAACAAAATAGAAGGAAAGAAGGATATCAGGCCTTTTTTATACAGAGTTTTCCTATTGTTTTTCTCTGCAACATTGTTGATCCTTCACTTACTGGGAACTATAGATGTAAACAAATCTGGTATTTATCTCCTTATTTTTGCAGTTATTACATTAATATGGAGTTTGATATTTCTTACCGCAAAGATCGATAATGATAAGCTATGGATACATGACGCTAAGAAGGTACGGAAATTAGAGAGAGCAATAGATAAAATTGAGAAGCAAGAGGGTATAAGAAAAAGAAGGATTCTTGGTAAGTAACTATTCAGCTAGTCTTTATAAACTACCTGAATAGTTAGAGTGATATTCTATAAATAACCAATTACCTTCTGACCACAGGTGAGACTAACATGAGTGTATTTGACACAATCAAGGATAGGAGAAGTATAAGGACTTACAGAGACGAGCGCATACCAAAGGATAAGCTCGATAAACTACTTGAGGCTGCAAGGCTTGCGCCATCGGCCGCAAATAGGCAGAACTGGAAGTTTATTGTTGTCGAGGATGAGGAAGTAAAAAAACAGCTTGTTACTGCTTGTAATAATCAAGCATTCGTAGGTACTGCCTCACACGTTATTTTAGGCATCGGGGATTCCGCCCAAAAGTGGCACCAAGTCGACCTTGCTATCGCCCTTGAACATATCGTCCTGGAGGCTGTCGAGCTAGGGCTGGGCACCTGTTGGATTGGCGCTTTCAGCGAAGACGAAGTTAAAAAATTACTTAAAATTCCGCAGGACAAGAAAGTCGTTGCTTTACTGACTGTGGGAATCCCAGCCGAATCGCCTGCTGCCAGACCAAGAAAATCTCTTGAAGAAATAGTAGTTTACGACGAATATGCATAAAGGCCTATATTCTTTTACTCTCTTCTGATTTTTGTAAAACTTTGAAAGAACATTGAGTTATAGCTCTACAATAATTCTTAATTTAATGAAAATTATTTTCTATTACTTTTTCATTTACTTAATATATCAATTACCAATTTTTTCTAAAATAGATCTTAACTAAGTATACTTATTGCCCCAAATTATAAAAAATTAATACTGTTTGAGAATCTACTTATTGCATTTACCTAAGCAGGTAAACAATCAAACTTGAAGGGCTCTTGCAATAAATATTATCTTAATTCGGAGTGGAGTAAAATATATAATATCTAAACAATATTATATATTTATATAGTTTTAGTAGACACTTTAACGTTAATGAATCATCGACAGTAGGCATATAATCAGTATAGAGAGGAGTCTGAAGGGAATATGAAATCAAAAATTGAAAAACTTCTAGCAAATAATCCGAATCCTTTGCTTAGTGTCGATAAGGATAATACCGTCATTTTCTCAAATGAAGCTGGTGAACTCTTATTGCAAGAGTGGGGAACGAAAATAGGAGGAGAACTGCCTTCTTCTATCGGAGATTTAGTGCTAAAAACAATTTCTCAGAATAGTCCAGAAAGAAAGGAAATTAGAGTTGGAAAAAGAGTATATCTGATCAATTTTCATCCCTCACTGGAAGAAGGATGCGTCAATATTTATGGATTTGATATAAGTGACTATAAGGGACTTGAAGAAAAGCTGTGGAAATGTGAGGAAAAGTACCGCAGCATTGTAGAGACAGCAAACGAAGGCATCTGGATTACCGACCTTGAAGCAGTTACGACTTTTGTTAATCGAAGAATGGCGGAAATGTTCGGATACACAACAGAGGAAATGATAGGAAAATCAGCCTGTGACTTTGTCAATAAAGATAATGGGGAAAGTTCACTTACCAGGATAAAATCCCAACAGAAAAGCATCAAAGAAAATGAATACGAAATGAAGTTCCGCCGCAAGGATGGCAGCATTGTCTGGTCGCTTGTGAGCTCTACGCCACTTTTTGACACACAGGGAAAGCATATAGGCAATATGAGCATGCACTCTGATATTACCCAGTGCAAAAAGGCTGAAGAAAAGCTTAAAAAAACAAGTGAGGAACTGGAAAAGCGGAATCAGGAAACAATAAATGAGCGTCAACGTCTTTATAATTTGCTGGATACTCTGCCGGCAATGATAATCTTATTAACATCTGACTATCATGTTGCTTTTGCCAACCGTAGATTCCGTAAAAGATTCGGGGATCCAGGTGGTCGACACTGTTATGAATATTATTTTGGATTTACCCAGCCGTGTGAATCCTGCGAATCACATAAGGTACTTGAAACCGGTCAACCTCATCATTGGGAAGTAAGCGGTCCGGACGGAAGCGTTTATGATGCTTATAATTTGCCGTTCACTGATGTTGATGGTTCTCCCATGATCCTTGAGATGGATATTGATGTCACCGAGCAAAAAAAAGCAGAAGAAAGACTTCAAGAAAGTGAAGAGAGATACCGCAACATTGTAGAGACAGCAAATGAAGGTATACTCACTGCTGACAACAAAGCCATAATTACTTACGTTAACCCAAAAATAACAGATATGCTAGGATACACTTTAGAAGATGTTATTGGCAGACCAATATGTGATTTCGTCAGTGAAGAATATAAGCCTATTGTTAAACTTAATCTGGAAAAAAGAATGCCAGGAGTATTTGAAAGCTATGAATTGAAATTAATTCGTAAAGATAGTGTCCCTCTCTGGGCGCTTATTAATACTAAACCCCTTTTTGATAAGGATGGTAAGTTTACGGGCGTGATGAGTATGTTCACTGACATCACTAAGCGAAAAGAAGCTGAAGAAGCTCTCATTAATATAGAGACTATCCGTAAAAAGGAAATTCACCATCGAATCAAGAATAATCTTCAGGTAATCTCATCACTACTAGACCTTCAAGCTGAAAAGTTCAGAAACAGAAAAAATATCAATGAATTGGAAGTCTTGGAAGCCTTCAGAGAAAGTCAGGACCGCGTGATATCAATGGCTCTTATCCATGAAGAATTATATAGAGGTGAAGAGCTTGATAAACTTAACTTTTCTCTGTATATTAAGGAACTCGCTGATGCTCTTTTTTTGACTTACAAACTCGGTAATGTTGATGTCAGCTTAAATATGGATCTAGAAGAAAACATATTACTTGACATGGACACAGCAGTTCCGTTAGGAATAATTATAAATGAGCTCATCTCCAATTCCCTCAAATATGCATTCTCCGACAGAGATAAAGGAGAAATCCAAATCAAGTTCCATAAAGATGAAAATGGAGAATATAGAAGTAGCATAGACGAAAGCAAAAGTGAAGACTATAAGAGTACCAGTTTTATATTGACAATTTCTGATAACGGTGTGGGCATTTCTGAAAACTTTGATATCAAAGAACTTGATAGCCTGGGGCTTCAGCTCGTAACTTTCCTTGTCGACCAGTTAGATGGAGAACTTGAACTGAAAAAGGGTCATGGGACAGAATTCATTATTAGGTTTACTGTAGTAGAAAAGAATAATCATGCATCTACATCAGCTCTACGATTAATTGAATAAAGAGTAGTTATTTCGTTTTGTAAAGGATCTATATAAACCAGCTTCAAGAGACTGAAAATGAATATTTAAAACGAGATCATATTATTCAGTTCAAATAAATGGAGATTAATTATTTATAATAATTTCTGTAAGGCCCATTTTTATATTAAATATCAATTACCTTCGTAGAATAGAAGATGTTCACTCCAGCTCAATATTCTCAAAAAGAAATTTAAATTATATATCTGAATAAATTGAGAAAAATAGATACAGTTTTTTCATTAGTATGATTTATATTTGTAATACCGGATTCTACTCTCTAATATTGTCAGATATACAATAATTTCGTTATAGTGAGTTCAGGAATCTGGATTTCTTATACTTCATAATATTTGATTATCATACAGGAGATTTACCTTTGGGAACAATTAGTGAAAAGATTTTTTCCCGAGCAGCGGGAACAGAAGCAAAAGTAAATGATTTTGTCCTGGCAGATATTGATTATGCAATGGCGCATGATGGTACCTCGGTACTTACAGTTAACGCTTTTAAGGAAATGGAAATGAATAAGGTATGGGATCCCTCTAGGATCATAATTCCTTTCGACCATATTGCGCCTGCAAATAATGAGACGTCAGCTACTTTGCAAAAAGAAATAAGGGAATGGGTAAAGGAGCAGGGAATTCCGAATTTTTATGAGCTGGGGGAAGGAATCTGCCATCAGGTGCTTCCCGAAAAAGGATTTGCTCTGCCTGGAAAACTGGTTGTGGGGGCTGACTCTCATTCCTGCACCTACGGAGCTTTCGGAGCTTTTGCAACAGGTGTGGGAGCTACGGACATGGCTGAAATTTTTGCCACAGGTAAGCTCTGGTTTAAGGTACCTGAGAGTTTCAGGTTTACTGTTGAAGGAAGGCTTGGGAAAGGGGTTTATGCAAAAGATCTAACTCTCTATCTGATAGGGAAGACTGGAATTGACGGTGCCACTTATAAGGCTGTAGAATTTTATGGACAGGCTATCTCTGAACTGTCGGTTTCCGGCAGAATGACTCTCTGCAACATGGCGATCGAAATGGGAGCAAAAACTGGGATTGTGCCACCGGACGAGAAAACCTTCGAGTTCCTTAAGAATAGGGCGGTTGCTTCCTATGAGCCGGTTTATGCCGATCAGGATGCGGTCTATGCAAAAGAATTTACTTACTCCGCTGACGATATCGAGCCTCAGGTAGCCTGCCCGCACCAGGTAGATAACGTGAAGCCTGTGGGAGAGATTGAAGGCACCCACATAGATCAAGTTTTTATAGGGACGTGCACAAATGGCAGACTTGAAGACCTTGAGGTTGCAGCAGCAATTCTTAAAGGAAAAAAGGTTGCAGTCAGGACTATTGTAATTCCTGCATCCCGCACGACTCTCCTTGCATCAATTGAGAACGGAACAATGAAAACTTTGCTCAAAGCAGGTGTAACGCTTGCAACTCCTGGCTGCGGACCCTGTCTTGGCGCCCACCAAGGAGTACTCGGGGAGGGAGAAGTCTGTGTTTCAACCGCAAACCGAAACTTCAAAGGTAGAATGGGAAAAGGCGGTTTTATATATCTTGCATCGCCCGCAACCGCAGCAGCCTCGGCACTCTCAGGTGAAATTACTGATCCAAGGACAGTTTGAATCTGAGAACTAAAAGTCAAAATTTTAATGTGAGCGTTTGGGCAGAATAGTTTGAAACCCAATCCTTAACCATAAGGATTTTGAACTGTTCTGCTTATCCTACTATTTTATCCTCGAGGCCTTCGGTCTATTCATTTTTTGGTTTTGTAATAATTTTTATTTTGATGTAAATGATTTTTAAAACTTTTTTGTTTATGTTGTACACTATCAGTTTAATTTTAATTTCTCTTTCTTAAATGTTGGTCGTCCATCATTATGCAGTTGATGTTTTCATGATTAATTTTCCAGTGCCGGAAATGCCTTATGTTTTGTGCATCAAGCATGCTATTAACCTTACTGAATTACAAAAAATGTATGATACGCCACTAAAAGTGTTTTGGAAATAACATCAACTAACTAATAGTGCACGACCTAAAAATGTTTTATTCTGATAAAGAAAAGATAGCAGTAAATGCTATTGATGCAACAGGGTTTACAAGTTCTTATGCAAGTTACTACTATTCTCAGAGAAACAGTAAAACAAAGAAAGAGCTTCCTTAAAACTCTAATTTCTATCGATACTGAAAAAAAAATAATTATTGGCTTTAAAATAAGC
>DASXVB010000310.1:0-9868 GCA_036504475.1 Methanosarcina sp.
GCTTATTTTAAAAAAATCGGGAATGAGATAAATTATTAAAATTTAGGGTTTAATAAAATAACATGTCGACCTAGATCAAAAAGGCGAAATGAGTCACTTACAACCGAATTTCTAGCTGAAGTTCAAAAAAAGATTGCTAAACCCTAACTCCTTATTTGTCACCCAAAATGAGAGCAATTTTTGTGTGGATTCAAATAAATCAAAATGTTGGACTATCAAAGGCTCGAAACCTATTAAATTTACAAGTAGTTCAAAGCTAAAATCAATATCACAGGATTCTGCACTGAAAATCGAGAATTTTATTGGTATAATTTAGGAATTAAACAGAATACATACTCTTACTTAAAATCAAGTAATGATTTTAAGAGAGATAGGAACGAGGATATTTCTTCTACTGGACAGAGCTACATGGCATAGGTCCACAAAGGCAAAAAAATTTTACCAAAGTAATTCGCATTGGTTGCAAATACTATTTTTCCCTCTAGCTGTTCCAGATAGGAACCCAACAAAATACTGTTGGAAAATGACAAGAGAATATTTGACATAAATGAAATCATTAAAAAGTATTATAAGGAGAACTGGGTGAATTTTGGGAGAAGCATACATTTACACATAAAATGTCGCATTATTTAAAATGAGGACTAGGATTATTATTTTTAGACCACATTATAAATGATAAATAATCATAAGGGGTAATATTATCAGCTGAAAGACTGCACATGACCCTGAAGCAAATTAAAAAAGTAGATTAAAGAAGTGGCTGCCTTATTGCGATTTGCCAAAAATGTTCTTAAGAGTCTCATTCACCAGGCCGATTGCACTACAAGTTGCAGGTGTGCCTGCAAGTGCACTCAGCATTACGAAATCGTGTATAGTCCCAAGGTATCGAACGGCTGTAACATTGACACCTGCCTGGATAAGCTTATGAGCGTAGGCCTCACCCTCATCACGAAGGACATCATTCTCATCAGTAATAATAAGTGCTGGTGGTTGTCCTTTTAGCTGGTCAATCGAAGCCTGTAATGGTGATGCTGTCGGTTGCTTGCGCGCTTCTTCGTCGGGTAAATAATTATCCCAGAACCATTTCATTGCCTCACGGGTGAGCCAGATACCGGTTGCAAACTGCTTATATGAAGACGTATCGAAATTTGTATCGGTAACAGGATAAAACAGCACCTGATAAGCTATTTTCGGGCCGCTCCTCTCATTTGTTAGCAGGAGAACAGCCGCTACCATGTTTCCACCGACACTGTCGCCAGCCAGGACTAACTTTGAGGGATCCAGGTTTAGATCTTTCCCATTTTCTGCGATGTATTTTGTCGCTGCATATGCTTCTTCGATCTGAATAGGGTATTTCGCTTCAGGAGCTGGCGTAAAATTGACAAATACGACTGCAGCATTGGCTCCGTTTGAAATCTCCCTGACTAATCGATCATGTGTATCTCTACCCCCGAGCACCCAGCCACCGCCATGAAAATACATCACGGCTGGCAGGTTTTCTTTACTTCCCTTTGGCCTTATTATCCTGACAGAAACCTGTCCCCCAGGACCAACCGGAAAATTGAGATCTTCAACATCTGCGGGTAATTTTGCTACCTCAGCCGCCTGCAAATCGGAAAGAACATTACGGGCGTCTTTTGGTGAAAGCTCGTAGATTGGAGTTTCACCCTGTTTGTTCGCATTTTCTACAAATGCTCTGGTCGCTGGTTCTAGTAAGTTAATGCTAGTCTGATTGGTCTGATCCATACCGAAGTCCTCCTGGCTTGCTTTTAACCTGTAATTGATTATTGGCGCTAATGGATAACGTAAAAACAATAATACAGGCTACCCATCCACATATAGCTGATATTATATATTTAACCCAATATTTATGAACCTAATGGGAAAATAAGCACAAAATCAAATTTTGTTAACGTTATTCATCCTATTCTCTCATTGAAAAAACGCCTGATTGTTCAAAAAGCAAAATTTAAAAAGAAGATTTTTAGATGAGTAACTGGTATTGTGTAATACATTAGTTTCTCTGTAATTGACCTCTTAATTGCTGACTGTAACTGCTGACCGTCGGAATTTTGTCCTTGGTTTTTACGTCAGGTTTATGTCAATGAGTCCGCATTCCTGTGTGAAAAATGTTAAGTTCCTAATCATGGTGAGGTTTGTTTTTCGTGGAAATGAGTTAATTACTAATATAGAGAGCCTTATAGGGTAAAAATTAGAGACTGATAGAACCATGGCCAGGGAAATAAGGATACTCCACACTGCAGACACGCATCTGGGATACAGGCAGTATCACAGCGAGGCCCGGAGAAATGATTTTTTTGCAGCTTTCGAGCTTGTTGTAAACGATGCGGTTGAGATGCAGGTTGATGCCTTAGTGCATGCGGGAGATCTTTTCGATTCGAGGAACCCGACCCTCGAAGATCTTCTTGAGACAATGAATATCCTTTCCCGATTGAAGGCGGCTGATATACCCTTTTTTGGAATTGTCGGGAACCATGAGAGCAAGCAGAATACTCAATGGCTTGACCTTTTTGAGGAAATGGGGCTTGCGAAAAGGCTTGGAAAAAAACCGCTTATGATAGGCAATGTAGCCATTTACGGGATCGACAGTGTCCCCAAATCAAAAATTCCTATATTCGACTATACAGGGTTTGAAGCTCCTGATTTTACTCTTTCCACGCCTTCATCCTCTTCCTCTCTTTCTACTCCGTCAGCACCTCCTGCTCTTTCATCTTCTACGGAGAAATCTATTCCTTCTTCCTCTATGGAAAATTGCTGGAATTTGCTTGTAATGCATCAGATCATGAGTCCTTTTCCATATGCAGAATGGGACTGTGATGAGGTGCTTGAAAACTTTCCTTTCAAGATTGATGCAGTTCTTCTTGGTGATTATCATGAACATTCAATAACTAAAAATAAGACCGGTGAGACTTGGATTACTTACCCTGGCAGT
The DNA here is from genome assembly GCA_036504475.1 of Methanosarcina sp. Lineage (GTDB taxonomy): Archaea > Halobacteriota > Methanosarcinia > Methanosarcinales > Methanosarcinaceae > Methanosarcina. The sequence goes on from DASXVB010000310.1 coordinate 2,954, forward strand.
ACGGAACGGAACAGTACGTCTGAAAAAGAAGCCCGTTCCTACAATATCATTACTCTTTCTGAAAAAGGGCTTGAAATTAGCAAGCGCACGATTCCGACCCGAAAATTCCTTTCCATTCGAGTAGAATTGACCGGGGAAGATAAGCCCTATGAACAGATTTTTTCTGCAGTAAACGAGTATCTTGAAGAGATCCCTGAATCCGTAGTATTTCTAGAAATTTCTGGGGATTCGGGAGCAGTTCTATCCTTCAGTGAGCTTGAAGAATATCTACTCAATAAAGGAGCTCTCGTGCCAAAGGTTAAAGATCTGAGGATGAAAGAATCTTTCCCAGAGGAAATTTTAAAAGTCTCCTTTTCCGATCCTGACCATGCCGTTGCAAGCGAGATTAGGAAAATGAGCTTAAACGATGGTGGGCTGATTATTGATGAAATTGTCCGGAGTCCTAATATTTCAAGGTCAAGGGTGGATGAGGAGACCGAAGGCCGATTATCGAAGCTTATTGAGGCTAAAACTACGGATTTTAAAAGCCCTGATTTCAGGATCGAAATTCCCGGCAATCCTTCCTACCTTGCTGCCAGCCCTGTTATCACTACTGGATTTTCGAAGCTTGAAGAGGTAGAATCCGATAATGAGGTTGGGCCTGCTGAAACTATTATACCAACCACGAAAATTGAACTTTCATCGAAAGCTGAACTTTCAGTAGACGCTGGATTTGCGGGGAAATCCAGGCCTTCCAACGTAATTACTGGAAATCTTGAAATTACTGAACTTTCCGGAGTTCTGAGGACTTCAAACGGAATTGAGAATACCGATAAAAAGAGCCCTGAAGCTTCAGTTGGCAGCCTGGACAGTTCCGGATTATCTGGATCAAACTCTCAATGGTCATCTAATTCAGAGCCTCTGGAGCTGCTGGATTCAGGATCAACAAAGCTGTCCAATGAATCTATAGCTCCAATAGAATCGAATTTTCCGCAGGAAACCTCCGAGATTCCTGAAAAAACTCCAGAAACAGAGATCGAGCTTTGGAATAACAAAGATAACGAGCCTGAAATTAAACTTGAAATTAAACCTGAAAGCGAGCCTGAGAAGAAGATTCGACAGCTATCTGAGCTCGGGGTTAAAGGCAAACCTGAAAAAGCGACACCAAGCAAAGTCGGGAATCTGCCAGAGGAAAAACCTTCCAGGGCTACGGAGTTAGGAAAAACAGGGAAAGAGGGGCAGAAAAAAGGAAAAGGAAAAACTGCCGTACCTCGACAGTATAACCTTGGTGATTACCTGTGAAGCTCAAAAACCTGTATATCGAAAACATCCGGAGTTACAAAAAGCTGGATTTTACATTTGAAAACGGAGTTACAGTTATTTCCGGGGTTAACGGAAGCGGGAAGTCCAGCCTGCTTGAAGCTTGTTTTATGGGGCTTTTCGGGAGCAAAATTCTCTCAAAGGATTTTGTACTTTCGGATGTAATCTTCAAAGGGGCTGAGAATGCAAAAATAAACCTGGGTTTTGAGCATTTAGGGCAGGACTATCTTATAGAACAGGCTTTCAGGTATTCTACTAAAAGTGAAAACGCTTCAAATTCGAAATGCGTGCTCTATTCCAATGGAGAAAGTATTGTCGATCAGGCCACACGGACTTACGAAGAGGTTTGCTCCCTTCTGAATATGGACGAAGAGGCGTACAGAAACTGCGCTTACATCAGGCAGGGTGAAATTGATGTACTTATTAACGCAAAACCAAAAGACCGGCAGCGTATGATTGACGGGTTATTGCAGCTTGGAAAACTCGAAGAGTACAGGGAAAGGGCAGGCAACGCAAAGACGGCTGTCAGAAGGCTTCAAAGGGACACCACTAACAGCCTTTCAGGAGTAAAAGCCGAAATTGAGGGAATTGAAAGTACAGAACCTCACTCTGTACTAAATGGGCTCAGGCAGAAGATCAAAGAGAGCGATGCGGTTTTAAAAAAGTTTAATGAAAATAAAGAGGCAGCAACTGCCCAGAAAGAAAAATTCGACTTGATGATTGCAGAGCACAGGGAACGTCTTCAGGAAATCTATAGTCTAAAGCAGACCCTTGCTAAATCCCAGGAAAGCAAAGTTGGTTTCATCCGAGAAAAAGAAGGATTCTCAGGAGAAGCCCACGAGCAAAGACAGGTCCTTCTCGGACTGGACGAAGAAAATAATTTTATCCGGAAAGAATGCGGCTTTGGAGACCTAGATATTGAGACTCTAAGTTTACGGCAGGAAAAAGAGGAGTTTCTTGCCCGGGAAAAGGTAAATGGGATCTCAAAAGAACTTGCTCTCCTCCTAAAGGAAGAAGAGGTTCATACTCAGGCTTTAATCGACCTCGAAAAAGAAAAGACTGAAACCGAACGTATTTTTACACAATGTAGGACAGATATAGGGGATACAAACGGGGAGATTGAAGAAAACAGGAAAAATATACTGAGAATCGAGGAAGAAAATAAAGAGCTTAAAGAGAGTGCAGGTTTCGAAGAAACCTCCGAGATTCCTTTATTTATAAAGGAGCTGGAAGAAAAAGAAAGCCTTCTGCATGAACGGAAAAATGAAGCCTCAACAAAGCTTGCCCTTGCCTTCAAAGAAAAAGAAACTGGAGACATAAATCTTCTCACGCTTGATAAAGAACTTCAAAACTACAGGGTAGCAGTTCAGAAAGGTAAAACCGAGATTGAAATTCTTGAAGAGGAGCTCAGGGAGAACGAAAAAGCAATTCTGGAAGTACAGGAGCAAAAATCCGAAGCTTCTGCAGGGTTAAAAGGGCTTGGCTTTACCGGAGAACAGCTAGAGGACCTTGAATCTCTCAGTGAACTTCTTCTGGAAAATAAAAATAGGCTGCACGGGCGGGAAAAAGAGCTTGAAACTATCCTCAGGGAACTTGATAAAGTTCTCCGTAAAAACCAGCAACTGCTTGCCGAAGGAAAATGCCCTACCTGTGGGCAGGAACTTAAAGGTTCTGAGATTGCATGCACAACTGAAGAATCAGAACAGAAGAAAGAAAAGCTCACAGCAGAACATCTCGATATAAAGCTTCAGCAGGCTGAGATTGAGAAAAAACTTAACCGGCTCAAGGATGCAAAAAAGCTGGAGAAACGGATTTCAGATTACGATCTGGAAACTGAAAAACTCAAGAATAAAGCAAAAGACCTGCAAGAAAGAATAGCGATTCATAGGACCCGGACTGAGGAAGATTCCCTTAAACTCGAAGGCCTTAATAAACAAAAGCAGGAACTAGAAGCCAAAATGGGCCAGCTTCTTCCTGATATTAAAGCCCTGCAGGGCTGGGAAGAGGCGGCTCAAAAAGCCCACAGTGAGAGTGAAAAAGCGCTTCAAGAGGCAAAAGCCTTTGAGAAAAAGCTTGCTGAAAACATTTTGGAAATTGAGGCCCTTAACGGAAAAATCAGAACTTCTCTTGCGTTGATCGAAAATTACGGGCAGAGGCTTGGTGAGCTCAATGAAAAGTTAAAAGAGCTTGCCGGGCGTGAGGTCCTGGAAAAAGAAAAGCTGAAAGCTCTGGAAATTGAGCTTGAAGCCCTGCGGAAAAAAGAAGACATAGCAAAAAAAGCTCATGAAGAGAGCGAAAAGCTCCTTTTGCAGGCAAAAAAGCTCAAGGCAAACTTGCTCCGCATGGATAACGTAAAACACAAAATTTCCGAATTTGAGGCTTCAATTAGGAACCTTACAGAAAAAGTAGGCTTCTTTGACCGGGAGATCCTTGAAAGAAACGAGCGGATAAAACAGCTTGAGGGAAAGCTGCAAGGGAGCAAGTTTGAAGATCTTCAGCTCAAGCGTACCCAGCTTGAAGAGTATCAGGCAAAACTTTCCGAAAGAATCCGACAAACAACGGCTGCAAAAGACGCGCTCTTAAAAGAAGTCGGTATGGTCGAAAATAGCTTAAAACGCCGCAATGAGCTAAAAGATGAACTCAAAGCTCTTGAAAACAGGCAACTGTACCTCGAAGCCGTATCTAGCAATGCCGAGGAGCTTGAGAGCATGTATATGCGTGTTCGGGCTGATATGCGGGCAAGAAACATAGGAGCTCTTTCCACTCTTGTGAACGAAATGTTCAGCTTCATGTACACAAACAATGCCTATTCCCATATCGAACTCGATCCAGAATACAACCTTACGATTTACAGAAAAGATGGCACTCCCCTTGAACCTAAACTCCTGAGTGGGGGTGAACGTGCAATTTTTAACCTGATCCTGCGCTGTGCAATTTACAGGCTTCTTGCTCTAGGCTTTGGCGGAGACAGGGCAGATGGGCTTCCACCCATGATCCTTGACGAACCCACCGTTTTTCTTGACCGCGGGCATATAAAACAGCTTTTAAAACTCATAGACATGATGCGCAACATAGGAGTAGGCCAGATTATTGTGGTCTCTCACGACGAATCCCTTATAGATTCGGCAGACCACGTCTTCCAAGTAGAAAAAGACCCTATTACCAACATGTCGTCTATTGTAAAGCTTTAAAATCGTTATTTTAAGGCTTTATCTGGCAGCGTACCAAAAGCTCTATAAATTATGATTAATCCCTTTTTCGGGAGTGGGTGTGAGTTATTGAAAAACATATACATAAGACTCTCTCTATATTTTTCCTCAAATTAAATGGATGTACTTGCTTTTTAGGAATTGATCAATAACTAACGTACACGACCCCTTTTTCTTTATCACAAAAAATACAGGATTTATCATTTTTACTAATCTTGAAGAAAATAGACATTTTATATTTCTTTATTGATACAAAGAATATTCCTCCCCAAAAAGAAAAATATTGGGTACGATGGGCATAAGCTTGATAGAATTAACCAAAAAGTATTTCCAAGATAGAGATCAAAGAAAGATCATCCCTTGGAGTTGTAATGTTAGCAGCAATACTGAGGTTAGATGAAGTTTTTGGATAAACTCCTACACGACATCATCTAACAACTTAACAAATTCTTAATTTGATACTGATACTTTCGTCTCTTTTTCTTTTATGTGTTTGTCATCTGAATTCTCAAAAATATTTTTCATTAAATACGTTATCAGAGCAACAAGCAACCCAAAGGAACCTGCTGCTATGAAAACCGTGTCAAGATCAAAATGTGACAGGACTATACCAAACACTATAGGAGAAAGACACGAACCAAAGAACTTCATGGAGTTGTGGATAGATAGAACTCCACCTTTTGATTCTGAAGGGGCGATATCAATTATCTGTGTATCAATTGCAGTTTGAGCAAGCCCATATCCTGCTCCGAATAGCAATATTAAAGGAAAAACTGCAACAATCGAATGTGCAAATGAGAGGGATAATAATGCCAGCCCGGCGAGTACAAAAGCAGCAGTAATAATTGTTGTCTTTGAATACTTGCTGGCCAGACTCTTTACGCGGGATATAGTTAAAATGATAGCCATTCCCTGGAAAGCCAACATAAGTCCTGCTTCTTTTGCAGTATAGCCAAGTACATTCTCAATCATGATTGGTACGTAGACAAGCACTGCATATAGTAGGAAGAAAATCACAAAGCCCTGGAATATTGTGTATGTTACTCTCAACTCCTTGAGTGCTTTAAACCCATTAGTTATGCCCTTATGATCATCATTGTTCCTCTGAACCCTTGTCTCTGGAAGGAAGGTAAGCACAACAAAAGCGAATGGAAGTGAAAGTGCATAGAAAAGGAATGGATAGTTCCATCCAAAACTTGCCAGTGCTCCACCTATAAGAGGAGCAGACACCGAGCCAATGGCAAGAGCTATACTAACTCTGCTCATGGCATGGAAACTTTCATGACCTTTGTACACGTCCGCTATGACCAACATGGTCAAAGGCAGCAAAGCTGCTGCTCCAATGCCCTGTATGAACCTCAAGGTAAGAAGTAATTGCAGATTAGAGATAAAATAACTTACAAGTCCAGGTAGACCATAAATCACAAGACAGGGAACAAGTATTTTCTTACGGTTTACACGGTCAATGAAATGTCCAATAACCAGTGTGAAAATAGCTGTTGAGAAAGTGAACGCTGAAATTAATAGTCCTATTTCATGGGATGTTGTCTTCAGAGGTTCCACCATATATGGCAAGACTGGGGCTAAAAGAGCTCCTCCTGCCATTGCAAAAAATGCAATAATACAAAGCATTAGAAGATGACTGTTTTTAAATTTCATGATTTTATCTCTTTATTTCACATTATTTTGAATACATTCTCAAACATAATTTCAAGTGAATTCGTAATTTCTCTTCTTTGACTGTCATCAAAGCTGGAGAAGAGAATTTCCTCCCATTCCGAAGCTATTTTTTTCAGTTCGGGTTCAAGCTTTTTCCCTTTCTCGGTAAGAAAAATCCTGTATGATCTTTTGTCCTCCTCATTTTTTTGTCGGAAAACATAACCATCATCAACAAGTTTTTTTATAGCTCTTGCAGTATTGCCTTTATCAATTTTTAGATAATTAGAGAGACTCTCCTGATTGATTCCATCTTCATGATATAATCTCATAAGAAAAGGAAACTGTCCTCTTCCAATACCATATGGCTCAATTTTTTTTCCAATATAGATTTGTTCATATCTGTAAAGGTATGAGATGGCTTTTCCAATGAATTCCTTGCCACAAAATTCGTTAGTATATGAGCTTCCACTGGATTCAATTGTATTCATTTCTATTGTCCGCCAGATTGTCTTATTAATAAGTTGTTATCTACAACTAAATTGGTTGTAGATAACAACTTTAATTATATATAGTTGTTGATACAACCAATTAGTTACAAAACTTTGATATGAACCCATTCAGAAATAATTCAGCTGCAAAAAATTCAGAATAAAATTGATGAAAAGTTTAATTGATGCATAAGTTTTACATCAAAACCTATAATACTACAGAGATATCAAACAATTTTCCGCTGAACTTGGCTCAAAAA
>DASXVB010000311.1:0-2990 GCA_036504475.1 Methanosarcina sp.
ATAAGACCAACGTCCCTTACAAACTTTCGATATGACACCATATCACCTAAAAAGAATCCGTTTTTAACTATCTTGATTGTGAATTCACGAAGATAAACTATTAGAGTTTATCTCGCAACTTAATCCACTCACTATCCAAAATCTGATATTTAAATCCTTTTGAACACTGATTATTCCTGTTGAGGTTCCAGTCTCTCAGTAAGAAGGTTCTAGTTATAACATTAGCATAACAGTTTTCGTTTATAAATCCTTTAAATTTGAGTCGGAAGTCCACAGCACCGTTACCATTATTCAGTGTTAACTTTAAGTTTTATTTGTATAATAATTTATTTCATAGAATACCTTTAGCTCTAATTAGAAAGTTCAAAAATATCTTAATAATATCCAGAATTAACTTCAAATTTATAGATACAGTGTTAGTCTCAACAAAACCAAGCTCCAACTAAACTAATACAAGATTCCTACAAAAGATAAAAGCCTTTGTGTTTAGGCAGTTCTGTATAGAGATTTTGTACTCTCTTAAATATCAGTTTTTAAAAATAGATAAAAAAAGATAAAGAGAGTCAAAAGTATGGGAATGGGAATTAGTGGTGCAGTAAAAAAGATTGTTAAAGAATAAATAAAAAGGCAATAATCTAAACGCATCTTGTCTGAAATGAAACTTACAATAGATTGACAAGCTTCAAAATCCTAACATGGATCACTTAGTACCAGAGAATAATCAAGAAGAGATTTTACACTTTTGCTAAAGAAATTCTCCTTATTGAAGATCCTAAACCTGTACTTTTTACCAAATAAAAGGGAAATTTCCCAGAACGCTCGGCAGTTAAAACTTATTATCAGCCTAACGTTTTGGAAATATCCTTTGAGAATATGTGCTTTAGCTGTAGGTTAAATTGAGTCTTGGTACCCTACTAACGTTTCCGCAGTCAGCACTGTAGAAGGCAATGTAGTTATCACTCTCATTGTGGACTTTTATCAGGAAACCAGTATTTGAAGATTTGCCACTTATATACTCTCTTACAAGGTCAGTTACATTAAGCTCACAGTAATTGTTATTTGGCAAGCTACTGGATTTCAGAGTTAACGTAGCATATGGAGTGTTGCCCTGAGAAACGCCGTTCCTATCATACCAATCTCCTCCAGAATTATTCCAGGTAACGCCTTTATTCTTTTTATTCCAGCTAACATAATCCGGGTTCCAGGCAACAGGCCTGTAGACCTCGATAACAGTATCATTTGGTCGTGAACTGGAAGGATAATACCAGAAAAGAGAAAGAGTGGCATTGTTCACCTGTGTAGTACTGGTATATCCACTTAAATTGAATGATATAGTATCTCTGTACCTTCCAACATTACTCAGTCCTCCAACATCGATAAATGATTTATTAGAGAAAACATCTTCAGGGGAGATTTCACGTAGGCGATTGTCTTTTGCGCCAGTAATAGTTGTATTTGCAATTATACTTTTTGTAATATTAAGCTTTGGTACCCTACTAACGTTTCCGCAGTCAGCACTGTAGAAAGCAATGTAGTTATCACTCTCATTGCGGGCTTTTATCAGAAAACCAGTATTTGAAGATTTGCCACTTATATACTCTCTTACAAGGTCAGTTACATTAAGCTCACAGTAATTGTTATTTGGCAAGCTACTGGATTTCAGAGTTAACGTAGCATATGGAGTGCTGCCCTGAGAAATGCCGTTCTTATCATACCAATCTCCTCCAGAATTATTCCAGGTAATGTCTTTATTCTTTTTATTCCAGCTAACATAATCTGGGTTCCAGGCAACAGGCCTGTAGACCTCGATAACAGTATCATTTGGTCGTGAACTGGAAGGATAATACCAGAAAAGGGAAAGAGTCGCATTACTGATTTCAGTATCATTAGTGTATTCGCTTACGTTGAACCATATAAGGTCTCTGTATCTGCCAACACCGCTCATTCCTCCTACATCGATAAATAACTTATTCGAAAAGACATCTTCAGGAGAAACCTCACGCAAACGGTTGTCGTAAACTTTGCCAGATAAATTAAAAGAAGGTTCTCTTTGGATTACATTTATTTTTGCAATCTGAGAATCATTGAGCTTACCATCGCTTACCTCAAAGAGTATATTGTAGGATCCTTCGTCACCTTCTGCAGGAGTCCATTTGAAAGATCCTGACTGTCCATCAAAATTTGCACCTGAAGGAAGGCCTGAAGCTGAGTATGTAAGGTTATCTCCATCAGCATCAGAAGCTTTCACTGTAATGTTTAGATTTTCTCCAATTTTGACAATAGCTTCTGGAATAGAATCTAGTACAGGAACATGATTTTCTTTAGAAAGAGATGCATATATTGTGTTTCCATATCTTCCTATGTTGATCCTATTTCCATTGGGTTTCGGTTCATTAGAATAAGCCGAAGAAGGATATCCGGTATCAATACAGAGAGAACTCACTTTGTCTTTAACCCAAGTTTGTCCATTCCATCTTCCAGCTGTTGATTGCAGATGGTAATCATGGTTTTTCTGGTCTGCAAAAAGAGGGTTTACATAGATATCAGTTGTCGAGGCGTAATTTAGATAATTTCCTGCAGAGTTATTGTAAAAGCAGTTGTTGTCCAACATAAATTTATGGTTTTTGTTGGTGAGATAGTTAATCACCCCATACCCTGTCCCATCTGGATTCTTTGTACGTTTCTGGGTGTTTACGATTATATTGTTGCGGACAATTGTTGTGTATCCAATTTTTGACGAATAATTTGGAGAATTTTCATTGAGCCACATGTGAACAACAGCAGCATGGTATGTGCCGTCAAAAACATTATTTTCGACGAGTGTGTCGTGGAAGCCACTAGCTACAATACCACCAACCCATGTGATGCTAGGATTAGTGCCTGTATTGTAGAAGATATTATGATGAATATGGACATTTTTTCCAAGATCTCCAGTAGCAGAAGTGGTATCATAGTTGACAAGCCAGATTCCAGGACCATAAGTGTTATGG
>DASXVB010000312.1:0-16358 GCA_036504475.1 Methanosarcina sp.
ATTATGGAACAGATAGGCTATATGGCTCCAAATCCTGTCTTTGTTTCCGCAAAAAAAGGAATTGGTATGACTGCACTGAAAGCCGAAATTATCAAGCATCTGCCTCCATGGTGTTTTTGTTCTCTTTCCCTTCCTAATTCAGAAAAAGGAATGTCAATCCTTTCCTGGCTGTATGAAGAAGGAATCGTGCACAGAGCTGAATTCGGAGAACAGATTCTTGTGGATTATGAAGCCAGGACTGAAATTATTAACCGGGTGTATGCTTTGCTTGAGCCTCAAGAAGCCTGAAGATAAGAATATTACCAAATTTTCCCAAAAGTTTGGTATACACTCTTCTTGAGCCTCAGAAGCCCAAAGATAAGAATTATTTGGATCAAACTTTTCTAAAAGCTTGGAAATCTGAGAATACTATATTATTTCCAGGTCTTTCTGAAGGGTAAAAACTTTTTGAATTTTATAAGAGCTGCTGGAATATTATCCGAGTGCTTTCCAATATCTTTTTCTCAGGGAGTTTTTTGCATGGCCCGAATACTGTTCGTATGACTACGAAATGTATTTATATCCACAAGTCATTTGTTTATATGCGAACGGGTGTCTGCCGAAGACATCAGACCCTCCTAATATCCAAAACTTACCCTTAAAATCAGATTTTTGCTATGTTTCTGCCCGTTCGCAATTCCTCCTATGTTTTATTTTTTAGGACTACTTTTATTCGTATTCAAACGAATAATTTTATCGTGGCTTATCACAAATAAAGGTTGATTTTTCCTCTCAAAATTTATATAAATCCATTTTCTCATTCTCCTGTAGCATGAAATTTGATCTGCACGTACATTCCGAGTATTCAAAAGATAGTAAATCGAGTCACGATGACATCCTTGAAGCCGCAAATAAAAAGGGGCTAGATGGTTTTGCTATCTGTGATCACGATACTGTAGAAGGTGGGCTTGCCTGTGAAAAAAGAGCCCTAGAACTTGGCTTTGAGCTTACAGTCATCCCAGGCATTGAGGTTACCTCTTCGAAAGGGCATATCCTCGTTCTTGGAATTAACCAGAATATTGAACCTTTTTTGAGTCCAGAAGAAACGATCAGGAGAGCACGGGAGCTTGGGGGCACGGTTATTGTCCCTCATCCTTTCAAGCGCAGTTCTCACGGAATAGGAAGTTTCGAAGGGCTTGATATTGATGCTGTTGAAGTATTCAATTCCCGCTGCCTTTTCAATAAAGCTAACTGGAAAGCTGCAACTGAAGCAAAAAGGCTTGGAATCCCGGGTGTCGCAGGAAGTGATTCTCATATTCCTGAAATGGTAGGCCAGGCATATACTGAAATTGACACGTCGGAAAATACCCTAGAAGCCGTACTGAAAGCTATCCGAGAAGGAAAAGTTGCCCCTGCGGGAAAAAACACGCCTACATCCATAATTCTCAAACAGATGTCAGGCAGTGCCAGACGAAAAATTAAGAAAAAACTGTTTCATAAATCCTGATTCCAGTATAATAAATGTTTTTAGTAATTGAAGGTTTAAAGCATATTGATTTTTTGGTTCAACCGTATAAGTCCTACTCTTTACAAAATTAAATGACCTTTTAGCAATTCACTTAATAGAACTAATCAGCTCATAGAAGTATTTCGGTTCGTGAGTATAATAAAGATTGTACCATGAATCTAACGTTTGCAGTGAGAACACATCCAGTCTCTTCAACATTTGAACAGTGAATTCCAGTGGAGCTGTTCCGGAAGCAGTAATCAGATTTCCGTCGGAAACCGCTGGTTCTTGTTTATAATACTTTTCTCCTGCATAGTTTGGGCATGTCATTTTAAGAAATCCAAGATCATTGCTGGTATGCCATCTATTATCTAGCATTCCATTTTCAGCAAGTCCTATTGTAGCGCCGCAAATTGCCCCAACAATTACACCTTTTTTCAAACATTCTTCAGCCTTTTTTAAGATTGGGTTGTGAATTGGTTCTGTCCATGTATTTCCGCCAGGAAGGATCAGGGCTGCAGCATCTTCAATGATAAATTCTTCATATCCAATATCAGGTAGTATTTTTACGCCACCCATTGTAATTACAGGGGTTCTATCTACACCAACTGTCACTACTTTTAAAGGTTTTAGCCCTTTTCTGTAGTATCTTCCCGAGTTTAATTCAGCGCTTAAATAACCGACTTCCCAGTCAGCCATCGTGTCAAATACGTAAAGATATACTATGCTTTTCATACATGATCCCACTGTATTTAGAATGTCAAAGGCATCTGATTTCATATTTTGATTTCATTTTGTCCAATATATCCTAGTCTTCACATAAAATATCTGTATTTATAGAAAGAGACCTGTGGAAATACTCGAGATGAAAAGTATCTGTTGATATAATGAATGTTCCAGCCGTGCCTCGGCGCGGGACAATATTTTTGTTGCCTCGGAATAACATCAAATGATTAACAGAGGAGCATCGAAAAAAGTAAAATCTGGAAAATCATCTGGAAAATCTGAAAATTTATCTTTCTTTATCTCTTTACTCCAGCTTCTCCTCCGTCATATAGCACCCGAAATAGGTATTTTGCTCGACCTTTTTCAGGATATTGTTAATATTTTCGAGTGAAGCTTCCATCTTTTCCATTCTCTTCTCGATCTCTTGTAGTCTGGCAAGAATTTCCTGGTCTGTGGTCACAATTTCAACTCCCGTATATGTTTACCAAATTTAGCTTAATAGAAGCTTTTGATATATAATTTCAGTATATACCATTTGTATTCGGTTAATGAATATGTTAACGTTAAAATGATTACTGTAATCATCCATACACCCCGATTTTACATTTATAGGTTTACAGAAATGGCAACAAAAATAACACATTTTTTATAGATCGTGTCTTAACCGAATACAAATACAGTATATACTGCAATCATTTATAGTCAACGTAAAGCCCCACGAATCAGTACCAAAACCTAGTGATGAATGTAAAATTCAAAATCATTAGATTTTGTAATTGGTCACAATCTTTGTGATACAATTTAGGGATTGAAGTCTTTAGATATCGAATATTGATTTTGACGAAAACTGGATTCTTCTTGTGAAATCAGATTTTCAATCAAAAAAATGCAAAAATCACTGGATTTTGGAACAGAATCGTCTATTTTTCTGGGAAACGGGAAAACAAAGGGGGGCGAAAGACATCATGCTGAGAATCGCAGTAGCCGACACTCCGAGTATTGGAAAATCAACAGTTGTCGCAAAAGCTGCTGAAAAACTTGCCAACCAGCCGGACTTCAGAATAAGCGGCATCCAGACTGCCGAAATCCGGAAAGAAGGAAAGAGAGAAGGTTTTTCGATCCTGGACCTTGCTACCGGAAAAACCGTAACCTAGGCCCTAGCCAAATTTTGTTCCTTGATCATGATCTCATATAATTTTTTATATAAGAAGCAACCCGTTTTGCCAGTCATTGATTATTCTGGTAGCAGTCCTTGTTTCGTCTACTTCACCTTTCCTTTGCAGGAAATTACACTGTTTGCCTATTAATTCGAGCACATCATAGGAAGTCTCGTTTTCGATTGTGATATTGTAGAAGGATTCAAGGGCTGCCTTATTTTCGGCAAGCATTTTTTCTAGTATTTTCAAGGAGACGCCTATATGATCCTTAAGGTGTGTTACATCCTTTATTCCAAGCAAGCCCTGGAGATACTCATCTTTTTCATCAAACGGGATCACTCCAGGCGTATCTATAAACATGATTCGTGATCCTGCATCCACATGTTGGACACCTTTTGTGTGGCCAGACACAGAAGATGTGCTTGCTCTGTGTCGGCCCGTGACGCCGTTGATTACCGAGGACTTACCTACATTAGGGTAGCCGAGGGTACCGACAAGGATATCCTTCCCTTTCATAGAGGCTGATGCAAGGATCTGGTGTCTCAGCATCGTCGTTCCTGATCTGTCCTTGCTGGAAACAAAAATTACAGGTGCGATTCTTGAGAAGCGGACTTTAGTTTTTTCGAGTTTTTCTCTTGATACAAGATCGGATTTATTAATTACTATAATAAAAGGCTTGTTTAAGCGGATAATCTCAAGCTCGACCTCGCTGTTTCGAGTCTCATCAGGAAACCTAGCATCTATTACTTCAAGAAGGACGTCAGATTTTTTGATAACATCTTTTACAAGGGCTTTGTAGCTCACCATATACTGTGGCTATGGCGCAAGCAGATATATGAATATATAGTGAGGTAAGACTCATAAGTACGAAGATACAGTGAGATCTGTTTCCAGAAAGTGAGATCTAGCTCCTGGAGGCAAACGACTTTCAACAGGTTACGGAACCGGATTATTAAATTTAATGTGAGTTGATAAAAGTAGTTCTATTATAAATCTGAAAAAAGCTCTAAACATAAATAAAAAAGGGTATAGAGTTGATTACTCACCTCTTTTCCCAGAATTTCTCTGCTTCTTCTTCCATTTCCTCCAGCCTGTCGTAGTAATCCGGAAATTCGTTTAGATGGGCCAGGGCGATTTTTCCTGTCATTATAGGATCGTCGTTAGTAACGTTTGTCAAGGGGTCCTGAGTTCCGTGTTCGAGCTCGACGTCCATGCCTCTACGGAACTGATCAACATCGAACTTATCCCATTTTATTCCGAGCTGTTCCCCAACTGTTTTTGCCTCTTCATCTGTAAATTGCTTTTTTGCCAAACTTCTCACTCCAACTTATTATTTAATCTTTGAAAATTGTTTAATAATCATTTAATATTGTTTAATAAATCTATACTTAAGGGTTTTCCTGAAAAATTAGCTATATATTTGTTATTTACTTTACAAAGAGGAATTAGAATTCTGAGTAAAAAGTTTCTCGTAAAAGTAAATCAGATCCGAAGAGAGGCAAAAATGTCAGATAATGATATTCTATTTATGAGACGAGCAATCGATCTTTCCTATAAGAATGTAAAAACAGGAGGAGGGCCTTTTGGAGCTGTAATCGGCAGAAAAGGTGAAATCCTTGCAGAGAGCTGTAATCTAGTAACTGCGCTTAATGACCCTACAGCCCATGCCGAGATTAATGTAATAAGAGATGCAGCCCGGAAACTCAAGACCTTTGACCTTAGTGACTGTGTTATTTATTCTTCCTGCGAGCCTTGTCCAATGTGTCTTGGGGCTATTTACTGGGCTCGGATTAACAAAGTCGTTTTTGCCAACACCACATCCGATGCTCAAAAGATAGGCTTTGCAGATTCTCTAATCTATAAAGAAATATCACTTCCTTTTCAGGAAAGGAATATAGAGTTCAGGCAACTACTCAGGGAAGAAGCATTAAAAGCTTTTAAGGAATGGGAAAAATCAGAAAATAGGATCGAGTACTGAAAAAATAAAAATTTTATATCAAATATTGACCGAGTTTTATATAGATACTATGCTTTGATTTAAAGGGTCATTGTGTGACTGGTTTTTCCAAATCACTCTTATTTATCGAGAAATTCATTTATTTCATTAGCACATAATTGGGATCAACCAAAATAAAGTCATATCTTCCAATATATTAAATAATATTTCTAATAATATGCAAAGATTTAAATTTGTTGTTGCGTCTTTAGGTAATAGTTATAATATTTAAAATAAGTGGTATTTAGGATAATATTTAAAAATAAAAGAATGTATAAACGCTGATTTGAATAAATTTTTACAAATATTATATGGAGAAATATACCCTTAGGTGAAGGGCTATGAAAAAATCAGATATGAAATGGAGTTTACAGACCTTATTCTTATGATTTCCTTCTGCAGGACGATTGAAGAAGAGCGGAAAGTTATTGCCTAAATAGAAAAAGGAGGATTCTAAGCGATATTCCTGAAATCATATAACTCGTGGTAAAAGATGAAACAGAGTCAATTTTACTTAATCCAAATTCGGCCACGGATATAATTGTAAAATTTTAGAAACTAATTAATATTGGAAAATTAACAAAAAAACTGAAAAAGGACTGATAGGGGGATGAAGAGCTGAAAAGAAAATGGGGAAGTAATAGAAAAGCTAAAATGAAATTTGGAAAGGAACTAAGAAGGTAATAAATAAGCTGGAAAAACCAAGATAAAAAGTAGTTGGAAAAGTTTTTGAATTAGAAATTGATTGAGATTTCATTAATTCGGAGTGGAGAAATTTAAATGTCTTCCTTAAAATATTGTCCTGAGTGTCATTTAAAACTCGAAGACGAATTTTTCAAGAAATTTCAGTACTGTCCTGTATGTGGATATTGGACAAAAAAGAAACTGTAAGACTTGAGACATTAATAATTATGGAGTGAGACGGAATGTTTGAGCCTTCTGTAAAATGTAGCCGATGCGGTACGCTTCTTAAAAAGCAGGTAATTGGTTCAAATGTATTTTATTACTGTAGAAAATGCGAGTGTATATCTTCAGCTAGATGTATATCTTCAACTACATTTGCCAGTAAATATTCTCAATATACAGCTTAACAGACAACTACTTTTTAAAAGCTTCGGGAAATAACTTTAAGATAAAAATCTTGGCAATTTTACCCAGGTCTAATTGACAGTGCAGTTTAACAAAATATTTCAATTCTTTATTTTTATTTTTCCGTATTATTTAGAGGCTAGCTTCCCTTTCAGATTTAGTGATTTCAACCTGCAATATGGAATATATTTATTATACCTATCGAAGTCAGGCTTACTGCAAGAGCTGCTAGCAAAAGCCCCATCAGCCTTGAAAAAACCAGCATTCCATTGTAACCTATTAATTTATGGATCCTTCTTGAGAAGAGGAAGATATACAGGCAGATAATGAATGTCAGTATTATCGATACAAGGATCAAGATTTTCTGATGAATATTCTCTGTGCTTCCCATCATAACAATTACTGTACTAATTACACCTGGGCCTGTAAGAAGAGGCAGACCTATAGGAAAGACCCAAATATCTTCACGTTCCTGGGATTGCGAAATCTCTTCTTCAGTAATGCTCTCTCCAGAGATTCTGGCATGCATCATATCGAAGGCTATGCTGAAAAGCAGGAGTCCTCCTGCAATTCGTAGTGAATCAACACTAACGTTGAACAGGTTGAGTATGATGTTTCCTGCAATTGCAAAAAAAATAGCAATTACACATGCCAATGTGACTGATTTTTTTGCGATTTGATTTTTTTCTTCATGTGTCATCTTGCTGGTCAGGGAAATAAAAGTTACTACTCCACTTATAGGGCTGACAACAACAAGAACAGATGTGAACGTGTAGATGAAAAAACCAATATTTTCAGTTATCATCTCAGTTATCATCTTTTTACTCCTGCCTTTTTAATCTCTCTCACTTATACATATAATTTATTCCTTAATATTCATCTACTGAATTTTATAAAATTTATTTTTAGATCCTTATTTAGACTATCCCTCATCCGATAGTTTTTTTTCTTTACGCATTGCATGGTTGACAAATAAATTGTTATCAAATACAGAAGTAAGTAATTTTCACTGTTTCTATAATATGAATGAAATATTATATTTAAAAAAAGATAAAGGTTAGAACTATCCAAAAATATATCCGTAAAGTAAATTAATTATAATTAGACGCAAATGTATAAGCAAAATATAAATGAATGTTAATCTGAATAAATGTAGAATGTGATATTGTGAACGGAAAGAATCTCGAGAAAAGGTTGTTTGAAGAACTTAATTATCTCAAAAAGCAACTTGGGGAAATTAAAGAACACATGGTAGATATAGATAGCTTACTCACTGCAGAAGAAAAGGAACTGGTATTTAGGAGTTTTGAAAATGAAACAAAAGGAAAACTCATACCTTTAAGCAGACTTGAGGAAATGAGGCTCTAAAATGTTTAAAATTTTTCTTGATATTCCTGCATACACTTTTCTGGCAGAAACAGACGAGACAACGTGTTCTCGAGTAAGAGAAATTCTGGAGAAACTTGCTCTTGATCCCGTGCCCAGGGAGGCAAAGAGGATAATTGAGAGTAAAGAGAAAATCTTCAGACTGCGCTCCAGGTATATAAGACTGCTTTATAGAGTTAACTTTGAAAAGTTAACTCTTGTTGTTATAATTATCGAGCCATTAGCCCGAATGTATAATTGAGTTTAAGCGAATTACTAAAAGGAAAAAGATCTACAAGGAAAAGCTTCAAGTAAGCTTCAGTTCCATCTCATAACATACCTCTTTCCGGCCGCATATATTTTTTATAGATCTAATTTCTTGAAAACCTATTTTCTCATATAACTGTATCGCTGGAAGGTTATTTATGTTGACATATAGGAGAATGGACGAAATTCTGTTTGTCTTCATCTCTTCTATACTGCTCCTTAATAATCTTTCAGCTAATCCTCTGCCTCTGAAATTTCTGTCAGTTGCAACTGAACATATTACCGATTTTTTCTCAAAGCCTTTGAGAGAAATTACAGGTTTCAAGTAGTAAATGCAGTAGCCAACAATTTTATCTTTGCTCTTGATAACATAAAAAATAGTTCTGAAACTCTTTGAATACTTTACAAGTACTTCTGGATTTCCATTTTTAAATGCTTCAGCCTGAATTCTGAGAACTTCAGGAAGCATGGAATCCTCTATAGAAACGATCTCTTCTTTCTCTATCGGTTTCCATTGTTTTACTAATTGACTCCCAACGGTATCTCGCAGCATCTTTTCAAAACTCATTAAATACCTAAACGGTAGAATGTGAATTTTTGTATTATCCATGAAAATCACAATTAATTAAGGCCGTTGGTGAAGTTGTCTTTGAAAAGCTTCATAGTCAAGTGATCAAAAACTTATTAATTATAGGTAATAGAGGTTCCACACAGCCGTGTAATTATATAAATCTTATAAATTTCTGTTTTTATATAAATATATTTTCTAATAACAACTTGCCAAATAGTACCTCAAAGAAAATCTAAGTAAATAAGGGTATCATCTGCAAAAGAAACGTTTGAATAATATTCGTTTTTACTGCAAAAATTTTTTGTGTTTGGGACCGCTTTAAAATTAAATATTTTTTTAACTTAAGTACTCTTCAATGTTGTTCTTTAATATTAAAACTACCTAGAAGACTGCCTTTTCTGAGTGACTTATCATATAAAGAACGAGAACCTTATTAAATAAATCAGAATTAAAATACATAGACAGGAATTTTCCTGCAGGAAGAGACCAATTCTGCAAAATACAGGCGTAATATTGATAAAAAGTTAAATAATTATATCTGCTTATTTTCAAGTTAATAGGCAAATATAAAATATAATCGCTTTTCCGTATAATGCAATACACATAATTTAGATAAATATAATTTCCACAGCTATATGTTGTTCCTGTGACAAAGTAAGGGAAATGCAAGGGGAAAAGTTTTAAGCAAATCGATACTAAGCAAACTTTATTAGAGATGAAAATCTCATATAAGAGGATAGTAATGCAACAGTATAAATTAAAGCGCGGTTTCAAGCCTGATATTGACAGGATTTACTCGGTAATAGAAGAGTGTTTTCCAGGGGAAATCTCCAGAAACGAAGGAGTCCTTGAGACCTCCTTTGGAGCAATGTCAAAGATAAAAGTCTGGATAGAGAATAAAATGCTCTGTGTGGATACGGTTTCCGATAAAACAGTAACTAACGGCGAAATTGTCCTGCAGACCAATAAAGCCTTTAGGGATTTCCTTAATAAGGCTACTGGCTACACGGCAAAAGAGCGCATAAAAAATGCCAAGAAAGAAGTCGGAGGGGAGTAAACTCCTGACGGCTTAATCATGCTTTGAGATTTCTAGTACCTAACAATCCCTACCTTGAGGTATCTTTTTGAGTATCGATTTTCTGGAAAAACTGAAGAGCTTTGAGATTCCCACCTGCCTGCGGGTCTGCTGCGGGACCGACGGATCGGTGACCTTTCTCCTGGAGATAATGACCCGGAAGTCAGTCAGCGTGACAACTGAGTTCCAGCATACTATTAAAGCTGATCGAGCAATGGCTGCTCTTCTGAACGTAGAAGAAGGAAGTGATGTAAATGACCGGGTAGTCCGGCTCTTCGCAGGAGATACCATTTTCGTTCAGGCAAGATCCCTTTCTCCTCTGGAACGCATGCCTGAAACCATGCGGGAACAGCTAATGCGGGCAGACATCCCAATCGGCCGAATCCTGCGCAGTCACAATCTTGAAACAAGGCGTGATATGGACGCACTTGAGATCCTGGAAGGTGACCCTACATTCAACGGCATACCTGTTCTTTCCCGTTCCTACAAGATAGTCCACAACAACCATATCCTCATGTGGATCAACGAGCGCTTCCCGATCGATGAACGATGGTGTATATAAAGGGAAATATAATGTAAGATAGAACTGATCAATAAAACTGAAATTTACAAGCTTTTTTGAAATGAGTTTCTCTATTTATTTAAAATAAATTTGTAGATTTTTTAGCAGTGTGAAGAAAAATCTCCCATATCCATGTTGTCAGTCGAAACCTTTATATCTCTTTTATGATATGTTGGAGATACTCTTTGAGTATCAGTGCCTTGGTGGCTTAGGGGTATAGCGCGTCCTTGGTAAGGACGAGGTCGCGGGTTCAAATCCCGCCCGAGGCTTTTTATTTTTTTGTATATATTTTAGATACTGCAGATTTAAAGCTACTTTCAAAGCTACTTTCGGTAGAAGATATCCAAATAGTGGATATTATAAACTAAATGTTTTTTACGTTTGGAATCTACAGAAGATTTTGCTATTTTTAAAGAAATAAAAGAACTAATAGAGAGATAAGGTAATAATTGAGTTACTCTGGGATATTGGAGTTAGAATAAGGGAAGCTGGCAATTTGTGAATAGGACACCTAAAAATTTGATAATTTGGGTACAACTATTAGCCTCGATAGTAAAACTGGTCCTCAAAAAAACACATATTAAAAGCGAAAAAGATAGAATAAGAATATAGTCATTTACTCACTACACATTGGTCCAATCCTAAAGGTGGACATATTATTACCCCTGACTTTCTTCTCATCCGCAACTTTAACCGCGTGTGTCAGTTCTCTTCCAGCTACAGCGAGTAGCTCAGGTGTGAGCATGCCTTGAGAAACCAATATTCCCCCCACATTACGAATCGCCTGTTTGAGACTCCTTGCCCAAAGGTGTTCAATTATAAGAATAGCAGCAGCAGTGTTTTCCGGGATTGCTTCAGTGATCTCCATAACATCTTCTTTGGTTATTCCATAGTTTTCATGGGCTGCTGCCAAAATTCCTTCCTCTGTGCCTCCCTTAGCTATCTCTTCACCAATTGCTCCATACCCAATAAGCCCTCTTATAACGGTACCGAAATGCACTCTTTCCTCCTCATCCAGCTGTGTAGCCTTCAGAGAAGTAACATTTTCGCCCTCACCATGCCAAACAAAAAGTAGGTCAATGAGTCTAATCATTCTCATTTCCAGAACTGATTCAAGCTCTTTACGAATCTGACCATGAAAATCTGGATCCTCGAATACGATAACTAAGAGCTGCATCGGTTCATACATTAATTTATGCATTTGTTTGTTCCCCCAATTCCAAGTTTTACTTTGACTGCCGCTTTTCTATGGCAGTTCATTTCATAAACATCACGTGATTATATGAATTAGTCGTGGAATTTCCCCATACTTCCGGTAGCCTTTTTTCCTTCTTAGCCGGAATCCCGCAGTCAAAAAAGTCGCAGCAGTGCTGACATAGCAATATTGATACAAGAAAGGTATAAAATTTAAAATATATATAACTAATCAGATATAATATAAAATTTAAGAATTAAACCTGCAAGAAGATGAGAATAGTGGATTAATACTTAAGCGGTTGAAGTAAGAAATCAATAGCTGTAAACCTTTAATTGTCTAATGTACAAGTTTAACTGTAACGTCAAACGTGCTTGATTTTGTACTTTGAGAGCGTAAGTCCTATTTTTACAGGCTTCATCGTTGTGCTAAATATTACATATCGGGATATAAGTTGTTACCTAATATTTCAGAGTCGAATACCAAGGGTTTTTGACTGAAAGAATGTTTTCCCCAAGACTTAATTTAGTTTTTATTATGGATCAGAAACTGTATTCTGAATTTGTTAACTGCTGATTTTCTTAAGGAATTGGTGAGTGCAAGGCTCTTAAATATTTGGCTACGCTTAAAAGAGCTGTAAAGTCCATTTCACATTAGATTAGATTATTAAAACTCCAATTATCCTGCATATTGATTAATAAACTAAAATAAACTAAAATTGCTGGCTTTTTACTAAGTATCCGAAAAAGCAAAAAAATTAAGAAGTATTATTAAAAAGATAAAGAATATAGTTAGAAAAGAAGAAAAACTTGAACAGAACTGAAAAATCAGTTCTGTTTTTTCATAGAGTTATGTCTCGGCACATGACCCTGATTTTTGCCCAGGAATTAAAAATTAAGGGCAGAATGGGAATAAATTCGAGACAAGAATATCAATTTAATCTATTTCTTCTTCCCCTTCAGGGTTCATGAACTCTTCGAAACACGTAATACAGATACATTTATCGTCAGCGGATGTTTCTTTAAAGTCTACCTTGAGACCACCAGGTTTTATAGTTCCTAGTCTTAGCACATAGAAGTGCTCACCGAACTCGACTGGCTGCCCACATCTCGAACATAAGAAGGGGGGATTCTCAACCGAATCAGCTGCACACTCAATGCATATCAGATCGAACTTATCCCCGTGAACGTCCTTGAATTTTATTGGTTTCATATCCTGGCTGGTATCCACGACCAGCACGTCTTCCATCAATTCCCGACCACAGATATTGCAAAATTCCTTCATTTTGTCGCCTCCCTTCGTTATGTCACCTCTGCTCTCCAGAGTATTTCTCATAGAATCCTTTACTAAGCCTGTAAGAGGTTAGTTTTCCCCGTTTGTCACTAAGTTTTATTCCCCTTTTAGGCTTGTAATTTATTTATATTGAACTAGATATTTAAAAATATTGTTATTTAATAAGTAATCAGTTGATTCAGTATTTACTATACGAAAACATTATTGAAAAGAAACGTTAACAGAAAACTTGATAGAATCAATAATGTATGTCCTAAAGAAATGAGAGGAAAACCGAAAATGACAGATGATAAGCGTAATATTTTAATTTATCACCATGACGATAATGACGGCTGCTGTGCAGCGGCTGTCGCTGCAAATCACTATGGTCTGAATGAAGTTAATATAAAGTTTGTTGCTATGAATTATGGAAAAGAGTCGTGGAGTGAAGAAGAAATAAAGACAGCTGAAAAAGTATGGCTTCTTGATTTCACAAGCGACAAAATGGATGAATTCGTAAAAGTTTGCGGGCCTAAACTAATATGGATAGATCACCATAAAACCGCTATGGAGAAGTTTCCGGATCTGTGGAATTCGAGCATTATTCCGGGAATCCGGTCCATTGAAAAGGCAGCTTGTGCACTCACATGGGAGTTCACACATCCCGAAAATATTTATCCCCCTCTAGCTGTTTCCTATATTGGGGACAAAGATCTGTGGAAGTTTGAATATACTGAGACCAGGGCTTTCAGTTCAGGTTTCAGTTTGATGGTCAAAACCCCTGATGATCCCATATGGAACGTGCTTTTTAGTTCTGAATACGAGGATACTGTAAATAAAATGATGTCTATCGGTGAATTACTCCTGGAGGCTCAAAACTACAAGCTCCAGAAAGCTTTCGACCGTGGGGTAGATTGTACTTTCCATAACTTGAAAGCGAGGCTTGTGAACACCACCGGGAATATTTCCGAGCTTGGGGAATTCATATACAAGAAGCCTGAGTACGATATTGCTATTATGTGGCAGGCCGTAGAGAATATGGTAGTATTCAGCCTGAGGTCTGACTCAGGAAATCCTGATTCGCCCGATTGTGCTAAAATTGCTCAGCAATATGGCGGTGGAGGACACAAAAACGCTGCAGGATTCCAGAAAAAGAATATGGATTTTCCACGCCTGCTTTTTACGTGAAATCAAATTATTAGAGCTAAGGAAGCATGCGTCTCTAGTTATAGTAGATTGTGAGGTCATTAGCCAAAACCAATATCATTTACGCTTGAAAATTCCCGACCATTTACTTTTCAAATTTCCACTTTCATTTTCTGTATTATTTACACTCAATTTCCTGTACATAGGTAAACTTAGAAAACAGATACAGCTAATCAAAGATATGCAAAGACAAAACATCAACCTCCTACTAGTCAGACCAAAAATTAAGAATTGAAACAAAAAGTTAGCGTTTTTGCTTACATTTAATCACTCGTTCAAAGGACATTTCAGGTACTATAAAGAGAAATTTATGGGTAGTAGTTATGTTTTAAATTTATGGAATAACCTTTATTTTTAAAAGTTTATTTAATATTACCTAGTTTAGGCTATGGGAGTCTATAAAAGGTTTGAAAGCGCGGCAAGAGAAAATGAAAGAGTATAAAAAATAAAAGAAAAATAAAAATTTTAAAGTATTGAAAACCACATGATAACAAAGATTAATAAGTAAAGAAAATAAGAAAGCACATAAAAGTAAAGAGTAGGGAAAAATTGAAGTTATAAAAAAGGACTGATGTTATAAAGAAAAAAAAGAGGTTATAAAAAAAAGCTTAAGTTGTAAAATAACAGGAAGTAAAAATAAAAAAGTAAATTGAAGAGAATTTAAAGCTGCTTCTTCAGCTTTTTAGGCTGTGACATCCTTTTTAAGGATGTAAGCAACCATCTCAGGGTTGAGTTTGCTTTCCCTTGAGACCTTTTCCTCAATAGCTTCAGTGGATTTACCTTCAATTTTCAGCTCTTTTATCTCTTCAATTATTGATGAAGGAATACGATAGTACTCGTTTATATCCTTTCTGTGGCCCCAGACATCACCTTCAATGAGCTGGATGCGCTGCATTTCAAGGAACATCTCTATGGATTTAGAAACCGTGCGCCGGTAAGATTTCGGAAGCTGTATGACCTCAATCTTCGGACAGGTCTCAACTAATGAAAAAATGTCCTTGTTTGAAGGCCTGAAGGCCAGATGCACTATTCTCTCATTTGGATTCAGTGTAAAGATTTCTTCTCTTGAACTCACAACCCTTATTTTCAAAGTTTTACCTCCAATTTATTTATTTTTTTCACGTGATAGTAAAAAATTCTTCATTAAATATTTTTCTATATTTGCCGAAATCATTCAAAAAGAATTTTTATCTTTGTATTTTCAGGTGTTTTTGTAATAACCCAATCTAGATAATAAAAATCAATATGTACAACAGTGTTTTTTAGCAAAACTTAAATAAATATTTGAGAGATTTTGCATCCGCTTGAAGAACAAAATTCACAAAAAAACGGTAATTTTGTTTGAGATAATTTCATTTTCGTCGGGTCAGGGCAAGTTTAGGAGTGAGAACATTAAAAAAGGAGACGATAAATTTCCAAGAATTATGAAAAATTAACAAAATTTTAGATTTATGGAGAGAATGTTTGATTCTTTACATTCAGAAGAATTTCAAAAATATTTAAGCTTTCAGCATAATTATAGGCTTCTTTACTCATTTACTAGATACAAAAATCAGTAACATTATTAAAAAGAAACGCTCCCAATGTAGTAAAAAAGAAGAATACGTATTCTCTTCAAATTGTATGGGTAAAAAGTGAGTTTCATATATTTGGTGAAAAGTTAAAAATGTAGTCAAGTTATAAAAACGTATTCAGAAGAAATATTCAACTTAATAACTGTATGACAAAATTGTCCCGTATTTTTTAGATTGGAAAATTTTCCCTTGAATTTGAAGAGGATACAAGAATACACCTGAAATATGAAAGTATTCGGCAGAAGAGAAATCACTCCGAAGAGAACTTAATTATAGACTCATATGTCTTATTATAAACCTGCTCTAGAAGCTCCTTTCGTTTATTGAGTCTTATTCTTTTTACGTCAAGATTTGCACTGGATATCACTTGCTGGTGTAAATTTTTGAGGTCTTCTTCGGCTTGTGCAAGGCTGTCTCCGAGCATCTTTTTCTGACCATTTCTGGCTTCGTTTAGGATCTCAGATACTTTTGCGTCAGCTTCAGCCTTGATCCGGGAAACTTCAGCCTGTGCACCACTCTGGATATCCCTTACAACGATATCTAGTCCCATGCTTCCACCTCCAAATAAATTTAGAGCAAAAGATTACTCTAAAAGAGCAAAAGGTGCTCTAAGAGAGCAAACTGCCCGACAAACTTAGAGCATAGATGCCCTAATGGCTTAGAGCAAAAATACTCTAAAAAAAATTAGAGCAGGGATGCTCCTAAATTTAAGCAGAATTGATAAGCAATGCAACGACAAGACCGAAGATAACGATAGTTTCTGGAATGACAGTAAGAATCAGACCCTTACCGAACAGGGCTTCATTTAGGAGCATCC
>DASXVB010000313.1:0-2638 GCA_036504475.1 Methanosarcina sp.
CTTTTTGGCGCTTACTCTATATCGCTTTTTAGAGAAGCTCCTCGACGAACGCTTCTCCTGCCACAGGATTATCGCTGGCCTGCACAACCTTAATTTTTATAAAGTCGGCTCAGAAGGCTATATACCTACCTATGTCAGCGATGATTTTACAGATCTACTCCATGAAAAATTTCAATTCCATACAGACCGACAAATTATCCCAACTCAAGAAATGAAATATATTTTTAAAACCACCAAAAGCAAAAAAACATTACTCAAAAAATAATGAAATTACAAAGTGCCTAGGCCCCTTGATTCTCAAGGATTCTAGGCACTTTTTTCTCTTGCAAGTGTCAAACTTGGGAGTATAACATTTCAGCTGAAGCATGTCAATCGGGTAGTAGTGGCGATCTTGGTTGCTAGGTTGAAAAAGTGCGCTCAATTCGTAAGAACATATGGTGTATTAAAACTTTAAAATAAACACTTTTAAATATGCTCAAGCATTACTTTAACCGTAACATGTATGGTTATTAGACATCGTTCAAGTAGAGTATCTCGTCGATATGCAAGGTTTTCATATATGCTCTGTCCTTATTTGGCTAATATTAAGCTAAGACAATAAATGAAAAAACTGAGCTTGACAGGAGGTAGAACACCGTATATGGAATTGTTCCTGGTTATACTGGTCCTGTTGTGTTTGATCGGCCTTTCAAATATTATAAACAGGTTTATTCCCTTTGTTCCTGTGCCATTGATTCAAATTGCATTAGGCGTCACCGTTGCTTATCTTCCCTCCGGCATACATTTGCCTTTAAATCCCGAGTTATTTTTCGTATTATTTATTGCTCCTCTTTTATTTAATGATGGAACACGAATGCCAAGAGAAAAGTTATGGAATTTGCGGCTTCCAATTCTTTTGTTAGCGATGGGATTGGTGTTTATTACAGTATTGGTTATGGGATATGTTATACATTGGCTGGTTCCATCCATTCCCTTGCCGGCAGCTTTTGCGTTAGCGGCCATTTTGTCACCTACAGACGCTGTTGCCGTTGGAGCTTTAGCGGGACGAAGCGCTCTACCCAAGAAATTAATGCATCTTCTGGAAGGAGAAGCATTAATGAATGATGCGTCCGGTCTGGTTGCTTTTAAATTTGCAGTTGCAGCAACAGTAACCGGATTTTTTTCATTGACGCAAGCTGCAACCAGCTTTCTTCTCATCTCTATTGGGGGGCTTTTTAGTGGAATATTGCTTTTTTTTGTTATTATGCACTTGCGTCTATTCATTCGGCGTTTAGGGATGGAGGATGTAACAATGCATATGTTGATTCAGATTCTAACCCCCTTTGTCATTTATTTGTTCGCCGAACAATTCGAAGTTTCAGGTATCTTAGCTGTTGTAGCTGGAGGTATCATTCATGCAATTGTACGCGACAACTCTGAATCGAAGATGGCAAAATTGCAAGTAGTTTCAGTAAATACCTGGTCCGTTATTCTCTTTATTTTAAATGGGATTGTTTTTTTGATTCTTGGGTTACAGATCCCAGATGTGACAACAGTAATATTCCATGATATTGCGATTAGCAATACCCAGGTTATTATCTATATCATTGCCATTTCTCTGGGATTGCTATTACTTCGATTTATATGGAATTATTTATTTTGGAAAGAGCAATGGATGTCAAGCAAAACCGATCCACATATTTCGCGTTTGCGTTCTGTTATCTTAATTTCTTTATCCGGTGTCCGGGGCGCAGTTACATTAGCCGGTGCGTTTTCCATTCCCTTTGTTTTGCAGGACGGAAGTCCTTTTCCTGAGCGAGCATTAATTATCTTTCTGGCGGCCGGCGTTATTCTTTTTACTCTGGTTGCAGCAAGTATTATGTTGCCGCTTCTGGCGGCAAAGAGCATAAGTCCTGTCGTTTCAGATCAAGGAGCGGCAGAACATACGGCCCGCAAGAAAATCATGCGGGCCGTAACTCAAGTGTTAAAAGAAGAAATGAATTATGAAAACCGGACAGCAACATTGTCCGTAATTTCTTATTACTATGAATTCAGGAAACTGCCTATAAAAAATGAAAAGGAATATGCACCAGGACTTCAAACCTTCGGACAAGAAATGGCTATTCGCCTGATCGGACTACATGCCGAGCAAACGGAGACAGAACATTTACTGGAAACCGGGCAGATCTCTCAAGATACAGCATACCACCTTCAAGAACACATCAATGCCGTAGAAGTAGCTTTGTCCAATAAACTTCAATCTAAATTCTATCTTTTCATCGTTTTAGTAAAACTAGCTATCTCAAAATGGTTTTTTCATAGCCAAAAAACAGTAAAGTCAGAGATGGAAGAATACAACTTTGCAAGAATTCAAATATTCAAAGCAGCGATTGCAGCCATCAGAGAACACATGAATGAGGAGACGCAACAAACTTCATTAGATCTTATTACCAGTTATCATAAGTCAATTGAACGATTGAGTATGAAAGCGCAGCATCCGCAAAAAAGAGCACTGTTTGTTAAACAGAAAAAGGAACTGCAGTTGAAGGCCATTCAATTGGAGCGAAATGAAGTTCAATCTCTTTTCGAAAGCGGCGAGATCAACCGTGACCTTGCGAATAAGTTACGAAAATCGATTAATTTTTTTGAAGCCACGATT
>DASXVB010000314.1:0-12140 GCA_036504475.1 Methanosarcina sp.
TTCATAAGAGCGCCTGAATGATACAGCTGATCCTGGCTTGCTGTTCAACGACTGGTCAGATCAGTAGTTATGAGTAAGATCACTTCAGTTAGCGGACTTGCCAGTAACTCTGTTTTCGCTATCTTTCTTCCATTTTCTGATAAAGGATGAACTTATTTTTTGTTGAAGACAGAAAACACGAGATTTTTTAAACAAAAAATTATATATATAGGATTTTTGTAGTCCTATTTCAATCAGGGAGGGAAAAACGACTTTGCTAAAACAATTCTCAATTATTCTGAGCATTTATTTCCTGGGTGAACTGATACAGAAAGCTTTAGGGCTGCCAATTCCGGGCAATGTTCTAGGAATGCTCATTCTTTTCTTTAGCCTGTACACAGGCGTAATTAAACTTAATATGATAGACAAGATAAGTGATTTTTTGCTAGATAACATGGCTTTTTTCTTTCTTCCAGCAGGTGCCAGCCTTATAACTTGCTTTGCCCTGCTTGAAGGAAAATTGACTGCTATTCTTGCGGTTTCCCTTATTTCTACCTTTGTAATACTGGCCGTTACAGGGCTTACTGTGGAAATTGTTCAAAGGTTCTTCAGGAGAAAGCCGGTAAATATAGACTGTCATATAGAAAATAAAGGCAATAAAGGTAATAATAACGGATCTGAAAGGAATACAAAAAGAGTGCATGCCTTTGAGAATAGAGTAGAAGAGGTGAACTGAAGTTGCAGACCGATTTTTTGAATGGGTTTGTCAATATGCCCTTATTTGGAATCTTATTTTCTTTAATAGCTTTCCAGATAAGCACACTGTTGTATAAGAAGACTCAGCTTTCGATTCTTAACCCCTTGCTTGTGGCTTCTGTATTTGTAATGTTTTTCCTCCTCTTCTTTGGAATTAATTATGAAACTTACAACCTTGGAGGAAACTATATTTCTTTCTTCCTCGGGCCTGCAACTGTGGTTCTTGCGGTGCCTCTTTACAAAAAGATCCGGCTCTTGAAAAGTAATGCTCTTCCTATTCTTGCAGGAATAATGGCAGGCTGCATAGCCGGAATTTCAAGTATTCTTGCTCTTTCCAGGCTATTAGGGCTTGATGACAGCATAAGCAGATCTCTTGCTCCCAAATCCGTGACCACTCCTATAGGAATTGAAATTTCAAAACAGATAGGCGGCCTGCCTGCAATAACGGTAGCTGCAATCGTATTTACTGGAATTATAGGTGCTATTTTGGGTCCGTTTATCTGTCGTTGCTTCCGGATAAAAGATAAAGTTGCAGTCGGCGTTGCAATTGGCACCGCATCTCATGCGCTTGGAACAACAAGGGCAATAGAACTTGGAGAAACCGAAGGGGCAATGAGCGGGCTTGCAATAGGAATTGCAGGCTTGATTACTGTTTTTCTGGTTCCCCTGCTGCTTTATGTCTTCGAGTTTATATCCTAAACGGCAAACGGCTCATATCTTAAATAAAATTTATATTTTGGAACGCAAATATTTACACTTTAACCGATGTTTAAATGGCAGTTCTCAGACTACCGGAAACTTGTGTACATTCTTGTCTCCCACTGCCTGTTCTGTATCTTTTTTCTTATAATCCTTTTTGCCATCTCCACATAGATTTTCCTCATCTGAGGTATGAGCATGGAGAACCCTATTATATCAGACAGAAAGCCCGGAGTTAGAAGGGCAAAGCTGCCAATTAGCACGAAGAGTCCATGCAGGAGTTCATTTCCGGGCATATATCCCCTGCTCATTGCCTCCCGGATCTCGCGGAGCACACGTAATCCCTGGGACTTTGCCAGATAAGCTCCAAGGCTTGCAGTTATCAGGATAATAAGCACAGTATTTAAAGCCCCGATCATTCCTCCGATCTTGATGAGCAGGTAAAGTTCAATAACTGGAATAACCAGGAAAATCGATAAGAGTTTGAAAAACATACTGATCATTTTTCAAGATTTTGGATATTTATTAGTACTGATTCATACTTATTTTAATTATCAAATATATTTTCAATAACTTAAATACAATTTTAAATTCACAGTGAGAATCTACGCTTTCTTTACATATTTTCTTTTTATTATCTTCTTAAAGCTCTCTATTTTTCCAGATAACTTTATTAATAAAACTTAATCTGTAATTATTTAATACACGTAGGACTGGCGCTTATATCAAAATATGCTATCAAACTCATACTTTTTGTAGATTTTCAATTTATTTTCTTGAAATCATATTTCTCTATTCCTTTACTTATCCTTCTTCTGGAATCTCTATTCTTATCTCTTTTAATTTATCGGCGGATTATCTCTTTCAACTTAAAAACGATAATTATTTTATCTTCATATATTTCTATTTATTTTAATGATTCTTCTTGTTATAGCAGAGCTATTTTTATCTTGCAAAGCCTGTTTTGTCATGAAAATACTGTTGCTTTAAGCAGGCAGCTATTTTATTTAGCGATAAAAAGGGATAGTCTGTTATATGTAGTATAATATTATGCTCGTAATCTAACGCACTTTTAAGGAACTAAAAGTATTATTAAAGAACTAATGTTATACCCGGGAGTTTACACACTACTTACTCACTAATATATTCTATTAAATGTAAAATATACTCTGGATGTTGCAATGATAATTTTAGCTATCCCCTAAAAAAAGGCAGTTATTTTTCTGAGGTGCCGGATATGGACTTCGATGAAGTTGACGACTTTGTATATAATGTTATTGGAATGATCGGATCGGATCCGAAAAATCTGTGCTCTGCAGTTGATTTTGCCTTGGAACTTGCGGAAAAAAAATTCTTTTCCCCCAATACCTTGCTTGACCTTTCCAATGCTTGCAAGCAGCAGAAAATGGTTATGGAAGAATATGTTTTCGCAAAAGCCTGTTTCATAAAGGCTTCCGGAAAACTCCGAGAGGATGCCTGCTTTGCATTGGGTACTGCAGCGAATATTCTAGGCCTTTCCCTTGAAGCAAAAGCAAACTATCTAGAGGTTCTAAAAGAGAATCCAGAGAATGAAGATATAAGGTGTGCCTATGCCGAACTTCTTTTAGAACTTGGAAAGACTGAGGAAGCTGAGAATGAATATAAAACGGTACTCGAAACTTCTCCAGAACACGTAAAAGCAAACGCAGGATATGCTTACCTCCTGACTGAGTATGGGTATGAAAGAGAGGCAGAAGAGTACTACTCAAGAGCGCTTACTTTTGGTCCTGAATATGTTCCTGCCAGAGGCGGATACGCAAACCTGCTTTTTGAACTGGGAAGGCTCCGGGACGCGGAAAAGGAATACAGACTTGCAATAGAACTGGATCCTGAAGATCCAAGTCTCCACCACAACTATGGTGTTTTACTTTCCTTCCTAGGGCGCTCCTCAGAAGCCGAAATTGAGTACAGAGAAGCTCTCTCTCTTAATCCTAGACACAGGCGGACTCTTTTTAACTATGGAAACCTTCTTGCAAGAGAAGGCAGAGTATCGGAAGCCGAAGCACAGTATCTAGAAGTTCTTGCCCTTGATCAAAACGATGCAAAAGTTCATTCCAATTATGCAAATCTCCTTGCTCGATTTGGAAGACGATATGAAGCTGAAATGGAATACAAGAAAGCGCTCAGTCTGGATCCTGAGAGTGCCGAAGGACACTACAGTTATGGAAATCTTCTTTCAGAGATAGGGCGCTTCTTGGAGGCTGAGAACGAGTATAAGAAAGCACTTATCTTGAATCCATATTATCCTCCCATTCACTACAGTTATGGTCTTCTTATGAGAAAGATGAGGCGCTTTGACGAAGCCAAAATGGAATACATGAAGGCCATGCAGCTTGATCCAGATATCGGAAGCAAAATGACAGAAACCTGGATTATCCTGGATTAAAAAATCCGGAACTTTATCTAATATTTCCCTAACTTTTCTTCTTATCAAATAACATCCAACCCCGGCATTTTTCTTTTTTACTTTAAATTAACTCTCTGGATCTGAGTTAATTATCCTAAATATATTAAAGTAGGTTCATTAGGAAAGTACCGGTTCAATGAGAATAAGTCTCCTTTCTATGTAAACCTCATTTTTGTGTAAGTTTTCTTTTATTTCTGCTGATTACCAAAGGTGAACAGTTTTATCTCTTCTTTTTCAAACAAAGCAAAAGCCGCCGCGTTCCCTAGTCCCACATAATCCGGGCAGGAAAAAAGGGAGAGCAATTTTCTGTCAAACCACCACTTATATCCTTTTTCAAGGGCCGTGTGACCTCTTACTATTCTTTTCAAATTGTTTGTCTCTAAAAAACCGTCTACAATATCTGGCCCGAATTCCTTTACAGTCGAACCTCTGGTTGAAGTGGTAATTCCGGGAAGTTTTGAAGGATCATTCCATAGATAGGAAAAGGCTTCTTCCTTCCTTATATTATCAATACTGCCGACTCCATTAATTCCACCATGTACACAAAATGTGTGCCCCGAAAGTACAGCTGCAATAGGCATTTTGTCATATGTCTGGCTGATCCTCAAGAGAAAACTTTGATCTAAACCTATTTCCTCAAAAAACCCGTAGTAAAGATTCATGTCTACAGTTTCGTGATTTCCCCGGAGCAGAAATATATGCTCAGGATCTTCAAGTTTCAACCGGAAAAGTGTTATAAGAACTTCAATTCCTTGTGGTCCTCTATCTACATAATCTCCAAGAAAAAGAATGTTCTTACAATTCATTTCTTCTTTTTTTTCTATTATAAATTCAAGAGCCTGCAAATTTCCATGAATATCCCCAATAATCATTATTGGCTCAGCATCAATTTGAAATACGGCAGGCTCCGACTCAAATATTTGGTCTATTTTCTCGAGAAGGAAGAACAATTCTTGTTTTGCAGCGGTTTTCCTGGAGACCTTTCCTGATGCCAAAGGTTCACCTCTATTTAAGGCCCTCAGGGAGCCTATCTGATATTTTTTATATGGCTTTTTTACTAAGCTAATCTAAACTTCCTTTATATACAAGGAAATTTTTCTGCGATAAACGTTTCCATACCTCAAAGAGAAACTCCTCCAGCATCCGTTTAGTACTCGTGTGTGCTATTTAGATCGTTTTTCATTTGAAAGGCATGCTTATAAGTGTCAAAGTCCAAAATTAAGTATTGGTAAGCCTAAATATCAAGTCAATCAGAATTCCAGACAATCAGAATTCCAGACAATCAGAATTCTGGAAATGAAATTGAATTACAAAGGTTTTTTATCCAGCATATACACGGAGGGCAGAATAGTGGAACTAGATATCAATGAGCAGGATCCGGAAGATATGGATCTAACAGATGTTGTGCTTGAATACGATGATATCGTCTCCGCAATCTTAGTTTTGGAAAAGCGCAGAGAGGAGTTGAGAACTCGTATCCTCAACACTCTGACGGAAAAAGACATCGATATATTGAGAATAGGAAATGTGGAACTCAGGAGGCAGAAGGTTGAATGGAAACTATGGCGCATCAATAGGCTAAAACCTTATCTTATGAAGAAAGATCTCTGGGATATGGTCGAATCAGTTGACAGGAAGACTCTAAGCAGATTGATCGAAAAAGGAATCCTGACTGAAGAGGAACTTAAAAATACCTATGATGTCGAGATGCGGTACAGTTTACATGTGAGCAGGGTCTGAACGAATTAGAAAATCTTTCAGGTAAAGGAAGGGAAGAATGTTTCATCTCCTTCTTTATTATCACCGGCCTCTTAGAGTCAGAAGAGACAAAATGTTGATAAATAAAAGAGGCATTGTATAAAATGAATAAATCGTGTTTGAATGAAACTTTCTAATTATATATTAAATTGATTATTAAACCGATAAGTGAGATGATCCTGTGAAAACCTATCTTCTGGTCTGGTTCAGCAGTGAAGGAGCTCGTCCGTCAGAAATTAACCGACGGCTGATGTCTCTGGGTTTCGAACCCATGCAGGGCAGTTACGATTTTGTATACAACTGGAACAGTAATGTCAGTGTCGAGAGAATTCTAGAATTTGGGGATAAGGTCTACTTGAGCCTTCAGGGCACAGGTGTTATGTTCAAACTAGAAACACTGTAAATTGGTTTGTGGAAACTAACTTCTACGAGTCTGCTTAGCAATGCATGTGTCAGTTTCAAGAAGTAAATGAACTGCTATTAAAGAAAATAAGCTACTGTAAAGGGATATTGCACAGAAGAGTCAGTAGTGTGATTCCCTTTAGACTTATATTTGCAAGTTTAAAGTACTCAAACCTTTTTTCGTCCAGTTTTTTCCTGTGCGCGTTTTTCAAGTGAATCCTTGAATTTTATATATTGACAGGTGTCTCCCTCAAGAGTAATTATCCTTCCGTTAATATTTCCTTTTTCGATTATGAGTTCTACGACACTTGGATTTGACATTCTAGGTTTGGTAGGAGAGCCAGGACAAACAAGCACAACATCTCTTTTCTCTATCAAAGGTCTATGCAGGTGCCCGAAAATTAAGATGTCTACCGCCATTTCTTTTGCCAGGTAACCCTGTGCAGTCGTATCAGTAACCGAAAGTCCTCCCTCGTGTACAACTCCTATTTTTACCCCTTCAACTTCAAATTTCAGCCTTTCGGGAAGGAGCTTTTTGAGTTCAGAGACATCGTCATTTCCAAAAACTGCCTTTAATTTGCCGAAGGCATTGAAGGCCTGGTAGGCTTTTACATTACTGAAATCCCCTGCATGAACTATAAGATCACATTCTTCAAGGAGAGTTTGAAGTTGCTGGGGAATTTCTCCAGTTTTTAGATGAGTATCGGAAAGTACAATCAGTTTCATAGGAAATCACCTTACTACATGATATGCCGTTTAAAAATAAATCTGTGCAGCAAGCCTTTTCAAAAAAGGCTTGAGCGAAAACCCAGCAACGATGCGATTGGCATGATCAACCGGCGCAACGGTTTTTAAAAATTAGCAGGAATTACTCGAGTGCCAAGTCTACGAGTTCGTACTCCAGATTTTCGGTCTCCAGTCTGTTAAGAAGGGAAGGAACCTGTTCGTCTACTGAGACAACAAGAGATGATAAACCGTGATAAGCAGCCTCAATAACTGATTCATTGGTCCCAAACATGACATTAGGGGTTATTCCTACCTTGCGCAGGGATATAAGCGCTTCCACGCCGATAGCTGCTATATAGGGTTTTGAGCTTGTCAGGGTTCTCAGGCGTTCAATATCTATTTTTCTTGACCCTCCACGCTCAATTCTAGGAACTTTGCAGATTGTAATTGTAGCATTTTCCAGGTCGATCAGGCCTTTCAGTCTCGTTACTCCTACATCTTCTCCTGCAGCTGCATCGGAAATGACATTCCCTAGTGCACCTGTTTTTTCTATACTGCTTATGTACAGGAGTCCCCTTTCCATTTTCAGGTATACTTGCTGGCCTTCCTTTACATCCTCTCTTGCAATGGCTGTCCAGGTTGAAACATGGCTGATTATATCCTCCATGACAAAGCGGGCGTACTGCTTCATTTCGGTGGCATTTTCAAGAACCCATTCCACACCTTCTTTTGTAATCCTGTATCGGACACGGCCCTCAGTAACTATTAGCCCATCGTTTACAAGCTCTTTTATATATTCGGAAACTGCCTGGGGAGTTATTCCTATCTTTGCAGCAATTTCTTTTTGTCTTACATTTGGCTGGTGGGCTGCAATTTCGATAAGGACCTGAAACTTGGTTACTCCGCTTTTAGTCTGGAGGATTTTGATCATCAATCGTAGTTCTCCTCTACATCTTCAATTAGTTTTAACCTCTGTCCCATTACTGAAAGCCTTTCAGATCTGCGAGCAACAGCACAGATATAAAATGGATTTCTATTAAGCGTCCGAGTAAGATTGCTCATAGAGGTGTTGCCTTCTTCTACTAGTCTTTCTAGGTCTTCGATTGCATCCTTGACTTCCTCATATGGTTTGAAAGTCAGCATGATGATATCGCTCAAATCCTCAAAAGAACACTGGAAATTGACCTGGACCTTAGAATAGGAACTGTGGTATTCTTTGGAGGGTTTTTGCCCTGCCTCAGGAACTCTCCACTGGCTCTCAAGAAGTCCGGCTTTTTTCAGAATATGAAGGCTTTTTGATGAGTCCGTACCCATGAATTCGTCTATTTCTGCTCTGGTCATCCATTTGTTTGAAAGTGCGTCAAATATCTTTTTGTGAGTTCTTGACCCAAAAGTCCTGAGTAATGGTACTAAATAGGAAGGATCGTTAATTATTCGAGTTCTTTTACCCATTTACTCTTCTCCTTCTCTTATTATGTTATAAGCTTTCAAATATAATAAATATTTGTAATTTGATTACTCTATATAATTAATATCAAGCCCTTCGGGCCCTTCCCAATTAAAAGTCGGGGCATTCCGCTTCAAATCACAGCATTTTTCACGAAGTGCATGGGCAACAATAGGAAGAGCTATAGTAGCGTCTACGAAGACCTGCACTTTTTTTGCCTGGGCTGCTATTTTTCCCCAGGAAACGGCTTCGTCAAAAGTACAACCTGAAAGCCCTCCCCAGTGCGGAGCATCAGCAGTGTATTGAATTGCATAATCGTGCCCTCCAACGTCTACTCCAAGAATAGAAGCTATTACTTCGGTCTGCTGGATAAAATTCTTTGGGACTCCACCTCCAATATAGACAACTCCAGTTTTTCCTGATTTTTCCACAATTTGCGTGACCTCGTCAACGTCTTTTATCTGGTCTATCTCAAGTTTCAATCCCCTTCTTCTTGCAATAGTAAGCCCGATTCCTATTGAACTGTCCGAAAGTGCAGGAACGAAGATAGGGATATTTTGCCTGTATGCACTTACCACTATAGAATCTTCTGCAGCTCCACGCCTTACCAGTTCCTTCCCAAGCAGGTACATGAACTCTCTTGATGAACAGGAAATTTCCCCTACTTGTTCTGCAAAATCCGCAATCAGGTTATCTGCGGCCCTGAATTCCTCCTCAACTGCAAAAACGTCATAAATCCGGTCTACTCCGTGCTTGAAAAGATTTTCATCATCAGCCAGATGTGAACCCACATAGTGTTTCTTGCCGAGTGCTTCGTGTGAATCGTGGAATAGGTTTGCCCCTGTGCTTACAAGGCAGTCTATCATCCTCTCCCGGATCATGTAGGAAATAACCCTACGCATGCCAGCAGGGACCATAGCTCCGGATAAGCCCATAAGCACGGTCATATTTTCTTCTTTTAACATATTGTGCCAGGCTTGAACGGATTCGGCCAGCTTCCTCCCCTGGAAGCCTGTTTTGAGCATTCTGTCCATCAATTCACTTACAGACCTGTCTTTTACATCTATCGGAACAGTTGGGTTATCGGTGAATACATTAAGATGCATACCATTCTCCTAATAAGCAGATAATGATAGTTTTATACGTAATTTCCACACCTGAAGGCATTCGAAGGCATTTAGCAACAGGCGGTAAGAAACTCAAATAGTGCTAGATAATTATATATTTTTTATTAAATATCAATATATGTGGACTCTTCAACTGGACTATTTCCAAGAGAGAAGGATCTTCTTAAGGAAAACTAATTTGCCGGACTTGAACGAGGATCAAAGAACGTGAAATTAACAGTATGATAAGCAGTTTTAATATTCCCAGAGTGATTCGTAAACAATCGCAGAAATAATTCAGGCATACCTGTTAATGTTCAGATAGTAAAAACTGCTGCAGATATCACGGTCATCCAGTCTCCATGCTCATCTACGGAAGACGACCTGGGAAAACTAAGAGTCTTTAAAGGTGCTTCATTTGTCCAGGTACTGTACATACTTCTAGCAAGTTTCTCTGAATGGTCCCCAACGTCCTGTGCGGTTTCTCCATAGGCGTGATACTCTGAAATATAACCATGCTTATCTGTATTTTGTGGGAGTGCACATCCCACAGATGCACTGAGTATCCTTCTTGGCTCATTGGAAGAGATCCTAGACATTACACAAAACACGATTTCTCCGGGACTCAATTCTTCCAAACCTTCTTCTCTGGATACAATCTCACAGTTAGGGGGCAGGATAGAACTTACAGTTACAAGATTAAATTTCTCAATGTTTGCATCCCGAAGTGCAACTTCAAATGATTCAAGATATTCGGGATGTGTACCAACTCCACTTGTAAAGAATACTTTTTTGGGAATTAACTTTGTAATCATCTTTGCATCCTTGAAAAATAATCAATTTAAGCCTTATCCAAATGGCAATTATCATTTTTAAGTGTTGCCCTTCAATTCTGCTAGAAAAAAGCTCAATTCTTATTTATTTAGTCAGCAATGAATATAAGGAAATTTACGTTCATTATACTATTTCAAACATTTTCTTTCTAAGAGATCATTAGTTATGTTATTTGATAATCTTTCTTTTCAGAAGCTTTTCGTATTATCTTTTTCAAGCCAAACTTTCTTACCTTTTATCCATAAAAGTCAACAGATTTTTGTTGAGTTTTCCAGCCTCTTTTTCAAATTCTCTAAACTTCATCTCAAAGGCTCTTTCATAAGGTTTATATTATGCAGGATAATTACATCGTGTAAAATACTCTCTGCAATTTTCTTGCTTACTCGCCTCTCAAATAGGGAATGGTAATGTCTTCTTCAAAGATTCAGGAAAAATAGGTTTATCTGCCCGTTTGTGCTGGAGATAGACAATGTTTTTTGGCCTGTGTCTTGAAGGTTAATTAGAGCAATAAAACGTGATGTCGGTACAGATGGAAGAGAAACTCAACTTAAAAATCCTGGAACTACTTGAAGGCAAACGGCTCTCGATCAGCGGGCTTTCTAGAGAACTGAAAGCCCGAGGCATAGATGAGCACCGCCTAGTTCTTACAGGCTATCTCAGGGCTCTCAGAGATCTTGGGATTCTAGAAGAAACTGAAGTTCCCCCTTCAAAGATTTATGCCCTGCCTGAAAAAACCACGGAACCTTTATCCGAAAAAAGTAAGGAGTCCAGATCTCAGGAAATTTTGGATCCAGAAGAAATCTATTCTAGTCTCAGGGCCCAGCTTCTTAATATCAACCTGGATTTCAGGATTCCTGTGGGAGTATACGTTGTCTCCAAGTTATTTGAAAGGCCCTGTTTCCGCAAGGAATTGAAGCTTATAGGAATCACTCAAAAACACCTTGAGCAGTACCTGGAAAAACCCGGCATAGTTTGCGAAGCACAGGATGCATATTTGAAAAAAGCCAGAGCCGACATTACAAAAATTGAGATTCCTCATGACGACCCTGCATATGAAATTCGGGAAAACAGGGAAGAGGTAACCAGACTTGCTAATGAAGTCCTTGCAGGAATGATAAAGCATAGAACTGACCTTGAAGGCTTGGTAGCAAGGAGCAAGCAAACTACCCTGCTCCCATGAAGATCCTCATTTGCTTAAATCGAAATTCGCCTCTTCAAATTCATTTTCTTTAAAATTAAAATTTTACTTAACAGGATTCAAGCCGTTTGCTGACGGTTAGCTGGTGTTTCGTACATGAAAGTTGCCTGTATCCAGATGGATGTACTGCATTGCAGAAAGCAGGAGAACCTTGAAAAAGCCCTATATCTGGCTCTTGAAGCCGTGAATAAAGGAGCTGAACTTATTGTTTTCCCTGAGGTATTTTCAACAGGTTTTTGCTATGAGCACCTCGATTATGCAGCAGAAACCTTGCCTTCCCCTATCCTTGAAAACCTGGCTTGTTTTTCAGAAGCGAACGATTGTGTTATCATAGGTTCAATAATTGAGAAAGTTGCTTCAAAGGAGATTTTTGGTAGCAGAAAAGCAAATGATATAACAACTAATAAAAAAACTGATTATAAAAATTCTACTTCTTCTGACTCCACTAATTCTATTCTTTACTATAACCTCGGCTTCTGCTTTGAATCAGGAGTGTTTGCAGGCAGTTATAGGAAAACTCATCCTTTTAAGGATGAGAACCAGTACTTTTCCAAAGGTAATTCACTCGAACCCATAGCTCTAAAAAAGCATAATCTGAAACTCGGTCTTCAAATCTGTTACGAGCTTCGTTTTCCTGAGGTTGCAAGAAAACTTACTCTTGCTGGTTCTGATCTTCTAATAACAGTTGCAGCATTCCCGAATCCCAGAGCTGAACACTGGAAGACTCTTGCAAGGGCAAGAGCAATTGAAAATCAAATCCCACACATTGCCTGCAACCGCACGGGTTCG
>DASXVB010000315.1:0-14808 GCA_036504475.1 Methanosarcina sp.
TGCCTGTGCCTATGATCCTTCCATCAAGTTTGGTAATAGGAGCAGCTTCAGCTGCAGTGCCTGTGACGAAAACTTCATCGGCTGTGTAAAGGTCAAATAGACCAAGATTTGTTTCGACGACTTTGTATCCCATCTCATCCAGAAGTTCGATGGCTGTAGCTCTGGTAATCCCTTTTAAGTTGTTGATCGTAAATGGAGTAAAAACCTTGTTGTCTTTGACTATGAAGATATTATCTCCAGAACCCTCACAGACAAAACCATTATGATCCAGGAATATAGCTTCGTCTCCTCCCTTCTCAGTGGCTTCAATCTTTGCCAGGATATTGTTCAGGTAGTTAAGGGACTTGATATTAGGGGATATAGCATCAGGTGCATTTCTCCGGACACAGACACTGACAGCTTTAAGCCCAACTTCATATAGGTCACCGTACATGGCTCCCCAACCCTGGGCTATGACAACCACGCAGGGCTTTTCACAACTACGAGGGTCAAGTCCGAGATCTCCAGCCCCCCTCGAAACAATAGGACGGATGTATGCATCTTTAAGGTTATTTTTCCTGAGGGTTTCAAGTATTGCTTCACTCATCTCTTCCTTTGTAAGAGGAATATCCATTGCAATTGCCTTTGCCGAGTCATAAAGCCTGTCAACATGTTCTTTTAACTTAAAGACACGTCCATTGTACGCTCTTATCCCTTCAAAAACGCCGTCGCCATAGAGGAAACCATGGTCATAGACCGAAACTTTAGCTTCGGATTTGGGAACAAATCTCCCATCCAAGTAAATTAGTAACTCACTCATTTGCGAACAATCCTCTGCAATCTTACTACTTTATAGAGTTTGCCTGTTTTCGTAATAATTTCAATTAAACGTGGTTTTAATATGCAAACCTAACAGATCATTTACTTTTTTCACTCATTGACAGTATGTAAGCTCTGCGCGGGGTTTTAAAAATTCAAAGCCTCAGGGGAAGTTTCCATACTGGCAAATTCTTAAGTAAAATGCCGAATAAGTCAGTATATACTAAATATATATTACAATTCCGATTCTATACAAATATTTTAAGACTTTCACAGCTTTGATAAAGATTTTCATACAAAAAGCTTTTATGTGAGAACGCTCATTTCGTATTCCGCACTAAGAAAAGCAAACAGGGCTCGTGGCTTAGCCAGGATATAGCGCTGGGCTTCTAACCCAGACGTCGGGGGTTCAAATCCCTTCGAGCCCGCTTAATTCTTAGACTATTTTTTCTACCCAGTTTTAGCAAGTTATTTTTATTCTCTTTCTGGTATGCCTATCTCTTTTCTGAAAATTACTATCCTTGTTCTGTAGAGCTATATTATCCTCTTTCTATAGATATTGTACATTTTCCACCTTTCCTCTATGTTTTGTTCAGCTTTTCCTTAGTAAAGTGTCGCACCCATAGCCTCAGCTTATAGAGCAAGCGCAACTTTGAATGGGAAAGATTAAATTTGCAGAGATACGCCCCCACTTTATAGGACTTCAAAGATTAACGAAAGAGAAAGAAGAGAGGATAAAGAACCTTAATAAGAAGTTGAAACGTTTGATGTATTTGCTCATTATTTCAAGAATTGAGAGGTTAAGCAGATTGAAGACACAGGAACTACAAAGTTAAGCCATGGCAGAAGTTTTGGTAATGCTATAAGAAATTCATCAACAACCACGCTTGCAGTGTCTTGTAGATGACTTAGGACTAACTGTAATTTTTGGATTGAGAATTCCATTTTGAGAAAAAGGATTGGAAAATTTAAAGGAAAATAGATTTCCTTTAAAACGAACATGAAATTCTTCAAATAATAGGTATAAACAAATGAAAGCACCTGTAGGTTACAGGTATTTCGTGCCCCATCCGATGTTAACTTTGTTATTTATATATTTGTTATTTGAAAAAGTCTTTAATTGACCTGGATTAGAGTCGCTATATACATAAACAGCTGTGTTACAATTTTTAAATGTGTTTTTTGAAACTGTAGGATTGGCGCCCATCTCTCCCATATAAAGTCCAATCTTTGACTTAGAAATCGTATTCCCTGTTATAGTTTGTCCATGGTTATCGTTTAAAAAAATAGTTCCACCAATTATTTGATTATTCATTATTATCGCGTCGTTCATAAAAAGTCCAATAAGAGAGATTCCACAGTTATAAAAATAATTGTTTCTAATAATAGTTGGATAACCACCGTCATATGCAGCGTTTATTCCATATTTTTTAATAGAGAACCCATTTATTGTACCGGCTGAACCTCCATAATAATAAAAACCATCAACTTTTGGATACTTTGTCCCTAGAATGAAAAGTTGTTTATCAATCTTAACATTTTCATTGTAAGTTCCATAAGCAACCTTTATAGTGTCTCCATCTTTTGCCGCATTCACAGCACTTTGAATTGTTTTATACTTTGCTGTGCTTCCTACGTTTAGAGTAGCAGCTGATGCAGTAGATGAGACAACAATTAAAACGAAAATCACAATTGCTAAAGCTAAAACTACAGAATAGAAATTTTTGTTAGTTTTCATTTATTCTCTTTCCCTATTTATTAAGGACTTGCACATTTAAGGTAAAAATCAAGTATTATAAACATTATGGGTTAAAGCACATTTTATGTAGTTAAAGGAATAATGCTATTGAATTCCCATTTCAACCGCATAAGCCCTAAAATAGAAAAGAAAAAAAACAATTTGCCTGGGAATATTGAAAACTCCGTTTTTAGTCCTTTATTTTTTCAGCCTTGTAAGTTTTTATAGCTGAAAATCATCGCCCAGAACTAGGAGTCATTTTAAATTCCTCTCCCGAAGGCATAATTATTGCCAGGATAATATACAGGACAATACCAATTCCTTGCAGAGCAAGGGCTGCAAAAGCAAGCCTTATAAAGGTCGGGTCAATGCCAAAGTATTCACCCAACCCTCCGCAGACTCCAAAGAGCATATGTTCGCTCTTGCTTTTGGTCAAGCGTTTCTTCATGGTGTAGGTAGTACGTTTCTC
Source organism: Methanosarcina sp. (assembly GCA_036504475.1). GTDB lineage: Archaea > Halobacteriota > Methanosarcinia > Methanosarcinales > Methanosarcinaceae > Methanosarcina. The sequence goes on from DASXVB010000315.1 coordinate 3,006, forward strand.
TTCTCTACCTTCCTCTACTTTTTCTCTAGCTTCTTCAGCAGCTTTCTCTTCCCTTTTCTCTCCAGGTTCGACAGTGGCTTTTTCTTCCACGCCTCTTTGAGGCTTTGTCCAGGATTCTTTTGTATAGCCAATTTCAAGTTTTCCTTCAGGTTTAAAATCACGCCCTTTCGGGATTTTTCGCTCTTCCAGTGAAGAGCTTCCTATGGCTTCCTTTTCTTCCATACCTTTTTCAGGCTTCGCCCAGGATTCCTTGGTATAGCCAGTCTCAAGTTCTCCTTCAAGTTTAAATTCACTTTTTTTCGGTTTTTCCCTTTCCAGAGGGGCAGTACTTCCACTGATTGCCTCTTCGTTTTTTCCCTCAGGTCTCGCATTTGGTTCCTCTTTAGATTCAGCTTTAGGTACTCCTGGTGCTTCAAAAAAGTTTCCTTCAGTTGCCTTTTTTTCTTGAGATTCGGGATTTTCCTGCATATTGGTTATTCTATTTTTAAGGATTTATATTATTCTGGCACTATTTTTATCCTTCTTACTATTTTCATTTTCCTTCTTTTGTATCAGTGGCACTCGGAGCGGCCATATTATTTTTTGCTGTGGGAAATTCCGTATAACGTAAAAGGGAGAAGGAAAAGCGCAAAACCAGCTTCAGATCTTCAGGAAGTAGCTTTTTTGCAATTTTCACGGTTGCGGCTGCACTAACCCCAAATTTCGGGAATAATCAATCTAGCAGGAACCCTGTCCCAAGAAAGAAGAGGGAAATCGTCGCAAGATACAGAGCTGCCAAACGTTTACCAAGGAAACGAGCGATCATTATTATAGTCGCTACATTGGTTGCCGGACCTGCAAGGAAGAAAACAAAAGCTGTGCCCGGACTCATGCCCTTGGCTACAAGACTGGTGACATGGGAAGGCCTGCCAGAGATGCATTGATAATAGAACGAATTTTTCCTGCCGATGCTCCAAGGTAATCTACAATATTTTGGTCAGGTACCAGAATTTTGAGAAGGCCTGTAATCCTCATCCCGAAAATAAGATAAAGAGCAGACTCTACAAAGAGTTTCCGGAATTCGAGAAGATTGCCTGAAAAGAGGACCAGAAAAACACTTAGGATTCAAAGCTCATACTTTTTCCTCCACATGTTCGAGGCACATTTCAATCAGCGTGCGGACATGCTCGTCTGCAATATAATAAATCGTAAATTTTCCTTCCCTTCTGACCCGCACGAGATCAAGCTGCCTAAGGGTGCGAAGACCATGAGAGACAGCAGACTGAGTGACACTAAGCACCTGCTCGAGTTCGCAGACACACATCTCTTTTTGCCTTAAAAAAAACAGGATCTTAAGGCGGGTATCAGACTGAAGTGCCTGAAAAACCGCAGCCATCAGCGTGATATTTTCTGGATTAGGAACTTTTTGTAATAGGTCCTTTAGCTGTTTTGAATCCACTCTTTCACATTTATCTTGCACGAAAATATGAACATCTGTTTATGTATTAATATCTTATTAAAGCCTGCTGTAGTCGGAAAATTGTCAGAACTTCATTCGGTCTGATGTTTAACTTTAAAAGATAATTGATTTTCCATTGTTCAGCAGTTCATTTGTATATAACTAACAAACGAACAATCTTACCAATAGTTATCTATGAAATGGGAATATATCTGCCATTTTCAGAAACAAAATAATAATAATAATAATAATAATGCTTATTTATGTCCATTTTCACATCAATTATGGACTTTATGACAAAGAATACATATTATGAACTAATTAGTTTATATGAGACTATTTAGAATATCTCCAAAAGAGATATAATAGTTTTATTTTATTTTATAACTTAGAGGTTTTCTAGTGTTTCGATTTCAAAAATATGCTCACAAACCTAAATTTTCAAATTTATCCATTGGTTGGCTAGTTCTTATTTCTATTAATTTATATTGAAATCGATACACTAGTACCTTTAAACAGGCCTACAAACAGACCTACAAACAGACCTACAAACAGACCTATAATGTTATTGAGTAGCAGGTATTTATTATCTGCTACTCACAAGATCTAAAAGATTTCTCAAGGATAATAACTAAAAACACAACTGCCGTTTTACAAAGATTTTTTTAAATACTAGTTTTCAATAAAAATCATAGACGAAAATCGTATTTCTATGGAAGTTGAGTTATAAGTGTCTTCATTCTGTATTTAAAGAACCAGAACAAATATGACAAAAAGTGCAAGAATAAAAAGGGCTATCCAATCACTTTTTTGCATGGAAAGATCATGTATTGATGTCCGCCTGCTGCCCTGGTAACCTCTGCTCTCCATTGCAAGGGCAAGTTCTTCTGCATCTCTTATTACACCTCTTAGTAGGGGGATCGAAAGAGCAGGAATCGAATGGAGCGGATTTTTTACGAAATCCATCCCTCTCGCAGCTTGAGCCGCTTTTGTCCGTTCAATTCTATCGAATAGAAGAGGAAGAAACGCTATAGAGATATTCATCATCGTAGCAAGCTCAAAGGAGCTGATTCCAAGCCAATGCAGTGGTAAAGGTCTTAGCATTCTTTCTATGCCACAGGTAATTGCTGAAGGATCGGTACTTGCTGTTAGGAGGGCTGCAAAAAGCAAAAGGAGTACAAATCGGGCAGCAAGTTTGAGCCCTGTTTCCAGCCCTTCCAGACTTGGCTGCAGAATCCAGTAAGAAGCAAGAGCTTTTCCTTCAGTGAAAAATAACTTTGTAAGAAAAATGAAAAGTATAAACAGCATCATAGGCCTTACGGCTCTGAAGAATATTTTCATCGGCAACCCTGAGAGTAAAGCAAGGACAAAGAAAAACGTGAAGAGAGCCCCTATTCCTGCAAAATTTTCAATTCTGAAAATCAGAATTCCAAGCAGCATTACTGCTACAATTTTTGTTCTGGGGTCAAATCTATGAAGAAGAGAAGTCCCTGGCACATAACTGAAAACAGGTTCCTGCATATTCCCTCGCGTTTTTAAGGTATTTTTCAAGAATCTTCTTGTTGATTGCGGTTTTAATTCATCTCTGTTTCAATTTTCGTCCTTCATTCTCAATTTATTTTTGGTTACTTTCTCTCAAGAACAGATTTCACTCTCAAAAGCTCTTCAAGAGCATCTTCAACCGTGAATATTGCAGGATTTACTCCCATTCCTCTTGCTCTTAGTTCTTTCATCATGGCGGCTATAGGCGGAAGAGGTGTATACCCATTTTTAAGGTAGCTTTCCCGACTGCCCTGAAAAGCTATCCTTCCTTCCCTAATGAGCACTATTTTTTCTAGTAAAGGGAAGAACCCTTTAAGATTATGAGTTACCGTTATAACAGCAGTACCTTTCATTTTAATTCTTTCAAGAGATTCGAGAATTTCCTGTTTCGCAATAGGGTCAAGACCTGTTATGGGCTCGTCAAGCACAAGGTAATCTGGCCTTAGGGCAAGGGCGCTTGCAAGGGCAACTCTTTGCATCTCCCCTCCACTCAGGCTGAAAGGATCTCGATAAAGTGTGGTCTGGTCAAGAGAAACAGCTTCAATTGCCTCATACACCCTTTCTTCGGTTTCTTTTTTAGAGTACCCAAAATTTAGAGGCCCAAAAGCTATTTCCTTATACACAGTTTTACAAAAAAGCTGGTCAGCAGCCTGTTGAAAAACCATCCCTATTCTGCGTTTTGCCTCCCTAGAAGAAGGGTCAAGCCCATCCACGCGGACAGTTCCGGTTTCCGGCTTTAAAAGCCCATTGAAAAGTTTTGTTAGCGTGGATTTCCCTGCTCCTTTCTCTCCCAGTATTCCCACGAACTCTCCTCTCTCTATTTGCAAGTTAATATCTCTTAAGGCAGGAGTTTCGAGAGGCGTATTTCTAGAATAGGAGAAATTTACGTTTTTAAGAATAATCGGCATATTTCCTCTGCAAAGTTTTGAGGAGAAGAGGTTTTCTCCCAAGGTATTACTACTCCGTGCATTCTCAGATTCTCTGCCAGCTCAATAAGGGAAGGCAGAGGAAGCCCAAGGGTTTGGAGGGAAACATCGGAAAAAACTTTTTCTGGCACTCCTTCAAGCATAATTTTCCCTTTATCCATGACAAGAATTCTATCTACGTCGTGAAGTTCTTCGAGATTGTGAGTGATATATACAATTGTTTTCCCTTTTTTATTCAACTTTTTGACGGTTTTGAGGACAGCTATTCCAGATTTCGGGTCAAGCATGGAAGTTACCTCATCAAAAATGAGGTATTCAGGCTTCATTGCAAGAATTCCTGCCATAGCTACGCACTGCCTCTGTCCCCCACTCAGAGTTTTTGGAGACCGATGCCTGTACTTCTCAAGTCCTGTTTCAGCAAGCGCCATATCAACGCGTTTTCGGATTTCCATAGAAGGAAGACAAAGATTCTCGGGGCCGAAAGCCAGATCTTCTTCAACTGTTCTGCCGACAAATTGAGTTTCAGGATTCTGGAACACGATACCTACGAGCTTCCGGATTTCTGAAAGTTTTGAAGGCTCATGAGTATCCATTCCCCTTATCATTACCCTGCCGGTATCAGGTTTCAGTAGTCCACTGAGTTGAAGAGCAAGTGTGGATTTTCCACTGCCGTTTCTCCCTATTACCCCTATGAATTCCCCTTTTATTATAACCAGATTTACATTCTCAAGCGCAGGGGTACCATCAGGATAATTATAGCTTACTTTTTCAAGCCTTATCATGCTGAATCAAAATTTTATTATTTTCATTTTAAATTTTCTAGAAAATTTGAGTTTCTTCTTCAATTACGATTTTTTTCAAAAAAGAATTGAAAATAAAGTAGCTTTAAAGCTCATAGGTTGAAGCAATATACGCGGCAACTGCAGTTTTTACGATTTCTCCAGGCAGAAAAGGAACAACACCAAGAGCAAGAGCCGCTATAGGCCCGATATTAGCTACAAACATTAGTTGGATAAAACCACACGCATAGAGAACAAGGACTCCTGCGATCATATTAAGGGCGTTAATTAAGAGTCTGGGTTTGTCAGCAGTTTCAGTCTTCTCAGAAAGCTTTCCTAGAATATAAGCTGCAAGAATGAAACCAATTATGTACCCGCCCGTGGGTCCAAGGAGTACACCAATTCCGGAACTACCTCCTGCAAATACAGGGAGTCCTGCAATGCCAAGCAGGGTATACACTATCATACTCAAGCTTCCCCATTTGCTTTTCAACATGCTTCCGGCAAGAAGGACAAAGAAAACCTGCAGTGTAACAGGTACAGGAGAGAAAGGTATAGGAATCTGTATGTACGCTCCTGCAGCAGTTAGAGCCGCAAAAAGAGATGCGAAAACCATCATCCTTAGTTCAGGATTGTTGGCAGAGTAGAATTCGTTGTTTTTTATATGCACACTTTTTCCTCTTATCAACTTTACTCAGTTTTTCTCATATTTGCCTTATTCAAATCTGTCAAAGTCTCTTATGACCGAAATTTGTAGTCTAGATTATTCGGTGAAAAGTAAAGGCTGTAACAGAGACAGAAGCTTAACTAGCTAGTAGGGATTGAGCCTGTAGTAAACGTGCCAACTTTATAACAATTAACATTATAAAGGTTAATTTTCAACCCCTGAAAAATATATAGCCAATTGAAAAACGGAGGTATTGTTAACCATTTGAATGTTAAAGGTTAACATATGATTTAAAACTTTCCAGAAAATCGCTTCTTGTTTTGCAGGCTCGTATTTCTCCCATCTGGAGCGATAATTTGATATACATCTTATACTGGTATTATGGATACTTTACCTGAAACGTGAATTAAGTAGGCAGCTGTAAAGTATTTTTGGAAAAAACTTCATGGGCGCGTGGCCTAGCCAGGATATGGCGGCAGCCTCCTAAGCTGTAAATCGGGGGTTCAAATCCCTTCGCGCCCGCTAATTTTCTTTGATCTAATTTTGTTAGTATTATTTTCAACCAAGAACATATTTTCGCACGTTTGTACTTTTGGGACGCTCTATTGACTCAAAGAGAGAACCGGACATTCCTAAATTAGAAGACATATCCAAGAAAACAATAGAAAATTTATTATTCAGAGAGCGAGTAATTCCATAGCTGTACACAGTATGTATTATAAATAATAAGCCAGTTCAGCGTACTATTAGAAAACAAATACCACCTCAGAGGAAATACGAATTGATTAGGAAAGCCAAAGTAGATGACGTAGTTGTAATGAAGCAGATTATCAATACTTATTCGAAGGAAGAGTTAATGCTCGCCCGTTCACTGAGTGAAATGTATGAGAGCATCAGGGATTACTACGTCTGTGAGGTTAATGGGGAAGTTGTGGGTTGCTGCGCCCTTCACGTTATATGGGAAGACCTTGCAGAGATACTCGCCCTTGCTGTGCATCCCGAATATGCAAGAAAAGGAATAGGTACAAAGCTTGTTTCTGCCTGTCTTGAGGACGCTGAAAACCTCGGCATGAAGGAAGTCTTTGCACTTACTTACGTGCCTGGTTTCTTCGAAACTCTGGGCTTTGAGATTGTGGACAAGAACAGCCTTCCCAGGAAAATCTGGTCCGGCTGTCTAAAATGCCCCAAGTTTCCGGATTGTAATGAAATTGCCGTTCTGAAATCAGTTAATTCATGAATCGCTTCTGAAATCCTTCATTCTATTTTTTTCAATTCCAAAATTTAAATTAGAATCCACTGGAATTCGGTTTATCATATTCTCAAATAAAATGTTAAAAAACCAAAAATCAAAAATTATTTATTCAGGCGATTACCTTTTTAGGGTATCCTAATTATTTGGTCTGAAGTCAGGAATATGTTGGCGGGATGATGTAATGCATATAGATCGATTTGAAGAATATCTTGAGACAATTCTTTACCTTATAAGAAAGAATCAAGCCCCTGCAAAGACCAAACAAATCTCTGAAGAACTTAAAGTATCTCCGCCTAGTGTGACGGAAATGATAAAAAAGTTACATTCTTCAGGACTTGTAGATTATACACCTTATCAGGGAGTTGAATTGACAGAAAAAGGAACTGATCAGGCTATCAGGATCAAAAGGAAACATCAAGTGCTTGAGACATTCCTGGTTGATGTCCTTGATTTTGATAGGAAGGAAGCCCATAAAGAAGCCTGCGAACTTGAGCATGCCGTGTCCGATGCCGTACTTGAAAAGATCTACGAACTTCTGGGAAGTCCAGAATATTGCCCTGATGGGAACCCTATAAACATTGATAAAAATAACATCAGGCTAGATGAAGAATTTATCCCGCTTGATGAAATGGAAGAGGGAAGTTCAGGCAAAGTTGCTCGGGTAACCCTTCCAAGAGAGACAAAAGAGCGCTTAACCTCCCTTGGCATTCTCACAGGAGAAAATATTGAAATCAGGCGCAAGCAAAAACAAGGCTGTATCTCGGTAATGGTAGTCGGATCGGAAGTTGCTCTCGGAAGGGATATTGCAAAGAAAATTTTCATAGCTCCGAAAAACAAAAAAGTGTAAAGGCTCAGGGAAGGCATACAACTGACATTGAACAAAAAAACCGGAGACATGATAGGGATTTCCAGCTCATGCTGCAATTCCGAAAGCGAAAGTAAGGACAAAACTCCTTATGATCTAACAATTGCTTTCATAGGAAACCCAAGCGTTGGAAAAAGCGTTTTCTTCAGCAGACTTACTGGTGTAGGCGTCGAGGTTTCGAATTATCCTGGCACCACAGTTGCACTTAAAAGGGGAATTGTAAAGGCTCGGGGAAAAACTATTGAAGTAGTCGACCTGCCAGGCATTTATTCCCTTGGGGTCACAAACGAAGATGAGAAAGTAACCAAAAGATTTCTGATTGAGGAACGTCCAGACATAATTATCAATGTTCTTGATGCAAGTAGGCTTGAGAGAAACCTGTACCTGACTCTACAGCTCTTAGAACTCGACATTTCTATGGTTATTGCGTTAAATCAAGTGGATCTGGCTGCAGACCTTGGAGTTCTCGTTGATACAGACGGACTTTCCGAGTTGCTTGGCCTTCCTGTAGTGCCAACAGTTGCGATATGGGGAGTAGGGCTCGATGAGGTAATGCTCGTAGCTCTTGCAGAACAGGATAAAATTCAGGAGCATCACAGGGTAAAATACAGTCAGTGTATCAGGCAGGCTCTTTCCAACCTGGACTATGCTTTTCCTAATATCCCTCCAAGTGTAAAGACTGCAGCTCTGCTAAACGATGCCGAGTTTGTAGAACTCTACTATATGCCGCCTGAGGCTAATGACCTGCTCTCTTCTGCCAGGCGGCTAAGGCAGAACCTGGAGATGCAACAGGGAATTTCAGTACCTGATACGGTTGCAAGAGATCTCTATGGAGAAGCCGGATATATTGTGGATAGTGTGGTTTCAAGGTTTGAGCCTAAAAAGAATTTAAGGGAAAGGATAGATTCCATACTTACCTCCCCTAACTTCGGAATCTTAGTGCTCGTATCTGCCCTGCTCCTTACTTTCCTTCTTGTTTTTCGGGTAGGGGGGTTCCTTGAGACCTGGATTGTAAATGGAATCTTTGAGCCTCATGTGATCCTGCCTGCCGAAGCCGCAACTTCAAATATGCCACTTATTCTTAGAAACCTGATTGTATATTCTCTTCGGGGAGTAGAAGCCGGGTTTGCAATTGCAATCCCATATATTGCAGTCTTTTATGCAATTCTTTCTATATTCGAGGACTCGGGTTATCTTACCAGAGCAGCTTTTCTGCTGGACAATCTTACACATAAGCTTGGGCTTCACGGAAGAGCCGTGATCCCACTAGTTCTTGGCTTTGGCTGCAACGTTCCTGCAATTATGGCAGTACATTCCCTTGGTACACGGCGGGAAAAGAGAATAGCTTCCCTCCTTATATCTCTAATTCCCTGCTCTGCCAGAACCGTTATTATTCTGGGACTTGTGGGAACTTTTGTAGGTTTCTGGCCTGCAGTTTCAATCTATGTTCTGGAAATTATCATTATTGCAGGTATGGGCTTGATTCTGGGAAAGAGTCTTCCAGGCCAGAGAAGCGGCTTTATCATGGAAATGACCCCTCTCAGAAAGCCGGAATTGAAATCCACCCTCAAAAAAACCTGGATGAAAAGTAGGGAGTTTTTGTATATTGCTTTTCCGCTTCTGCTTGCTGGAAGCGCTTTTTTGGGGATTGCCGATGCTTTGGGCCTTCTTTCAGTCTTCCAAAATTTTGTAGAGCCAATATCAGTGGGCTTGCTGGGCCTTCCAGCATTTGCGGCAACAGCTCTGGTTTTTGGGATTCTACGAAAGGAAATGGCGCTTCAGATTCTTGCCGTACTTGCAGGCACAGCCAATTTTGCAACTGTAATGACACCTGTCCAGATGTACCAATTTGCTGTAATTACGACCATCTATATGCCGTGTGTAGCAACGATTGCAGTACTAAAGCACGAACTTGGAACAAAGGATACGGTTTTGATAGTTATTTTCACCATATTGCTGGCTCTTGGGATGGGTATCCTAATTCGGATTTTTGGCCCTTCTTTCCTTTGAATTTTCTTTTTGATTCCTACTTATTTACGGATTTTCGTGTCTTTTCTTACACCAAAAAGCACTTATCTTTCTTTATAACCATTTAGGACCATTAAATGGAAAATAAATATCCATATCATGGGCATAACATTTATATAATAATAAGCTTGTTTTCTGTTTTCTGAAATATTTTGTGTATACCACAAATTATTAATATTGGGTACATAGTGTTTATTTCCGATGACCCGAATAACCAATCACTTACACAAAAACGTGTTGAGTGTTATTATGGATATTATTGAAATGGATCATTTCCGCGAGCCCGAACTTGACGAGGTTCAATTTTTCCTTGAGAGCACTGGAACTCACGGTTCCGTTGTTAACGAAACTGCTGCGGAAATGGATTGTACCCCCTCGAAAATTCAATCTAGAGAAAGTGTACTTGTCGATTTCAAGGATTCCTTTTCATCCACCAACTAACACTTCCCCTTAAAATATTCCACCCCTGACTGAAATCCAACCCTTTAACTTCTTATATTTTAAAGTTGATCTTGGATTTCATTCCCTTATTTTGCCTGTTATAAACCTTTTTCTCTGGGTTTTTCCTGTGAATCTATCCTGAATTTGAATATTATTTTTTACTCATTTGTTTAGAGTGCAAGATGTCCTTAGGTTTCTACTATTTATTGCTTTTTACTATAAGAGATATCGAAAATTATTTAATCCAAATTTAATTTGGTTTATTCTGTTTTTCTTCATTCTCCATTTTCCCAAATTTACTTTTTTCCCTAAAAAAACCTCTTTTCAATTTTTGGAAAATATTATCCTACTTTCCTTTGTATTCAATTGGTTTCGGTAGAGTAATTTGTCAAAGTTTATAGAATAACTTTTATTTTTCTTTGGTTAAAAGTTACTTGATTAAAAGTTACATAAAATCGGAAAAATACTATCGATCACCATATATATATAAACTAAGATTACATGTACTTTGTACATATTATTTAAATTCTTATGATCTAATCAATTTAATTATAATTGTTCTGATCCGCCTTGATACTAGAGACTCCAGGCAATCAGAATATCGAAATTCAAATTTATTATGAGAGGTAATTAAATGAGAACTGGAGAGAGGGACGTGCATAACACACCGCTTAAAAGGCGACTATCGATAACCTATGAAGAGTTGGAAACTCTCAAGAAATCGATTAAGGTTTCGGTTCTCAATGAACTACGGACCGAAATGGAAAACGTTTCCGATCAGGACTCCATCAAGGATCTTGTCCTCTCCGAAATCAGGACAGAGCTTATGGGAATTCCTAACCCTGCCTTACTCAAAGAATCAATCCTTAGTGAATTAAGAACGGAACTGGAAGCATCTGAAGAAAATGATTCAGGAACTGTTGAGCGGAAGCTGAAGGAACTTGCAGGTATTCAGGATGGACTCATCCACGAATTACTTGACCAGAAAACACTTATAAAGAAATTGGAAACGCAAATAGGAAATCTTACAAAAGAGTTGGAGGATGCAAAAAAGACCATTCCGGTTGCCCCACCTTCTGTTGCTCCATCCTCTATTACCCTCGCTCTTCCTGAAGACCCTCTGGACCTTCCACCTCTTTCCAGAAAACTCACACAAAAACAAGAATTCCGAAACGAAAAACCAGCATACAGACTAGGCGAGTTCAGAGAGGTTCCTGCCTCCCTGCCAGGCACAGGTGCAAAAGTTCAACTAAATTTCAGGGAGATCGAGCCAGCAGAACTTGACAGAGAAGAAGCCGTAACAAAATGTGAATATATCATTGCAGAGAGCGGCGATAAAAGATGGCTTAAAGGGACTATGAGACAGCAGCCATCCATTAAAGAACTTGCCAGACAGAGGCCGCAAATTAAAATAGAAACCAAACAGCACCCTCTAAGACCGTCGTTTCCTCAAAGACAGAACTCTGTTGTTAGAACAGAACCTACTAGAACACAACCTGCAGATGGTTATAAATGTGAATATATAATTGCCGAGAAGACTTCAAAAAAATATCTTGTCGAAGAATCTGTAGATGTGCGGGAAAAAGAAGATGCTGAGATTATCACATGCAGCCGGAAAAGTTCTCGGGCGCGATGAGGCTTAAAAAGACAGAACCTTTCTCAAGAACGTAAAATTACAGAGGCATGCTGTGTATATAAAAGAGATTGAATTTGTTAATTTTAAGTCCTTCGGAAAAAAAGTAAAGGTTTCCTTTTATAATGACTTTACCACTATTTCCGGACCTAATGGAAGTGGAAAGTCTAACATAATAGATGGGATTCTTTTTGCACTGGGGCTCACCAGCTCAAGGACTCTTCGAGCTGAA
>DASXVB010000316.1:0-2136 GCA_036504475.1 Methanosarcina sp.
AGCATCTTCTTTAGTAAATTTTCCTTTGTATGCTCTTTCAATTACGTCTTCTGGAGTTGTCGGTTTTTTTGTGTACATCCGATCATCCTTTTTAAAATTCCATCATTTCCTGACTGTTACTGACTCTCCGGTTTATTCTGACACTCCACACCCGGTAATTCCTTCAGAGTTCCTGGAAGTCAATTCATGTACTCCGCTGTAAAGGGTTGTCCTCTCCTTTGGAACTCTTCCGGCTCCGTAGATCATCCATTCAAGTTCCTCTACAGATATAGATTCTCCATGTGAAGCTCCTGCAGATCTAGAAATGCTTTCTTCCATAAGAGTACCTCCAAGATCGTTAGCACCGCAGTGAAGGGCGAATTGGGCAAGCTTTTTACCTAACTTCACCCAGCTTGCCTGAATATTATCTACATACCCATGGAGGAGAATACGAGAAATTGCATAATTTTTCAGATCCTCGAGCCCTGGAGTGGCATATCGGCCTTCTTTCATCATTTTCTCTCCTACAGGATTGTTATAAGGCATAAAAGGCAAGGGTACAAATTCTGTAATCCCACCTGTTTCTTTCTGGATTTCCCTTATAATCAATATATGGTCGATTCTTTCTTCCAGGGTTTCAATGTGTCCGTACATCATTGTCGCAGTTGTAGGGATGCCTGTAGCATGTGCCTGGCTGACCACCTCAATCCATTCCGAGGTTCTAAGTTTAGAAGGGCAAATAATCTCCCGCACCCTGTCCGAGAGAATTTCGGCTGCAGTGCCGGGCATGGTGTCAAGCCCACTTCTTTTAAGCTTTATTAAGGCTTCTTTTACCGGAATTTCGCTGACACGAGCAGCATGATATACTTCCATTGGCGAAAAAGAGTGAATATGCATCTCAGGAAACTCGGCTTTTATAGCTTCTATAATCCCAAGATAAAAATCAAGGCCCACATCAGGAAGAAGTCCACCCTGGATACATACTTCAGTAGCACTTGCCTGTTTTGCCTCTCTAACCTTTCCCATAATTTCCTCGAGGCTGAGAACCTTGCCATTATTCGTCCTGAATGCACAAAACCCGCAGGTTCCCACGCATCGGCTGGTAAAGTTAATATTCCTGTTCACTACGTAAGTGACCGTATCTCCTGTCGTAAGGGAACGAAGTTCATCCGCAAACTTGAAGAGTTCGAAAGGAGGTACCTTCAGGAGCAGGAGTCCATCTTCTTTTGTGCTCTTCCCATAGTATGCGCGTTCTCTGAGATCTTCGGGAATCCTGTTGTTCATTTTTCAATTTCTCCACGTGCCCAGTTCAGGGCTTTTTCCTGTAACCATCGGTATCAGAGAGTTGTTCTATAAGCCCACCTACCCTATTCGAGTACCACCTTTTTTTTACATACTGAGGGTAAATTGGCAGGCGTTCCCTGAGCAAAATAGGCTTCAGTTTACCCTGCAGGTCCTTCACATCTGGCCATTCGGCTTCAGGGTTAATCCAGTCAATTGTCAGTGGGGATATACCTCCCAGGTCAGTTACCCCTTTTGCGAGAAGGGCTTTTGGGTCTATAAGGTTTGGAGCAACCTGTATTGCCACGTCAGATGGAAGAATCTGCCTGGCCAGACATATAGTATCAATCATTTCTTCTACCGTAGGCGCAGGAAAGTTTTTCATGGCTGTTCCGGGCTTTGGGGCAAAGTTCTGAATAATAATTTCCTGGATGTGTCCGTATTCCCTATGGAGGCCCGCAATAGCCTCAAGTGACTCAATTCTATCCTCTCTTTTTTCCCCAATTCCTACAAGAAGGCCGGTGGTATAGGGAATTTGGAGTTTTCCTGCTTCCCGAATGGTATTAAGCCTAAGTTCTGGAAGTTTGCCTGGGCAGTCCTTATGGGCATTCAGGGTTGCCGTGCTCTCAAGCATCAGCCCCATGCTTGCATTCAAAGGCTTTAAAGCCTTCAGCTCCGAGCATGTCATAATTCCTGCATTCGTATGAGGAAGGATACCAATATCGATTGCAGTCTCACAGAGAAAAAGAAGATATTCAAGCGTGGAAGAATAACCAAGTTCTTTAAGCCATTTCCTGTACTCCGGCACTTCTTCGGCGTACTCCCCATAAGTGAAAAGCGCTTCAGTACATCCCGCCTTTACCCCATTTTCAAGTA
>DASXVB010000317.1:0-2992 GCA_036504475.1 Methanosarcina sp.
TATTTTGAATCGGTGGGGTGCATCCAGAAAAGCCTTTGGGGCAATAATCGAAGCAATTAACTGCCCGCCGACCATCAGCCAGCGCCAGGGAGAAGGGATTTTATAGAGAACCCGTCCAGGATTTTTGTAGAGCTGATAAACGAGCGGCAATATCGTTAGCATTGCAACTAGGCTATATACCGGCAGATACAACCTATCTGCCCTGGAACCCAGGCTCCTCGCGAGGAAACGTTTGAAGGGCAGGCTCGCAGTCAGGCTGTGAATAGCTGCAAATGCTGCCAGAGAAAAAACAGGAGTAATTTTGGAAGAAACCAATTCCAGTGGTCCCCCTTATTTTTATTTAAATAACTTCTATTTTCACACCAATATGAAAAGTTTACTTATAGTGCCTTAAAAATATTAGAAGTTCAGGCAATATAGAACAAACGGTTCCGTTGCAAAAAATCTGGCTTTGTTGCAAAATCAGCAAAAACCTTCACAATTAGGATAGTTCATCATTCTCATCACCCGGAAAAATAGTATATAAAGGTATCAATTATAGCCTCAAATTATGAGAAGAAAATTTTTGCAATGGAATCCATATCAATAGCCTTAACTATAGTAAGGTTAACACAAGTGTTTCCCTATAATGTTGACGTTGCAGGGATTAGCACAAACGACCTTATGAATTCAATATCAGAAGACGAGGCGACCATACAGGGACTTACAGAATCAGGAAACATTATGGAATATGCCGCTGCAACCGGTTTAATGGCTTGGGAAGGCGTAAAAATAATTATTGCCGTGTTAATTTTTGTATTAGGAGGATTTGCTGAAATTCTGATAATGCTAGGTATTGATTCAGCAATTACAGTACCATTACAGGCTGGAGTTGATTTTCTGGTATTATTTGAGTTAGGGCAAATTTTGTTTGTAAAGGGTTGAGAACATGTCACGTTTGACATACAATGAGTTAATTCAAGAAATTGTGAATGGTAAGACTGAGTTGGAAATTTCCCAAAAGCATGTTTTTGAACACTGTTCAGAAAGCATTAAACGGGAAAATCATGACCTTATTACTGATTTTTTCAAAATTATGAAGGCGGCAACCGAACTTGAAAGGCAAAACCCTGGCATTAATACCGATACTAGTTCTGCTGTAGCCCATCTTCATTGGCGCAAAAACCAATTCAGAGGTTTGACAAAGATCTCAAAAAGAAAAATAAGAGGAGTTTTAACCGCGCTACAGGTGGCAGGCTGGAAACCAGTTGTAAAAGGCGAGGGTGATTAAAATATTTCAAATGCTGAAAAATTACACGGATTTAGACGAGTTGATTCCGGCATGTTCGAGGTGTGACAGCTCCAACGTAAGGCGGCGGAAATTGTCTTCAAGAAGAATATATGAAGGCGGATGTACGGTGGGCTGGGTTGGTGACACTCCAAAAATGAGAGTACGTAAAAAACCACTGTTTAAGGGTGTATCGCACTTTCCGCAGTAAAATTTCTAGTTTTATATTCTTGAAATCATCCAAGACTCTGTGGCAGTATTGCATATTTGCTGTAAATTCAAGTTTTGAATCTAGAGCAAGGTTGATTGACTTTCTTTATTGATATTTTTAATGTATCTTCGAAGTGCCTACTTTCTCATTTTTCTGTTCCTCTCTAAGGTATGCTTTTCTAAATTCAGTTATTCTATGTTATATAGGAATAGATGGTATTTGAGCGATCACTGGGGCCATCAAATGCAAAAATTCTATGATAAACACATAGGCGGTTTTTTAGTGTCTCTTGATAGCAGAAATAAGTCGTACTTTTGAATTTTATAATATTTATTTATATAACTTTATTATAAGTTTTAAAGAGAAATTATTTTAAGATAAAACAGTTCAAGATCCATCTAAATAATGATTTATTTGTGATCTATGTATAAGAAAGAATAGCTTTATGAAATAAAGGTTCTTATACTCCTCGTTAAAGGTGAGTGAAAACAGTGAAAGTTGCCTGTATTCAGATGAATGTTTCAATCTGCTCAAAGCATGAAAACCTTAAACGTGCTCTTTCCATGGCAGAAGAAGCAGTTTCTAAAGAAGCTGAATTGCTTGTTTTTCCGGAAGTCTTCTCGACAGGCTTCTGTTATGACCGCATAGGCAAAGTGGCTGAAACTATTTCCGGCATCACACTTGAATCTCTAAGTGATTTTTCAAAAGAACACAACTGTATTCTAGTAGGTTCAATGATAGAAAAGAGAGAAAGAGATGGAATAAGTAAAGAAAAGCAGGTTCCTTCTCAGTTTAACTTAGGGTTCTGCATCGAATCTGGGGAATTAGCAGGCGTCCATCGAAAAGTCCAGCTTTATGGCCCAGAAAAAAAGTACTTTGCGTCAGGAGATAGTATAACTCCTATCAAACTGCAAAAACACAAGCTTTCAATTGGGCTCATAGTTTGTAGTGAACTCCGATATCCTGAAGTTGCCCGAAAACTAGCTTTTGAAGGAGCGGATTTTCTTGTCTCGGCTGCTGAAATTCCCGATTTCTACTCATATCCTTGGCGTATTATGTCCATTTCCCGAGCAATTGAAAACCAACTTCCACATGTTGCCTGCACTAGAGTTGGAAAGGATAAATATTCAACTTATCTTGGAGGTTCTTTTATTGCTGATGGTTGGGGTCGTGTTCTAGTAGAAGCCGGGAAAGAGGAAATAGTTCTCCTTGGGGAAATTGATCTCGATGAGGCAAAGGAAATCAAAAAGAATGGATCTATTCTCGAAGATCTTAGAACTGACCTTTTTTGAGTTGAAATTGAAGTTTTTACACCGTTGCTATCCCAAAAAAGCTCATTTTCTCAGAAATGAGCCTTAATTTGCATTTGATGGACCATTTATCGAAGGAAACAAGCATATTCCTATATAACCTGTAACAGTTGGGTTTGCACTCGTATAGGCAAACCCCCATAAGCCTTTAACATATGCATGAAGTCGAGAAAGTTAATACTTCGCTTTTTTAAATCTGGTTAT
>DASXVB010000318.1:0-10630 GCA_036504475.1 Methanosarcina sp.
TAATCGATGTTAGCGTATACAGAGGCACTTATCATTATAGAATTCACGAGTAGGTGTTCAGAATGGACGAAAAAAACGATGCAGTAGTCACTGAAAAAGAAGTTTTTTTGTATATTCGCAGCCATCCGGGTTGCAAAAAAATGGAGATAGTCGAGGCGCTTTATACAAATTCTTGGCAAGTTTCCCATAAGCTTAGAAAAATGATAAGGTCGAGCGTGATAACGGAATCCGGGACTGGAAAATATCGGTGTTATAGAGTTTCCGCTGAATTCGAAAAAGTCGAACCTACCTTCAAAAAAGCGTCCAATCGTCGCCAGGCGCGGTATGTACCACGGCACAAGCGAGTCATCGATGTGTATAAAAAAATGCTGACCGGTGAAGAACTGGACAAAATTGATGCACCGGATGATGTAAAAGCGACTATCAGGCTCTTTGAAAAATACAAATCACGCTCAGCGTACCAAATCTGGGAGATAACTGGAATTTATACCACGCTCAGCGCAGAGTTAAGGCGACTCGATAGGGAAAAACTACGGAAGTGCAGTAAAAAATCATTTGCAAGAGTTCCTTCCGTTGGGTGGACGGTCAGGCAGATTGCGCTTGGAACACCGTTAAGCGTGATCAGGGTAGAAGTCACAGACGAAACTCTAGACAAAGCCATAAAATTCATTAAAATGGCGAACTCCGGAGCAAAAGAATTTGAAATAGGAAAAGCGATTTTCATTGGATCACACCAACTTAAAACAACAATGAAAGCGTTTAAATCGCAATATGCGGAAAAATTGAAGGATTTTGAACCTGAAAAATACTTGGTTCAACCCAAATCTGTTAAGGTGATTCTGTGACGCCCACGAAAAACGAAAAGGGAATAAGTGAAGAAGCGGTAACCGAAGTCTACCGTCAAGTTCTCGCAGGTGAAAAACTAGAGTCAATTAAAACCGCTGAGGAAATAAAAGACGTCATCCGGGCTTTTTCCAAGTATTCGAGCCTCTCCGCTTGTCAGATCTCCGAAAAAACTGGTATTTCTACAAGAATAATTGGAGCCCTTCGTACCATGTCACGAACCCATAGGCGGAGGAATAGCCAATATGCGGAGTATGATCGATTTGGTATTCCATATGCTGTGACACAGTTATTAAAGGGAAATAATAGCAAGTACTTAAAATTGCACAGCGTAACTCCTGAAACGATTAAAAAGGCTAAGAAATGCATTAAAATTGTGGAATCGGGTGGAACTGCGCCGGAATTGTACAAATTGGGTCTGTCACATCAGCAATCTTTAAAATTAATCGAATTGTACCATCGGAACCACGCTGTAATGTGTGTTCACATGTTGCTCACTCCATAAACTATTTTTCCTCTTTTTTCTATATCATTTCTGCCTTATGCTATTGATTCCTTGCCGAGTCATATTTAAATACTAAAAAAACTTATTACTATTTATGGGATTTTATAATTTTATATAGTATAATTATATATGTATAATTTTATACTGTCCTGATTTCGAAGGTGTACACTATGAAAACGAAAACTCCACAACAGCAAAAAACACAGAAGTATAAAATTGTGATTGAACTTGCATTTGGTCCTTATGCGAGTACCGCCGACGTCGCTGCCGTCAAAAAACAGGTAAAGGCAAAAGCGCCCAAAATTATTTTCAGCGCTGTGACTAAAACAAGACACGGTCACCACTTCAAAGGAAGGATCTCTGAGGTGAAATCCATAGCTGCTCCTGTATCATATGTAAAACAAGCCTTTCAGGAAAGGGTGCCGGGTGCAAAAGTTTATGTTACAAAGGTTTGAGGGTTGCCCTTGCTATCAGAGCACTGAAAGGTATCCAGGGTGAAAACCAGGAATAGACACGTAAAACGCAACGTTAAGCGTCAATTGGGTGAAAAGCCCGTATTTCTGCATTTGAATTGTAATTCGAAGATTTCAGGATCTTGAGTTTGTAAAATGCTCTCACCTCCCTCTCATTTTTTCTATTATTCGGTTAAATTAATCTCTTTTTCTGTTCTGATGGCAGGATAAGGCTTCGTCATGCGATTTCCTTCCATACTCACTTTGTTCTTAAGCTTGTTAGGCTATAACTTGACTTTTATATAAAATAAACAGTTTCATATAGAAAGGGAAATGATACATTTTAGAACCATTCTTGTTTTTAAAAGGCATATTATGAGATGTTTTCGAGAAATTGGTATTTTTAAAGATCAACTTTCTAAGTTATTGTGGGGGAATTAGTATTATTAAGCTTAAGAACAGAAGGAGCAAGACTGATATCGCGGCAGATATTTTAAGAGTAGCTATGAACGGGGCAAAGAAAACGCATATTGTATACGAGGTAAATTTAAACTTTAATATTGCCCGAGAATACCTTGAAATGTTGAAAGAAAAAGAGCTTATCAGGCACGAAAATGGGTTTTTTGTTACTACCGATAAGGGAAAGGTTTTCCAGGAAATTGCTAAAGAACTAAAATTTTAAACTCTCATTTTCACTAATTTTTAATTTTTGTTATAATTACAGAGCGAGGAAAAGAGGAGCCACAAACAAAACCTCGCCCTGTGGGTATGATATGTTTTACGTGGTCAGAATATATAAAAGGTTCTGCATTGAACTCTTTTTTCTGTGACTTCTCCCCAACTAATAGAGCATGGCGTCTGTAAGAAGCTCGTTTTTTCTATACTTTGTACATTCTCCGTATATACTAATTATGTGTAGCGCGCATATGCACAGGCCTCGTCGTGCGATTTCCAACTATAAACATTCTTGATATTGAGCTCATCCCAAAACCAGGTTCCTTCTTAAATAAATAAAAGTTTCAGAACTGTATTCCATGACAAGAAACTCGATTTATCGTTCAAAATTCGAGACTCAGGAAACTAGTTTTGAGTTTTAGGATGAGCTCATCATTAATTCTCTTTTTGCATTGATATAAATTGAAAAGGTTTATCATTTGAAGCATGTTAAAAAAATTGGTGAGAGATTGCTTGAAATAAATAATAGTCTGGAATGGGAAGTTCTTCAAGAACCACTTATAATTGAAGAAATAACTCCAAACGAATGTATACCTAAAAATTCTGTACGTGTAGTAGTAGACAGAACCGATTCTTATCAGATAAGAGCCGTTTTAACAGCTATAGAAGAAAGTGGACCGTTGGCAGGAAGAAACATAGAATGCTATAGACGATATTATAATAGTTCTCCTGGATCACGTATAGAGCCATTTAATTTCGAAGGGAAAGATCAGTATGGTTCAAATGTGGAGTTAAAAGACTGCTATATAACTAATATAAGTTCCCGCGAAAAAAAAATAGTTCTGAAAAGTTAGTAACACTTAATATTATAGTATATGAAATAAAAATTGAAAAAAATAATGATTATGAAGTATCTCGCTTATCAGAATGGTACATAAATGGACCAAATGATGGAGTCCTTTTTCCAAGAGAGACTTTAAGACTTCAAGAAAACGGATCTGATAAAACAGTGAGGAAAAGAGTTACGGTTGATACTTCACTGAACAAAGCCATAGAATTAAGCGTCAAAAATATTGGACATTCAGAGATGGGTAGGGACTTTGCACTTGTAACCTTAGATGCTATAAAATTTATAATTGCGAGAGTGCCGAATAGTTTCGGTCCAGGATGGTCAAGAAATATATGTGTAGAATATAGAAAAGAGTTTGGTCCAATCCCCGATAGTGAGAAAAGAGAAGCTATAAGTGAAATCGTTAGCTTTGTGTTAGGCACACAACTTCTGAATGCCGGATTTACAGAGTATGATCATGAATGGCAAACATTGACGCTTTTCGCAAAAACTTCGTGGGGAGGGGCATACTCAAGATCCGTTAGTGAAGGTATCCCAATATCACCGGTTAATTTAGGAATTAGAAGTTTTATAATTAAAGAAGAAAAAATTGAAGAGCTCCTGTGTGGTCTTATTCCAAAATATTTAGATTTAAGAGATAAGAGGAGGTTAAAAGAAGCTCTATGGAGATATTGGATCTCCCGAGACACACCACCTGGAGCAGATCTCCCCGTTCTTTCAAGTGCTTTAGAAATTATAATGAAAGCGTGGTTCGATAGTGAAGAATCAAAAAGTACAAAATTTTATATGCCGCAAAAAGAATTTAACAAACTAATAGGAGAAGGTTTAAAAAATATTGAAGGAAAACTTGATGAATACATTGAAAATAAGACCAAGAGCTTAGAACAGGGAAATACTGATTTACTAGAAATACAGGAAATTAAAGAATTAAAAAATACAGTAATAGGTAAAGTACGTAATTCAAACCAAAAGTCCTTAACTAAACAATATCCAGCTTTTTTTAAAGGAATTGGGCTTAAAACGGGGGAAATTGAAGATGGTGCTATAAGAGCCAGAAACCAAATGGCGCATGGAGATAATGACAATAATGGCAAAGAGGAAGAATCAGAAAAAGAGAGAATGTATACTTATGCTTATCAAACACTTTTTCATAGAGTATTCTTAAAGCTTTTAGGATACGAAGGAAATTATGTCGATAGATCAGTAATCGGATTTCCAGAGAAACATATAAATTCACTATTAGGGAATTATGAGTAAGCTAAATTTTAGAAACTGCTTAGAGCCTGTCTTAAAATTAGATTTGATTCTACAATTGGAATAGGACTTACACATTTGAATAGAAAAACGGTAGAATTAAGCTGTTAAATCTCCAAAGTATGTATCTTAACCATGAAGTCTTATGCATTTGGTTTTATACCCATGAACGAAAAAGTCAGATACAATTAATGTAAGGTCTGAGTTTAAATTCAACAACGACTACTATCCAAATGTAGAAGTGATTTGAATTTTAAGACAGCCTCTAAGATAATATATTCCTTAGAGCGTGTCTTAAAATTCAAACTATTTCTACAATTAGGTAATGGGGCAATGTTAACTTCAAATTCAGATCATAAATTTTTCCGAAATTCAGGTACACTTTTTCTTTGGGACATATACACTTGATGTACGAAATCAAATGCAGTATCCATCGTTGTTTGGGATTGCATATTAGATATTTAATGGCTTAATGCTACTGTTTTTCAGTTCGAGTGTGTAAATCCGATCCAAATTATAGAACCAAATTTAATTTTAAGACATCTTCTTAGAGATCTTTCTTTCCTCCAGTTCATCCACAAAACTCATTACTCCGCATTGGGCTTTCATCCCTAATGCTTTGAGAGCAAGCCATCTGCGGTGTCCTGATATGATTGTATCGTCATCTTTGATGACAAGAGGCTCAAGTAATCCTTTCTGCTTGATGCTTTCAGCAAGCACAGAGTCAACAATTTAGGTAATTTGTTGCCTTTTTCTTGAAATTTTCTTGAATATATCTGTTTTTCAGGCTTTCAATTCATTGAAACGCAACATTTAAATGCTAGTGTTGCCTAATATTATGTAGGGAGTTGAAAAATTATGGGCTATTCGAAAGAATGGTTGACTGAAAACGAAATTAAAAAATTATTGGAATTACCAAACTTAACAGAAAAATATGAAATTTGGATTTTACTTCTCTACACACCAGCGCTGAGAGTCACAGAAGCATTGAATGTTCAAGTTCGAGATCTTAACCTTGAAAAGAAAGAAATTAACGTAATAGGCGGGAAGAAAAGGAAAGATAACGACATCGAACCCGTACCATGTAACCTGCAGGTATTAAGGCAGCTAAAAAGGTACTGTGACCGCTCTGACCTCAAACCTTCGGACTATATCATGTTCTCAAACAAAGGCAAGAAGGCAGACCGATCATGGGTATACAAAAAGTTGAATGGTCTATGTAAAGAAGCTGGAATAGACAAGAAGATTGGTACTCATACAATGCGCCGATCAAGAGCTACACATTTGCTAAATCGTGGTATAACGCTTGCAAAAGTGTCCAAATACCTAAGACATAAGAATCTCGCAACTACCATGGAATATTTGAAAATCACAACTGCCGACATCCAAAAGGAACTTGAAGAACTCGGCGACCCAGTTACCGATATAATTAATGTTGAACTGTAACATCTACTAACTACCTTTTTTCTTTTTTCTGTGACCTCCTCGCTCATCATACACCAATTGCATACATGGTATATACAAGGTATTGTCGCCGCACTTCCATACGATGTGGAAATTATATATTAACAGAAAATTACTTATAATCGTTATCGAAAGCCTATATATAACTATGGTATAAGTTTAAATAGTAGTACAGCGTATAATATTTAACAATGTTTGAATTGGGGGATTATAAAATGATTAGAAAGGTTTTTCAAAACAGTAATGGCACATACTTAATGTCCATACCGATTGACTACGTAAGGGAAATGGGCTTGACTAAAGACGATGCTGTAAACGTAACGCTGGCAGGTACGACCTTGCATGTGACAAAAATCCACATCGAGTAGGTGAGTCACATGGCAACAAAAACGTCTATATTACAAGTTATCAGGAAGCATTGTTTAGAATGTTGCAGTGGTTCATATAAGGATGTTGAAAATTGCGCATCGGGTCCAAATGCTGCTCCATATTCAACCTGTGCGCTATGGGTCTTCAGATCGGGTAGAGATCCAGATGAACCCAGTGAGGCAATGCAGGAAAAGGGACGAAGACTTACACAATCAAGGAAGATCAGAGAAGTAGCTCAAATGAACTAAAATCTTCACGTCGATGGGTAAAAGTCCATGTCATAGAGTTAAACTAACTCGTTAAAACTGATCATTTCAACGTGGTAGGGTATTTCGCTGTACTAGGTTTTCTACTCGCTTCCAAGTGATCAATTTACGTTATTAAGTTCAAGTGGGGGATTTCAAATGCCTAGAAAAACAAGGGTTTTTGAGTGTGACGATTTATTAGCGATTGTTATTCCTAAACAATATTCAAAAAAAATAGGATTGCAAAAGGGTAATACAGTTTCGATATCTTTGAATTCTTTGAAGGGACTGCGCTTTGAAAAGGTGTAATGGAATATCCCTGTATATCCAATGGGTTGGTTATCAGGTATATAAACTTTCTTCCAGATATACAGGGATTACTCTATTCAGGTAATAATGATATGGATAGATCATACATGATCATCATACCATATCCAGATTTTGCGTTTTGAAAGCTTCCTTTATAAGCAACGCGGATTTTTCGAGTTTGCCTTTTGGTTAAATATATATGGACTTTGCGCGCGTAGGTCCGCGGCGTTTTGGCTTTCACTGCGCCAACCGATGCACATCAGGCTAAAAAAAGTTAGCGCTTTGAACGTTTTTCTTTGCGTTCATTTGCGTTTGTACGCGCTGAGCATTTGGAGATGTCACATACTAACGATTCCCATTAAAACCGATATCAGTGTCGTTGTCGCTGAAACTACGTACAGCTATATGAACTTTGCTACACAACTGTCTGAAACCCAAGGTAGCCTTTTAGTTAAATAATTACGGACTCGCGCGCTCATGACGTCGCCGTTTTGGCTCTTTACCACGGAGTCCGAACGTTGTAACATTAAAAAACGATGTCGTTTTGAACAGGTTTTGACGACATTCGAAGTCGCTGTGAATTTCACTATGAAAAAGTATGGTTTTCTAAATTTTCTATTTATCTGTGACCCGCTCACCCATACAAACCTACAATTATATTAACCTCTCTATAGAATGGTAAAACTTTATATAGTTATAAAGTCAATATACATATTGTATGTGATTGAAAAACGGCTGCATTTTGTCACCATGACGGGGCGCCATTGCCCGTCATCCTAAGGGCGGTCTGGTCGTCCGCCCTCTCCTCATTCACGATAAAGCGCAACAGCGCACTCCTGCCGTGGCTCATCATCTCCCATGGCTTCCCGTACCGGAACAGTAAAAAAATCATTCTCTCATCGGCTCATTTTCGGCTGTTCCGGATTCTCACATTCATGGAACGGCAAATATTATATCTCAGCCAGAGAATAAATGTCACCCAAAAACCAATTGCGGTGCCGTTCCTGATCTATCCAAATTCTATTTTTAACGTTGCCAATGAACCCACCTGCAAAACAGACACTTACAACCGTTTTATATAATGTTAAGGTATATATTGCCTCTCGATTATTACTACTAGCGTATAGCCCGCCACCTGTGTAATCCAGATAGATTTGATTCTGCCAGTCTAGGCGTGCATACTCAAGTTCCCTCAGTTCATCAAGAATGCGTGTTGTTTCAAATTCCGGATAATTTTGCTTGAATTCCGCAAAAGAACTACTCATTTTTTCTGGACTGAAATCAGGATTAACTTTTAGAGATTTTTCTATTGGATCCATTTATCCTCCAAAAAACTCATGAAAATTCAAAATTTTCAACTTTCTTTACAGCTTTTAGCCTCCCTTTCACCCCTTTCTTTACCAATCAGGAGCGGCCCTTTTTGAATGATCTCATAACTGAGTGCGAACGAGCCATTTGCCTGCGGATCAGAGTAGATGTGAAAGTTCTTTTTTCTTTCTTTTCCCGAATTATTTCTTCAGTTTCCCGGATTTCTTTTTTCACACAGCGCATCCAGAAAACGCCTTCCTCATCGACCTCGATTCCGTGAATCTCGTGCTCAAAACCTGGAAATCTCTGGCTGAATTCCTGAAGGTTGAGCAAAAACTTGATGTGCGGGCTGTCCTTAGTTCCAAGGCGTTCTCCTGGCATCAGGATTGGTATTCCGGGAGGATAAGGCACCAGCAGATGTCCAGAAACCCGGTTTTCTACCTCTTCAACTTTGAGTTTTTCTGTCTTCCCGCGGACGAGTTTCTGGTACGTTTCGGCAGAAGAGAGCACGGTATCCGGAATAGTATCACAAGCTTCGTTCAGCAGGCCAGGCAGGTTAAGCTTGCTCATTTCTTCATGCATTGTCTGGCAAAGGTCTTTGAGAGTCATTGGCTTGTTGTTTTCATTCCAGCTATAGCTTTCCGGGTATTCGGCGACCAGATCAGGAAGGACTTCATAGACAGTCGCTCCACTGTCATAGAGACATTTAAACTCAATCAGAGATTCGAGAAGAGTACCCCATTTACCTTTACTTGACCCTACTGAAAAGAGCACGAGTACAGTGTAGTCCCCTGTCCTTGCAATCTCAATCCGGCGTGAGTCCAGAAAGCGTGTCAGGATAGCTCCTGGGATACCCCAATCCGAAATTTGACCGTTTGGACTAATACCCGGACATATAATTGTCACTTTGGTCGGATCGAGCATGCAGTAATTTTCATCGAGACAATCATCTTCGAATCCGTGCCATCTGTCCCCTGGTTTTAGCGTCCAGCAGGAGGACTCATTTGCAAGCAGCTCATCCGGTGCATCCACAAAGTTAAACTGTTCTTCTGTTCTCGGATCTGAGACTTTCTCGGGTTGATAACATGAGAAAAACCAGCTATTCTGTTCGCCTTCTACCGCAAGTTTTCTAGCTACCGAGGCAATTGCTTTACGCAAGCCAATGGCGTCCAGAACGGTCTCTTGCATCATTGTTGGGCCGGCAGGTTCATCCATCATTGAAGTGGCCACATCAATAGAAGCAATCATCGGATAGAAAGGTGAAGTGGTTCCGTGTATCATGAATGCTTCATTGAACTGATCAAACTCAAGAGGAGCTCTTTTCGGATTGACCCTGAGATGAATCATCGAGGCCATCGAAAAAGCAGGCAGCATCTTATGAGTTGACTGTACAGCAAAGAGTGTGGGCAGATTATCATTCGCCGGAACACCCATCGAAAAGCGACCTCTATAGAGAGGATGGAATTTGGCATAGGCATACCAGGCCTCATCGAAATGAATCCTGGGAACACTCTTGCCCAGTAGCTCAACTACGCGGTCTATATCATAGCAGAATCCATCATATGTACAGTTGGTCACAACAGCATAAGAAGGATCGCTGGATATCGCATCAGTAGCCAGTGGACTCTCTTCGATTACTTTTCTTATATATTCGGGCTCGAACCAGCTGGGGGGTATGAGTCCTATCATGCCATAACCGTTGCGTGTGGGTTTCAGGTAAACTGCTCTTGCTCCACTAATGGTCAGCCCATGGTTGAGAGATTTGTGGCAGTTTCGATCCACAACTACCATTTCTCCTGCACCTATGGCTCCCTGGCAGACGATCCTGTTCGATGTAGAGGAACCCCCAAGCACATAGAAAGTGTATTCCGCCCCAAAGATGCGCGCTGCATTACATTCGGACTCATATGAAGGGCCTATGTGTTCAAGCCAGTCACCCAGTTCCACAGTTGAGATGCCAATATCGGCACGCATGATATTCTCTCCGAAGAATTTATGAAATTCCATTCCTACAGGATGTTTCAGATAGGCTACACCTCCCATATGTCCAGGTGCGTCCCAACTATAAGCTGCGTCTTCGGTGAAATTCTTTAACTCGCGGAAATATGGTGGAAGAAGAGCTTCATAGTAACGTCGGACTGCGAAATCCACTCTGCCTGCAATGAAAGCTGCTGTATCCTGGTACATATAGACATATTCATGTACTTCCTTGATTACTTCGGTAGGCAGGTCACCTACAAGTGTTTTTTCCGCAATAAGAAAGATGGGAAGATTTTTGTTTCTGGCACGGATGGATTTTATAATGTCCTCTGCTGCATGTTCACTAAAATGAGATCCCCCTTGAAGATCCCAGTCC
>DASXVB010000319.1:0-9592 GCA_036504475.1 Methanosarcina sp.
AACTGATACTGATATTATTGTTACCTTTTTGTCTGAAAGTCGATACGAAGATCCTTTGGAGATAGTTATTCCAATTCGAGATGTGAAAAAATGTTGAGGTGTAATCTCAATGTCATTAGCAGAAGTAATTACTTCTATGCCGATTAATCGGCAAGATGAATTCTTAGGATATCTAATTAATAACGGCATTAGAACAAACGTAGATGCACGTAAAGCCAAAAAACGTTTCCTCAATAATATATATCTACACCATCGGATATGAAGGCAGAGATCTAACAACATTTCATTCAAACATTAAAAGATAATGGTATCGAACAAGTAATAGACATCAGATATTCTAATGAATGTTCTGATCCTCATTTTAGTGGAAATTTCTTTGCTGAGCAACTCAGTTAATTTATTATGCCAATTCATCCTATGATATTTTATGACTGATTATGAATTTTATACAAGTTTTTAGATCATATTTTAGGCAATCGTTATTAGTCATATTCATATCAGAGCTACCAAGACGTCTAAAGAATAGGTTACTTCCAGAACATCCACCATTTCTTCTTTTCTGTGTTTTCAGGAAGCGGTTTAACATTTAATCTACTGTTTTCTTGTATTACAGACTGCAAAGAATATACCATGTCTTAATATCGAGCTTCCCGATCTAAGCATTGATTGATGGGCATAACCGATATGGAATATATAATAAGCATAACATTCCATTTAAGACAATTGAGCGTGATTTTGATTCAACCGAAGGTGCTCGTATATGGATTATACAAAATTAGTATGATATCGCTTTTCTAATTCACTTTAATAAGATTATTAAAATTTAAAAAAAACTTTATCATAGTAAATTTATTTACAACGCTATTGGAAATTCTATGTATGGTTTTGATACATGTTGTTGAATTTAGATTTTTTAATTAAATAGGTAAATGTTAAAAATACTTTAAAGGTGGTTTTAATATAACTCTTTTGAAAACCGAAGTAAATGAAGACGTTGATTTTGACAATGCCCTTTACTATCACATTATATGTTATGAAAGTGATAAAGCTTGCTCGATAAAAGACTATACAAATATTGTACAACACGAAAATTCGCCCAAAGCTAACCACCAAAAATGGCGACTCATTAAACTAAGTGACGGAAATTACGAAATAATGTCTGAAAACCCCGAAGATAAATGTCGGGGCAAATGTCTGACATGTATCGATAATAAACAGCAGGTAGTCTTACAGAATTGGAAAGTTTCGAATAACGATCCGCAGCGTTGGCATTTTCATAAAATACCCGGCTCCAATGATCTGTACCGAATAAGGGCAAACGGTTCAGAATATTCACTTACAGTAAAAGATTGTTCTCCGGATGAAGACGCTCCTGTTGTTATAGAAATGTATAGGGAACGTGAGTGTCAGAAGTGGAGATTGGAAGTAGTATAATTTTAAAGGAATTTGTATCTTGATTTAACGACTAAATCATTTCATAAGAATTTCTAATCAGAAAACTATTTTTTAGACATTGAAAATTCTCCTATACCAGGGCTTCTATCTGTTTAACCTCCGCATATATTATTGTGACCCAAAAACAAAGATCTTTAAATGCTGCCAACGAGTAATTTTTTGTTCTTGTGTGTTCTTAGTCTCTTGTGATTCTGGCAATAGCTTGAGGTTTAACCGGCTATTTTCCTGTATTACTGATTGAAGCGAAAAGGCCTGTTTCTCTATCTGTTGGTCCTTAATTGTGATCTGCCCTTTTAAAAACTCGAGTTCCTTCTCTTTGTCACCGATTTGCTTTTCTTTTTCCCCAATAATTATATCCTTGTCACCGAGTTTGCGCTCTAAGTCACCAATTGTCTTCTCTTTGTCAAGGAGTTGTGCCTCTAAATATTTGGTGTCTTTATCGGTGTCTTCTATGTTTATATTGGTGTCATTTGGTGACAGTGTGCTTTCTTTGCTTGTAGCTAGTAGTTCAAGGCCTTCTATTATTGCTGGTGCCATATTGTTATAGAACCGGTGAATTCTGGTGTCAAGATCTTTTGATATTCTGGCTGTGACTCTGACTTTGTCATCTGCTTGTGCCATAACTGGTGTCATTTGGTGTCAGGATTAAAATAGGTTGTGACATGATACGAATTTTTATAATTCTCTTTTTATTTTGCCTATGTGTTTCTCCATGTTTTCAGCTGTTAAAGTCTACACTTATCGAAGGCAAAAATGCCTATCTCGAAATATCAATTCTACTGATAACGTTTTTTAAAATCCTGTCTATAGTCTTTGGAATATATATTAACAAAAACACATAGTAGGCTTTAGCCGATAACGATTATTTTTGATGAGTGAACAAAATTAGAGAAAAATCTCTGTTTACTTTGTCATTTTTGAAGGATAACCTAAACTTTATTTTTCCATAGGAAAGTGAGGTAAAACGAAAATTCATACATAAACGAGTGTTACTAATTTTTTAGTTGTTTATCTAATCGTGTTAATGACCTGAAATGTTTTTCTATTCGAAATTTTTAGGATTTTGGGGTATTTTTTGATTGGTGTATTTCCATTGCAATATTTTGACAGGGTTTAAAATGAATGCTTGTATGAAAGTGCTCTACAAGTCCAAAAATTAGAGATTAAAAAAGAAATAAATATAATTTAGTTTTATTTTAGGAACAGAGACTTTATCTTTTCCCAATTCATAAAACAGTTTGGGGGATTAAATGAGTAAAATTATGGATTGGATAAACAAAACACCAAACCGCATTATATTCGTGTCAATAGCAACAACGTTATCACTTTTTATTGCATTAATGATCTTTTTGGCAGTAGCGCCTTCAAACTCCATAACTTCTGCTATTGGAATCGTAATTTTTATTATCTGGTTACTTAGTGTTTTAGGTGTCGTTTATGCTTGTGCAAAAGCACTTGACCGCAAAAATAGAAGCTTTTTGTGGTTCGGACTTTTTATTTTGTTTCCGTTAATTGGATTAATCGTGATTCTTGCTCTTGATGACCATTCTGAGCATGAAGTAAGCAAAATCCAACAGTTCAGATGAACTCTTTTTTCTAACACTCTTTTGAATTTCCTCATCTTTACTTATCTGCCTGGATTAAACTGCTAGGGTTCCGTTGCAAAAAATCTTAGAATAAGCATGTAAACCTATGGATAATGAACAAGAAAAACATCTACGAATAAAATAGTAAAACGTTCGTATTTGGTGAAGAATTCTCTACTTTTCTATCAAAAAATCACTCATTTTCACTAAAAATCCGAACTTTTGCCCTAAAAAAAGTTCGTATATTGAGGCAGTGTGCCGATTTTCTGTAAAATCATAAATCTCAAGAAGTCATAAGGTAGAAAATTCCATATCGGAAGAACAAAATTAAATACAGTATATAAAAAATTAACTTCGAATTTACAGCAAATTCGCGACACTGCCAATCTGTGCATATAGTCTTTGTAACATGACTTAACTCGAACACATAGACCGGCTTAACCGATGGTGTTAATTTTTTCGAGTTTAGAAGCCGAGTCAAATAGTCCGGTTTAATTTGTCATTTTTGAAGATTTCCTAAAAACTCACGTTTCCATAGTCTGCTTGGTTTTTCAGGTCTGCATCCTGAAGCCGGTGACGTAATCTAGATAACTATTGAGAACCTCGTAATGGCTTCTTTCGTATCTTGCCAGCATCTCGAAGAAGTTTCTCTGTGTATCGTCTCCGGTTCTTTTTGCCAGTTCTGAATAAAAGTCCTCGCTTTTCCTCTCATGTCTCATGGCTGCAACAAGGATGCCAGCATCCCCAAGTGTAGCTTCACCACTTGTTGTCCTAGCTGTATCGAATTCAGGAGGGGAAGTTGTCTGCTGATCATACATTTGTAACATTATAAATTGTTTTGTTTGAGTGATATTGAACTCAGGAATGAAAGACTGGCCGTTCCTTACTTTTGTACTGATTACTGACAATTCTTTTGTATCACGGTACACTTCAAGGTAGGTTATATGCCCTGCTTCTTCATCTGCCAGTTGCTGGTAAAGCTCCTTAAATTTTGGATTGTCCATTAAAGTCGATTTATGAAGGTAGAAATCCCTTGCTTCTTTTTCCCTCTTAATCGCCAAATATATGGCTTCTTCAAGGCCCTTAAGATTTTTTACTTCCTCTATTACATCCTGATATGCGCTCTTTATACTTTATACCCCCTCAGATCTTTTTCATATATCCTATTGAAGTTCTTGATTCCGGTTTTTTAGTCTACTGTTCAGTTTTATTATTTCGTATTCTTGGATATATTCAAAAGATAATGCAAGTCCAAATATGTAGTAGATCTTATAAGAACTTATATAAATAATAAAATATTTTGCCTATGTGTTTCTCCTACTTTTTTTTGCATTTCATGTTGCGTTTATCGAAGGAAACAAGCATATTCTTGGATGGTATGTAACATTTGGATTCAAATTCGTATAGGCAAAACACGAACGTTTTATCAATATAAAGTTCGTATTTTCTACAGGTGTAACACTAAAACCTACGCATGTTAAAAAAGTTACGAGATGAAATGATTTTAGGATAAAACAACTGTTGCTAAACACAATATAAGTGTTGTATAAATTTTGTATTTAGCGACACTGTAAAAAAGATATTAGCGGAAAAGATACCCAAAACCTATGCATTAGTAAAGAGAGCATAACCTGAATATAAAAAAGTGATGTTTCTTATATATTGAGATTATTTAATTTGAAGAATCCGAGTCGTTTACGGAATTGTTATTTAAATCCGCTAAATCATTTTTAAGGTTTTCTTCTATCCCTATTAAGTTTTTAATTCGTTCTGAGGTAGTCATTATAATGTCAATAGTCTGCTCGTATGTCATTCCTAGCGGGACATTTTGAGGCCTCAGACTATTTTTTAGATCAAGCTGACAGGTCTCGGAGTGATTGCCTCTCGTTTTCTACCCACGCCAATTCAGATTCCAGATGCCTTTTATAACATTCTTCCTCGTTCATTATCCCGTCCTTTAGTTAATTAGTTTGGATTGGAAACTTACTGCCCGGATTTATATCCTGCATCATGTCTGTAGAGCCAAATTAAACTGGCAAACTTGGATTGAAAATTATCTGTTTTTGATCTCTTCTAGCATCTCTTCAATTGGCTCCTTTAGAGAAGGAACATCTTTCTTTACAGTGCTCCAAATAATGGGGAGATCTACCACAAAATATCCATGAACTACTTTGTCACGGATTCCTGCCATAAATTTCCAAGGAACTTCTTGATGTTCGTCTTTCAAGGTATCAGGAATATTTTTTGCTGCTTCTCCAATGATTTCCAAGGCTTTCAACACTGCATATACAGTTTTCTTATCGCCGGAGAATTTATCGAATTCGATTTCTTTGATGAATTCCTCTATGTCGTTAATAGAATCAAGAATATCGAGCAAGAATTGAGTGGAATCACGACTATAAGTCATAAAGATATAACCTCATTGAGGATATGTTTTCTAACATTTTGCTTAAGACCAGTTCTTGTCACTAAGTCTACTTTTACTCCCAGAAGGTCACTGAGATAGTATTCAAGTTCGATATATTTCAGAAGACCAGGTATTTTGTCAAATTCTACTAGAATATCGAGATCACTATCTTTGGTTTCCTCACCACGAATATAAGATCCAAAAATTCCAATATAGCTTACGCTATATTTTTCCCTTAACTCAGGTAGATGTTGCCTTAATATCTTGATAAAATACCCTGAATCTTTCAACTCTTGTGAAAGCATTGTCTATGCAGTCCTCCAAGCATTTACACACAAATGTGGTAAAACAGTGAATTTATAGTATGCATACCTATTTTTCTTCATTAATGATGTATATAAAGTTCTTTAAAATTCAGATTTATACCTATGTGTTTGTTTTCTCACTCAGTCTATAGCTTATAGGAATATACTTGTTTCCTTCGATAAACCCCTTCATCAAATACAAAAAAATGCTTAGGAACACATAGGCACTTTTCTCAGTGTCTGAAGATATCGATTTTAAACTTAAAAATATGTTATGAAAAGAGAGATATAAACATCCATTATAAAAATCATTTATTGAAAGTGTAAGAGCGTGTCTTAAACTTCATTCTTATTGTTGCAGGGATTTGAGTTTCGCCATTCTTCTAACCATTATGTGGATCATCACAGCATAAATTAACGCTTGGCTTGATTCTATCAATCCTTCGTAATCTTTACTCAATCGTCTATACCTGCCTAACCCTCCAAATGTTCACTCTACTATCCATCTATGAGAAAGTACTTTAAATTCGTTGATATCATCGCTTCGCTTAACTATTTCCAATACCCAACCACAAATTGCTTTGGTCCAATTAACCAGTTGACCAGAATAACCCGCATCAGCCCAAATAAGCTTCAATCGAGAAAATTTTCCCTGAACCGTTTCCAGAACAAGTTTAGCTCCATCTCTATTCTGAATATTTGCTGCATGAACTATAACCTTTAACAGTAGCCCTGTTGTATCTACCAGAATATGACGTTTTCTCCCTTTGACTTTCTTGCCAGCATAATAACCGCGTACTCCAGGTGTTTCTGTGGTTTTAATGGACTGACTATCTAAAATCGCTGCACTTGGCTCTGATTCTCTGCCATTTGCAATCCTTAGCTCAGTTTCGAAGGAAACAAGCTTATTCCTATAGTGTATGTGATGATTGAGAAAACAAACATATAGGCAATTATGGACATATCTGCGTTGAAATGGTAATTTTCATTATAATAATCAGACGATAAAATCAAAATGACATTTTTAGTATTACGATTTTTAGCAAAATTATATCTGTTCTGCATACTAGAGGCATTTTGTAATTTTCAGAAATCGTAAACTTATAGAATGTTTTTAAATTTTGTCATCAAGTCTATGGATAAATTACTAAGTAAGTTTACAAAAAATCATTTATTACCCAATATTTCTTTTTACTTAGTGATTTTTATAGAAATCCAAGTTAGATATTTAAACATTTTTTTATTTACGAATATACTTGACTATATATAACATGACAAATATGTAACTTTAAAAAATTAATTTAATTCAACGCCGAATTAGAATAATTTCGGAGACCATTTATGACATCAAATGCACCTGGTCAATTATTAGGTTAAACACTTCAATATCCGCGTGCACTATATCATCTTCTTGTAAGTGGTCCAGGTGATTTTGTGTGTATTGAAGTACTAGTGTTCATGTCCAGAGACCTTCCGCAGTAAATTTGATTTAAATCTTCTGACACAGTCCAGTGAAAATATGGAATTCCTCGGGAGTTTCACTGAGTGTTACTGCAGGAGGTCTGTGGACATGAACATTAATCAATTATTTGGAATAGTTCTATAAATTGATACATTTCTCAAATATTTTAACTTTTGTTCATTACCTAAAAGGCCAATTTAGCATCCGTGATCAAGTCGCATTTGAGCCTTCGATGGCAATTCAATGGTTAGTTTTACCACGGTTTTGAAAACCAAATCTATGACAACCTTATTGCCCAATATAATGAGAAAATCAATACTAAAAAAGGTTAAGGTGAATGGCACTTTCATTTGTTTGAGCCTGTTATTCAAAGAATCTCATGTTCGTTTTATCACAAAAACTATGCATCAGTAAACCTCGAAAGAGAAGTAAGTTGGCTTGATATGTTCGCTCATTATTTCAAGAACTTAGAGGTTAAGTCGATTGAAGCACCTGCAGGAAAAGAAGTAAAAAAAGCTCTGGTGGCAGTTCTGGTAAACTACAATTTTTCCATGTTTTTGACGTTTTCGGTAATATTTTCAGGAAAAATGCTCAATAAGAGATTTAGCGAAGCTCGGATCATTTCGTTATCTACATTAGAATGCTTAAATTTGTACTCATCTATGGCTTTTCCAATTGATAAAGCGAGTTTTTCTTTATCACCGGCAGGTATTTGTTTAGTCCTGAATTGCCTTATGTAAGTTATTGCGTCATCGGTACTAAGTTTATTCTGACATATTACCCTAGCAACACCTTTTATCAGTTCCTCATCTTCTAGTCTTCCTAATTCAAGAAGGATGGTACTCTTATAACATACAATTTCAAAATTATTCACAGCTATGATAAAATTAAACTCTCCGTCAACAGAATGATTACCGTTTTCATCTGCTAACGCTCCCTGCGCCACAGCCGTATAATAAGTATTAATCTTCCAAAGCTCACTTTTTTCATCTTTTGATAATCCCGCTTTTAGCATCCACTCATCAAAAGTTTCACCGTTGTCAAGTAGTTGTTTAGGTCTTCCTTTTTTGCTCTCATTTCTGGAAAATTTGTCCATATATATAAATACAAATTACATATACAAAAACGTAATCAAAAATCAGAAGGCTATAGAAGCTCCTGGGGAGAAAAAATGGTGGAATTTTTGGTGAATATGGAAGGCATGAAATCAGAATTTACAGCTTTTAATACCTTCACATACCAATTTTAAAACTTATCTACCAGGTCAATTAAAGATATAAATATTTGGTATAGTTATTCCCCGCTTATTTATTCCTTATCAGGTCTACCACGTGACTTTGTTTTTTTTATATGCTGTTTTTCACCTTCTCTGCACTCTCCCTCTTCCATTTCTTTTATGAATTCTATGTAATCTCTCTCTACTTCTTCAAGCTTGTTTTCCATTTATGACCTCCATACAATATTAGCAGGACACACTCTATTTATATATTTTGTAACTATGTCGTATTAAGTTATACCAACTTGAAGTTCAAAATGGTGTCTTTCAAAAAGATGTGCTTCGTTAAAAGTCAAGCTCAGGAGTCTAAAGAATAAAAAGAGCTCATATTTTACAAATTCTTCTCATCAATCGGAAGGCAATAGAGACACTTGAGGAAAAAGAAACTGTGAAAGTTATAATAATCTATGTAAGGCCTGTTATCAGGAGCGGATTTTTATTCTGAAACCTTTAATATATAAGGAAAATCCATATTACCTATTGTAAAGTACCTTGAATTTTAGTCACTTGGAGTAGTTAGTCATCTACCGTAAATGCCGATTGGTGAGGGGAAGAGGGGACCTCGAACCAATTGACATACCACTTTTCTAAGGATTATTTTTGCTTAAAATGATTTGATGCTAATTTTCACTTCACGAATAAACAGGTTAAAGCTCATCTATCAGAAAGCAATAGAAAGAGATGGTGGAAGTTTTGGTATTTCTGGATAATGCCATGCTAGAATAGATATTAAGCAACGTGAAAAATGATCTAAAATACATATTTATTTCCAATGCAACTTGCTATCAGAAGAATTTGGTGTGGATGCATCCCTCACTTCCAATGGAGAACACTAACGTTCATGTCCACAGACCTCCTGCAGTAACACTCAATTAACCTCCCGAGAAATTCCATATTTTCACTGGACTGTGTCAGAAGATTTAAATCAAATTTACTGCGGAAGGTCTGTGGACATGAACCCTAATATACTTGATTTTATACCTCAAGTACATAAGTCATAAAGAAGGTGAATAAAAAAACAGTCTTCATTTTTAACGTTTATAATTTACTTTATTTAAAACAAATATATAAATATACGAATTTGTTATTTTATTTGGGGGC
>DASXVB010000320.1:0-31292 GCA_036504475.1 Methanosarcina sp.
TTACCGATAGGCTGCTAAGGCATGAATTTACTGTCTTAATTCCAGCTCAGAACGAGGAAACTTCCATTGGGAGCAAAGTTTTGATTGCGGCAAGTTATGCTGATCGTGTACTTGTTCTTGACAAGGGTTCCACCGATCGAACTATGGAAGTTGCTGCTCTAGGAGGGGCACGAGTTGTTCCTATCTCAGGTGGGGAGGAAGCATTACTCAATGTCCTTTACAAGGCATCTCTTGATTCAGAACTTGTGATTCTTATTTATCCGGAATGTATGCAGGATATTGATCTGCTCTCTCATGTCCTTGAGCCATTAAGGCAGGGTTTTGATCTCTCTGTGGGCTCGTGGCCCTGCCGCATTTCCTGCGAGCAGGAAACAGTAATGCTCTTCAATGGGAAAAGTACCTTTAAGGAAAAAATAGGCTTTCTTGCGATAACAGCAGATTCACTACAGAAAATCAGCTCAGGCAAAGAATACTTATCTTTAAAGTCCTTGCTTTCTGCGGCAAAAACCACAGGACTCAAGGTTAACTATCTTAGTTTTGATGTGGATCCCATATTCCGGAAACTTGAAAGTACACGTATCGGAGTTGTTGTACCTGCTTTTAATGAAGAATTACTTATAGGCGAGACCTTAAGTGGAATCCCTGAATATATAGACAGGATTTACGTAATCGATGATGGAAGTACTGACCGTACAGGTGAGATTGTACAAAAGTTTGGAGATTCGAGAATCGTGTACTTCCACCATGAAGTAAATAAAGGAGTAGGCGCAGGAATAATTGATGGATATAAACTTGCTCTAAAAGACGAGATGGATATAGTTGCGGTTATGGCTGGAGATAATCAAATGGATCCTACCCAGCTTCCGAGGTTGATTTTTCCAATCATTGATGGAAGAGCTGATTATACGAAAGGGAACAGACTACTCACTGACGATTTTATGACTGGAATGAGCAAATGGAGATCTCTTGGAAATCTTCTTCTCAGCTTTATCACAAAAATAGGAAGTGGGTACTGGCAGGTTATGGATCCTCAAAATGGATATACAGCTATTTCCAGACAAGCCTTGGAGGTCATTGATCTGGATTCAGTCTATCCTTATTATGGTTATTGTAACGATCTGTTGATCAAGCTTAATGCCTTCGGAATGAGGGTAATGGATGTGGTAATGCCCGCAAGATATGGTAAAGAAAAATCAAAGATTCATTACGGCAAGTTTATTCGCAAAGTAGCTCCTATGATCTTTAGAGGCTTTCTCTGGAGACTAAGGATAAAATATACGGTGTTAGACTTCCATCCACTTGTATTATTCTATTTCCTTGGAATGCTTGCCTTGCCTGTAGGTGTTCTTTTAGGATTATGGGGATTTTTACAGATTTTGTTGCAAAATCCTCTCCCTTCCTATTACCCTCTACTTGGGTTCCTTGTACTGGGTACGGGGCTTCAGATGCTTCTTTTTGGAATGCTTTTCGATATGCAGGTTGAAAAGAAAAGGAATGAAAGAGTAGGACTTGCTCGTTAAGATCTGGAAGAGTAATCTTCCAATTTTTGTTTCACTTTGCATACTATTCTTCTTTTATTCCAATTTATTTTTATTACCTTTTCATTCTATGAGCCTATCACAAAACTCAAAATTGCTTCTCTAAATCTCATATTTTAAATGACCAATCGAGCTTATGGCTGTGAAGCCAATCAATTATATTCTAAATTAGTTTTGTCTGCATCAGGTATATTCTATGGTGAGTTTGGGTCTTTGATTTTTGTTTTGCCAGTTGGAACTGTAGAAAGCAATATAGTTTTTATCTTCTTCATGTGC
The DNA here is from genome assembly GCA_036504475.1 of Methanosarcina sp. Classification (GTDB taxonomy): domain Archaea; phylum Halobacteriota; class Methanosarcinia; order Methanosarcinales; family Methanosarcinaceae; genus Methanosarcina. Next base: position 1,815 of record DASXVB010000320.1, read on the forward strand.
TTTTATGAGAAAACCCGTGTTTTCATACTTTCCATTTGAATATTCCTGCACAAGTTCGGTTACGTCTAGGTCATAGTAGTGATTATCAGGAATCTCGTCTCCGCTGATAGTTATCGTGGCATATGGAGTACTTCCCTCGAAGGCACCATTTTTGTCATACCAATCACTCCCTAAATTTTTCCAAGGTATGTTCAATTCTCTTTGTTGCCACGTAACATGTTCTTCACACCATTTCACAGGCCTATATACTTCAAGTACCGTATCCTTCGATCTAGTTTGATTTTCTGGATAATACCAGAACAAAGAGAGAGTTGCCTTTTCAATTTGGTCAGTCTGATTGAGTAAATTTAAGTCAAAAATTATAACATCCCTGTAAATGTCTCCATTGGATTTTTTCCCTACATCAATATATTCACTTCCACTAAGAGTCATATTAGGGGCATCTTCTCTCAGTCTGTTGTCAGAGATAACGAAGGGTAAGGCAATTTTAAAATTTTCCACTTCATCAGACTGCATTGAAATGTTTAATAAAAACCTTTTCAAATTTCTTAAAAGCTCTGAAATAGTCCTTTTAAGGCTTGACTCAAAGCTTTCTTCCTGTCCAGTCTGGATTTCTCTTTCATCTTTCTCATAAGCTGTTTGTGGTCCAGCAGACATAGCTTCATTCCAGGGGAAATCTTCACCCAAAGACTCATTGTTGCTCAGCTTTGCCGCAAGTTCAGAGTCAGCTTCGGTATCTGAGGTAGAATTTACACCTAGATAGTTTCCACCAGCATTACTGGAAAGGCAATTGCTTTCTAGGATGAAAGAGTGGGTGCTTCTCAGCTTGTTGTATACAGCATATCCTTTCCCAGCTGCAGGACTGGACTGTGTATTAATTATTATATTATTTTTCACTATAGTTGTATATCCTGAGCCTGGAGCCAAAAATTCGTCAGTAACCTGTTTGTGGGCAATAGCAGCCCCATAGCATCCGTCGAACTTATTATCTTCTATCAAGGTATTTTGGAAACCGTTGAGCACTATGCCCCCTGCCCAGTCCGCGCTCGGGTTAATACCGGTTTTATAGAACTTGTTATGATGAATGTAGATATCTTTTGCAGAATCTTTGGAATAGCTGGGTCCGTAACCTGTAATCCAGATACCCGCTGCGTTTGTCTCATCTAGTAGATTGTTGCAGATTTCAATATCATTCATCACAGTTGAAGGGCCGATTTTTTGGATCTCAATTCCTGCCCCTCCTTCCCCTTCTGAGTCGATGATATTGTTATAGAATTTTACGTGATTTGTATTGTAAATTCTCAAGCCACTGTTTGTTCTACATGTTATTTTATTATTCCAAGCTTCTATATTCGAAGAATATATAACATAGAGAACATCATGCCCTAACTTATAGACCCGGTTATTGTAAAACTTAATACCTGAACAATTTACGACTTTAAGCCCGTCCCCGTGGCTGTCGTGCATGTACATGTCGTGAACCTGTATATTCTCGCAATTAAGAAAGTTAATCAGGTTATAATATCCTTTTCCCCTGCTTTTTTCATCGTTTTTGTCATGATTTCCATCAATCTCAAATCCTTTTATAGTGATATTATGGTTTCCAACACTATCCATCTGCGTAATTATAGGTTTATCTTCCGGCCAGCCTGCTTTATCTTTAAGTTTAATTATAGCTGTTGGATCTCCCTCAAGAACAGTATTACTCCCAATAAATATACTATTCGAAATGAAGTAAGTATTGGGCCCCTCAAGATGAACAGTTGTATATTTTGGATTTTCCGCAACATATGCAAGAGCTTTGTTTATCTCTATCTGGTCGTCTCGCCCATCACAATTAAAATCTCCACTTCCATTGGTAGCAACATAAACTACTTTACCGGATGATGTTGATGGAACAAGGATTATACTGACGATTAGAATAATAAAAATTATGCTAAGAAGTAATAACATTTTTCTGTTTCCAAATTTATATATTCGCCTTTTTCCGCCCATTTTAAATCCCCAATACATTAAACTATAATTCTCTAAGATTTAAAAAAGTTATCTTTTTAAGGCTGCAAATAAACTCCCCTCTAAAATATTTTCATTTCGCCGCAGTTTGAATTTCAGGACTAAAATTCTAAAAAGAACACTTTAAATTTAATAATTTATTATGTATATTCACGGGAACTTTGACTATTTTTTATTAGTAAAGGGTCTAATTTCAGATTTGAGTCAATTTTCTAAGCCTATTTCTCTTCAAGCTTCAAGCAAAAAATGATCATTAATAAGTATCATTTATAAGTAACACTTTTTCTCTATACTTTATATAGGGCCTTACTCTAATTATAAATAACTGTGTAAAGTTATCTCCTTTTCAGCTTCTAAAACACCAATTTTCAGGTCTAAAATGGAGATTAGTTAGTCCTTTATCGTGTTTTCGAAGTTTGAGGTGTAAATTTACCGGATTTTTAGTTTTTATGAGTCTCTAAAATCTGATGGAGTGAATAAGGGGTATATTTATTATTAGATCAAAAGAAGATTACGAATTTTACGTCAAAGCAGACAAACTTTCTTTAAGAAAAAACTACGAAAGTCCCAGGCTAATCGGTGACGATATATGGAAATTCCAGAGGTTATTAAGAAAGGCTGAGTATTATAACAACTGTAAGAGATCTTTAATTTCCAAGTTATATCTCAAATACATACTATTTAGACTTTACACACTGAGTGTTCATTTAGGGTTCAGTATCCCAATAAATGTCTTTGGTCCAGGATTATGTATTGCTCATAGGGGAACTATTGTTGTAAATAAAAATGTCAAAATTGGAGAAAACTGCAGGATACATGCCTGTACAAATATAGGATCTAACAGAGATGATGTTTCAGCGCCACAAATTGGAAATAATGTATATATTGGGCCAGGTGCCAAAATTTTTGGAAATATCGTAATTGCTGATAATATTGCAATTGGGGCAAACTCGGTTGTTAACAAATCATTTTATGAAAGAGGCATTTCAATTGCTGGCATTCCTGCTAAGAAAATAAACACAAAAGGAACCGATGACATCATAGTCACGGCTACGCAAATCGTCAAAAATAATCCTTGAATCTGATAAACGGCTACTTTGTAGAAAACTAATATAAGATGAATACTAAATTATTTACTCTAGTGTGTTTCTTCCAAAGATAAAATGCAGTGTTCTAGGACGAACATTCTAATATTAAATAATTATGATAAAAAATAGAATATTTCAGCAAATTATTTTCTTTTCGATATGAAGAATGTTAAAATTTACTTAAAGATCACTCTTTCCATCTAGGATTGCTAACTAATAAACTTTCACAATCTACTTACTCTATATAAACATAAAGAAATTAGGTTTGGGCGAGTTTTAATTGTTTATGTAATCTTCCTGTGAAATCATGGAACTCATCCCTGTTTTAATCCTAAAATTTCCTTTGAAATACAGATTTCATGTTGTTATATTTTCTGCTGTAACGGGTATTCTAGAATGCTCCTACAAAGAATATTCTACGTTCTTCAGAATTCCTTTGGGAGGTGCCTGATCTCTCCTCATTCAATTAATCTTTCCAGACAATCTACAGGACAGATTATCTAATTAATCCTATATTTATATCTATCCGTATTTTTTTTATTTTATAATTAAATTCTCAATGTTATATACAAAATATTTCTTTAAGCTTTTCTCACATATTTTATTTTAACCCGATCATTAAAAAATTTTTTATATTGTCGTCACATTTCATTAAGTAGTAAGTTTTTGGCTCAGTGAATATTGCCTTATTTCCATTTTCATGTAATTTCAGTACAAAGTCATAAGCTTGTTATGTAGCTATAATCACATTTAGTACGCGGGGGGTCTTATGAGGGGTAGTCTTTCGGTTACAGTGGATCTTGAAGATTGGTATCATATTCCTTCAGTCTGTAGTTCCCCTTACGCTGTTTACAGAAGTGTAAACGAATTTTTTGAAAAATGGGGGGGTAGATATGATTTTTTAACTGAACCTACACACAGGGCACTGAGAATTCTAGACGAGTTCAACGTAACTGCTACTTTCTTTGTAGTTGCGGATACTGTAGAACACTATCCTGGACTTGTCGAATCAATTGTAGAAAAAGGGCATGAAATTGCATGTCATGGTCTTCATCACGCCTGTAAAATTGATCCTGATACAAAGGAAAGATTAATGAGTGTAGAAGAATTTGAGCAGAGAACTTTGCTTGCAAAAAAAATTCTGGAAAATGTTAGTGGGGAAAGGGTAGTAGGTTACAGGGCACCAAATGCTCTTATAGGTGGTTGGATGCTGGATTCATTGGAAAGCATTGGGTTTAAATATGACTCTTCAGTATCCGTAAATTCTCTTTACAACAAAACGGATTCGTCTCTTAAGACAGTTTCGTCTTTCCCTTACCATCCTTTAAAGAGCGGGCTTGAGGTCTGCGACAGTAGGAATTTCTTTGAATTTCCTTGGGCGTATTATCAAAATGTGCTGAAAATTCCTGCATCAGGAGGCCCAATACTACGCTTTCTTGGAGCTCCTTTAGTATTGAATGGGCTTATTCAGAGTCTAAAAAGAGGACATACTATCTTCTATTTTCACCCTCTTGATATTTCCTGTACAAGATTTCCTTCAATAGGGAATAACAGGCCATTTTATTGGTGCATGAAAGGAAATCTTGTAGAAAGTAGAATTCGTTACATCTTGAAAAATTTGAATGATATTAAAAAAATGTGCTTAAGGGATTATCCCGAAATATCTTAATGAATTAACTATAACTCTTGATACTTTAGAAAAGTCTCTATTATTTATATTCAAAAATCATCAAACCAACACAATGGATCTTTCCGCTTTGTTACTATTAACTTATGCGGCTGAAATGAAAACTCAATAGCATTAAACTTTCAACTACCTGAAATGTGCCTTTAACTATAACGTTTATTGTGCTTGATTTTGGATTACAACTGCGTAAATCCTAACTATATAATCCAAAATAACTCAAGAGTACTAAAAAGATTTATTTTACTAAGTTTAGGCATTTAAATATTTTATACAGATTATATAGAGGCCATCCCAAAATTAATTTTATTCTCAAATCGATAGGTTTTTAGAATTGTTTTCGTGATCCAAAGTTCGATTGATAATTGCAATTCGATATTTGTCGAACGATTTTGAGTTTTTGGATTAGATCATAAACAAATTTATTTGCTTTTTATCCAATCACGACAACAACCTATTCAATTTTTTGTATAATTAAAAGGCAGAAAATATATGTCTATTCCAAAAAATTGTAACCAAAATCCAGCAATAGAACAATTCTTGTTCTGGATAATTCAAAATCACATCATGCTGATAAAAAGATGAGAAAAACAGCAGAATTAAAAATAACATACTGTCGTTGTTCTTCCTTATTTACCATATCTAAAACTTTTTATATGGAGTCTAATGAACAATAAACTTCTCGGGTATAATCCAATGGGCAATGAATAGTATAATACTCGATGATATAATGATAGATAAATAATAAATATTATAACAAACGATGCAACAGTTTGTAAGCAGGTATTTCCTGAATTTTGATGCTTAAACAGTTATTTAAACACATTATAATTATAATATATATACGCTGTTTATGGTGTAATCCTCTGTGATTTCCCTCACTCAATTTACCTCTGAAGAATTTCTCATTATCTTGATCTTATGCTTACGTTCTCCTAAAGGATTAACTTGGGATCATCTAGCGGCTGGCGGGAATGAGAAATGAGTTCAACAGCTGATGTCACTCTGTAAGGCTAAAACGATATTATAGTGATATCAGCAGGATTTGTATTCAAGAAAGATGTAGCCTAATGCCATAAATTCTTGTGGCAGAAATACTGAATCCTCTGAATAGCGGGACAGTACCCGAAACCTTTTAATTGTTAAGAAGTTTTAACCCATGAAAACATTAATTAGATAGAGGCAGGTATATAAACTGAACTTTGGGCACAACCATTAACTATTTGTTGGGTCGATTGAATACAATAAAAATAAGAAAGAAGAGAATCAAATAAGCAAAATCTTAAGAACGAAATTCTTTGTGCCTGTGTGCTGCCTGTAAAAGAAAAACTCTTTAATAATGAAACCACAATTTCGGGAAGAGTTTATATTTAGGTAGTCCATGTTTAGGTAGTTCATATTTAGGCGCGGAAATTGGACTCTTTAACTTTCAAAAAGGACGGGGACACATTGTCTAAAATTTCTAATACAGTATTAAATCTTGTAACCTCACTTTCTCTATTACTATTGGCTTACAGTCTATTTATTCTTCGGGGTATTCAACCCGAAGGGTATACAGCCAATATCTATGAGCAACTTCCTTTTGACTTCTATCTTGCCCTGCTCCTTTGTTATCTTTTAGCCTGCGTCCTACTCCTAGCATACAGAAAAATGAGTGTAGTTCTTTTACTGCTGCTCGTTCACATTACAGTGTTGCTCATCCCTTACATGCTTGGCTATGTTTCAATAGGCAGAGGCGAGGAATTTTCGTACCTTGGGCTTGCAGGACAGGGTTCACTTTGCAATCTTTCAGGCCTTTCCAACCTTTCTCCTACTGGTCCTCTACTAGTTTCAGCTCTAGCTTTGGTCTCAGGTTTGAAAACATCAGCACTTTCTTATTTTTTGCCAGTATTCTTTTCAATCGTGTTTATTATCGGAATGTTTTTGTTCTATCGGATTTTTATGAGCAGGGAAAAATTAGTCTTAACAGCTTTCCTCTGTTCAACAGTTCTTTATTTCGGACATTTTCAGACGTCAGCGGCTTCTTATTTCCTTACTTTTTGTCTGGTGCCTCTCTACCTTCTTGTTCTAAGAAGTGCACTTTCGGATAAAAATAGGGCAATGGCTGTTTGCCTTCTTTTTATGATACCTTTGATTCCTTTAGCTCATCCTTTCATTTTTGCATATCTGGCTTGTTTCTCTATATCCCTTCTCTTCTCCAGTATGATGAATCCTGGATTTCTCCACAAAATTCTTAATCCCAGCTTTCTCTCCTCTGGTGCTCCCCATTTTTCAGGAAAAAAAGTACCTCTGTTTATCTTTCTGTCACTTACCTTGGGAGGCTTCCTGCTCTGTGCGAAATACGCTCCTCAGTTTTTTGGTAGCTTTACTTCGGACATCATCTTGCGCGCTAAAATGCTATTATTTGCAAGCCTTTCCAGGGTACCAAGAACTGAAACTGGATCTCTAGAGTTTATGCAGCTCTTAAGTTTTGGTTATGGTAAGTACTACATTCCTTTAATTTTAATCATGATCAATTCCGTGATCGTATGGCAGAATCGTAAAAGATTTTGTCATCATTTTGTTCGCAGGTATCCCCGCTTCCTGGTTCTATATATTGTAACATTTTTTATGGAGCTGGCTTTCCTTTTAAACCCCTTCATTCCCTACTCTCCAGATCTGTTTGCAAACTTGAGCTTCATTATTTTTGCTCAGATTCCTCTACTGGGGTATTCTCTTTATATTGTTTTTCTTAGAAAAGGGTATACTCTTGGTCTTTGCTCTGCGGTTCTGGTTCTTTGTCTACTCTGGACACTGGGTTTTTTCACCTGTTTCAGTTCACCGTACACCAATGGAGTTTCTGATGCAATTTCACAAAACGAAGTTCAAGGGATCCAGTGGTTATCTGGGGTAAAAGGAACTTCTCCTTATGTTATGTCTTCTATAAATCAGGATGGAAGCATCATTCTACCCGAACCCCTTGGTAGCGACCGGACGGCTGAACTTACTGGGTCTTCTCAAAAGCTTCTTTATGCCTCTAAAAATGATTCTAAAGGCGGTATATCTGTAGAAAAAACAGCAGAAAAAGAACCTTTCTATATAGTGGAAACCACCTTTTCTGACGCTTTGAGTTCTAAGGTACAGGGATCCGACAAAGCATCAATTTCTACCGGAGGAAATATCTCCAAAGCTCAAACCGATTATCCTCTGTACAAGGTCTATGATTCTCTTAATATAAAAATTTATAAACACATTCCGTGAACTCTCTTTCCTGGTTTCGCTTATATGTCATGTTTTTAAAAAAGCGGTTACATTTTTAAAGTAAAGTTCCCTCTTTTTTCTTTAAAGAGGCAATCCTATGAAGTTGGATTTTTCCCTTTTTTTCATACTACACAATTCTCTTTTCTTGAAGATATTTGCCAGTAAGAAGGACAATTATAAACAACCCAACTATTTCTGAGATAAAAACTTCTGTAAACCCAGGATAGTACGATCTACTGAAAATTATCATAAAATACTCAATAAAGTTTCCTGATATCGTATCTTTTGGAAATCCCCAGCCTAAGAGAGGCCAAAACAATACCTTCGGCGTATTCCACATCTGGTCTTCAAGAAGGTGGCAAAAAGAAGCTCCTGCAATAATCAGGATTTCGGGTTTTCCCCGACTATAAAGGTAGTATCCTGTCAGGCCTAGCAGAAGGACAAAAAGCAGGGTATGGGCAAAAATACGCCCGCTTCCAATTGTTTCAGCAAGAATTATCCTGCCAAGAGGCTTATCGATAATGTCCGGAAGGAGTGCTCCAATTGTAATCCACGGAACTTTTACCCAGAAGTTATTTTTTGAAGAGAAATAGCTCAGGATATAAAAAATTCCCAGAGTAATCCCTATATGTCCGAAAATAAACATCAGACTAAAAATAATTATTCCCTTATAATTCTTTTTCGGCCGGCCTGTCTGATGACTTGCCGGCACAAAACTTCAGTTTTAAATCAAAAAAGAATTTTTAAACCTGGCATTCAGCTACAAGTTTTTCAACTAGTTCTTGCCGGATAGCATTTCTCCTATCTCCCCCACAGACCATACCCCGAACACCGATAATGTCCGGTCCTATCCTCTCAAGCACTGGAAGGTCTTCAAACTTCAGAGAACCTGCAATCGCGTTTTCAAGTCCGTGCTCATGGGCAAGATCTGTGAATTCCTTAAGTCCTTTCTCGTCCATGAATTCAAAAGTAGATTTTCCATCTTTGATTGCCGTGTCAACCATCACTACATCTGCTCCAGCTTTTGCAGCGATTGAGGGAAGTAATAAAGGAGAGATTGAATTAATGCGCCTGTAGTCTGAATACCCCGAGGCAACGACTTTCTTTGTTGAGTCATAGTCTTTTACGGCTCGTGTAACTTTCGTGAGAAACTCGAAGGCCTGATCCTCCGTTTGAATATCGTAAAGGCCAACTTTAATGTAGTCTGCTCCTGCGACTGCTGCCCCGAATGCTGCAAGGGATGCAGTTCCTGGCTTGTAATTAAAATCCCCTATGGTTGCGCTTATAGGCTGTCTGCCTTCTACAGCTTCTTTTACATCTTTTATTACCCACGGGAAATTTGCACCGAGAGAACCTTCTTTTGGGTTTTTGACATCCACAATGTCTGCGCCACCTTTGGAAGCAATAATTGCTTCCTCTCTATTGATTGGACTTACAAGCAGTTTCATAAAAATCCTCTAATTAAAAATTGAATTGGAATCTTATCATGAATATTATTCTTTTTATACAATATACTTTATTTTATATTTTTTTATAGGATGATGCAACTATTAAATAAGTATGTTCCGAGTAATTTTTGTGATGGATATATTTAACCGTAGTGTAGTCCTTGCAAAGGGTGGCGTTAGGGAAAAATACCATCCGGTTTCGGATTCAAGTACTATATGTAGCAGTTCGGACCCTGTGGACATAGTAAAACTTTTGCATCCAAGGGAAATCTATATTGCTGACCTTAATATGCTTCAGGGCAAAAGTCCTCTCGATACGAATATTGGAGTAATTCGGGAGGTAAGCTCAAGGGCAGATACAATGCTTGATTTCGGGGTTTCGTCTCCACAGGATGTGGGCAAGGCTCTTTCCATTGCAGGAACAGCTATAATAGGTACAGAAACAGGCACGCTTTCTGTAATAAAGGATGCAGCTTATGGAAATCCCGGAAGGATTAGTGTCAGCATTGATATAAAGCATGGTAAAGTCCTTAAAAAGGATCCAGAGCTTCCGGAATCTCCACTTGAAATTGTAAAACTGTTAAATAATTTCCCTTTAAAAGATCTTATTTTCCTTGATCTTGACAGAGTTGGAACGGCCTCGGGTTTTGACCCTGAATCCCTCCAAAAATTGGTTGAATGTTCCAGACACAGCGTGCTGCTTGCAGGAGGAGTTAAGGATATGGAAGATCTTTTTACTCTTGAGATGCTAGGAATAAAAGGCGCTCTGGTTGCAACTGCTGTTCATTCGGGATTGGTTTCTCCAGAAGTATTGAATTCAGGGCTTAAATCGGATAATAAAAAATAACTCGCATATTGGGAATATTTTTTATTCCAGTCCCTGGTATGTCTTGTACAATCAAGTATTTAATATTCAAACTGCAGATTCCACTTAAAATCAGAAATTATGAGGCTTACAATATGGTAAAGAAAGAGATATCGTCTGAAGAGGATATTGAAGAAAATGCTGAAAAGATAAGCGGAGATGGATATGTTGAGATTAAGATGGGAGGAGGCTGGTACATGACGATCTCCCTCGCACACAGCGACCGCTTTGATAAGGAATATGTTGAAATTGCTAAGGAAAGGGGAGGCGTAAAAAGGTCTAGGTTCAACCTTAATCCCACCCATGTCAGGATGTTAGGGGAATCCCTGATCAAATTTGCTGATGATAACGGGCTCTAACAGGACTTATTTCTCTAGGATTCAATTTTATATTCGATCCATACATCTGGTCAGTTCCTGCTCAGGAACTCCAAAATTTTTTCCGTAACTTCCTTTTCTATGTATTCAGGAGAGCGAGAAGCATCGATTACGATAAAACGTTTTGGATCTTCTTCCGCAAGCCTGAGGAAAATCTCTCTGACTCTCTGCAAAAATTCTAGTTTTTCAAATTTGCTTTGTTCTCCTCGTTTCCCGCAGCGCTCAATTGAAATTTCGGGACTGATATCAAAGAGAAAGGTCTGATCCGGAACAATGGTCCATTTCCGGTGCAGATTCTTTATCCATTCAAGAGGATTTTCCAGGCGAGTTTTAAGGGTTGCTCCCTGGTAAGCATATCGGCTATCAGAATAACGGTCAGATATCACCAATTTTCCACTTTCAAGTGCAGGCTTTACCAGCTTTGCCAGATGTTCGGCATGATCAGCTGTAAAAAGGAACAGTTCGGCGAGTTGATCAGTATCCGACTGGATAGCTTTTTCCACAGCATTTCCAGTAATAGTTCCTCTTGTAGGTTCTCTGGTAAAAATAGGTTTAAGGGCCTGAATCTCAGGATTTTTCTGAAGCTTTTCTGCAACCGTGCTTTTTCCCGAGCCGTCAATACCTTCGAGTGTGATTAATTTCCCTCTCATAAACATCGTCTTTTTTCTATAGAGATTTTTAGTGAAATGCGCTATCTGTATTTATAACCTACAGGAATTCGGGTTTATTGTAAGATCTCGATCTTGTGAATAGCTGACGATTCAGGGCATGAACTTTCAGATAAAATAAGTATCTATTTATGCAATATTAAAAATAGCTTAGAATAATGACTGTAATAGGAGTTATTACACGGGGCAAATACGGGCACCGCCTGATTGAGACTGTGAGAGAGCACAGTGATTTTTCAGTCATAACTGCTGATCTGCCTGAGTTTGTGCCTGTGTTTATAGAAGAGCCAGATGATTTTCTGGAAGCTCTTAATTTCGACAGAAATGTTTTCTCTGCCGAAATTGTAATCACTTACTCTCTGCATCCAGACTTAACATCTGCAATTGCAAGACTTGCGGCAGAAGCTGGCGTACGCTCACTTATAGTTCCGGGTGGGCCATCAAGGGCCTCAATTCCCGAACTTAAAAAGATCTCTGAAGTTTCGGGTATGGATATTGAAGTAGATGAGATTTGCTGCAGTCTGGAGCCCAATGCTTTTAATAAGCCGTTTGCGGAAATCTTTGGGTCTCCGATCTTAAAGGTAAGAACAGAAGACGGAAAAATTGCTGACGTCAAGGTAATAAAAGGTGCTCCATGTGGGAGTACTTGGCATATGGCTAAAGAAATTATTGGAACAGAGGTAAAAGACGCTCCTCCAAGAGCCGGGTTGTTGATCCAGCATTATCCCTGCCGGGCTACACGTGGAGACATTGGGGGCATTCATGAATCCGGAGAATTGCATAAACAGGCATTTATAAAAGCCCTTGAAGATGAGGAGTGATTATATATTCTTTGAAAAAACATATTCTAAAAACATATTCTAAAATCTGACCGGAAAGTTGGATCCAGCTCTTGGTTTCTGTAAAACCTTGTTTTGTTTTCCTGGCCGGTCCCAGCAATTTATGGGGGTGAAAAAATTCCTTCCCTAACTATCTCAGAAGATTCAGGACCTGAAGATCTTGAGGCAATAGCAGTCGCAGTACACTCCATCATTGGACTTCCTACTACCATTCGTAGTCTCAAGCGAAAAGGACTCCGCCTAGAAAAAGGTCAAATCCTTGACAGGGATTACACAGGGCCTGTGCTTGAAGAAGTGTTGAAAACAAATAAAGTTGCCCATGTGGTTCCTACAGAAGGTGTATACAGAGGAAAGCACGTGGTTGTCGCTCCAATTCACTCAAAAGACGGGAAAGTCATTGCAGCTCTTGGGGTCGTTGACATACTGGCTATTATAGATCTTCCATCTGTTTTTCAGGAATACGCATCGGTATTGCAAGAAGTTGAGGATGCAAAGAGATAAAACTGGTAAGATTGAACTTACTTACATTCATATTATGAATTGAAAAAAGTGTTTATTGGAGGATTTGTCCCTGCTTATTTTCCAGGGAAATTCCTTGTTCCTCCAATTAAGCTTTTAGTTTCAAACCTTAAAGTTTTCCGAAGCTCACTCTGGTTTCTGGTATAATTTTACTTTTTTCAGCAGAGTGCCATTCTTTGCATGGGGCTGCCTGAATACGGTATCATTGGATTTTTCTATTTCTCTTGCCTGTGTTGCAAGCTGTGCGGCTGCTCCCATTATCTCGTGCCCAGCTGCTGCTGTCAGGCATACCTGCTCAATTTCCTTTAACATGAAACATGCGGGGAAGTTAACCTGTGCCACTTTTTCAGCCATATGAAGGGCACCAAGAGCCTTTGCTTTTGCATAAGGGTTTGCAAAGCCTGCATGCTCAATGCACTTTTCTGGTTTTGCAAAAATATGAGGGAGCTCCAGTTCTTTTCCTGATTTGCCGGAAGCAACCTGCTCGGTTACTTTGTCCAGTTCTTCCTGAATGAGTCTAACAACACCACAAATAGATAGCACTTTCATTGCATCGGAGTTGAAAGATGCCATCTCTACGGGATCAAGAAACTCTCTTTTTGCTCCAATAAGTGGATCTACCGGAAGGATAATGTATCCGAAACCTTCCTGCTCAAGAGCCTCTCTAGCTTCTTTCTTTGCTGGGCCATCTGAGACCACAATGCAGGGAACATCCTTCCATATTTCGCGGGCTGCCTTGGGACCTGGAGCTGCTGCATTAGGGCTGATCATTATTACAAAGTCAGCGTTCCACTGCTTGAAACTTTCAGTTTCTGCAGCCTCGGCAGGGCTCATTTTGGCACCTGTGCCAAATACGCGTACTGTAATCCCCTCTCTAGCTGCAATTTCATCCTGAATCAGATTGATAACCTGGCTCATTCCCAGGTTGCCCATTTTTATAAAACCTATGTTGACCATTTTTCTCTAAATCCTGTGTTAACCAATTTCTTCAATAATGGAATTCCTAAAGGGTTTATAATCCTTTTGGCAAACTCCTGTCCTTATCAATCTTTTTTTATAAATATAAATATTATTTATAATTATTATTCAGTAAGTTTTCTTGCCCTCCGAAAAGCTTAAAAAGGATGTGATTTATTTCACTCAAAAACGTTGACATCAATGCTGTTGTTTTGTGGTTTTGTTTCACAGAACCCGCATTATAATTTGAATACTTTATCCGTTGGTGGGCTTTTAATGTCAGGGCAAATGTATTATACTAAGTTGCGGGGGTACCCCTGAAGAAGGTACACCAGGCAGCATGCCCTTTTTTGGAAGTAATCTTGCTATATCTAATAGTTATTCAGGTCTAGGTTTTGATTGAGTGAATTGTCCTATTAATGATTTTACTGAAAACAAAATGATTGTTTTTGATATGGATAGCACCCTTATAGACGCTGAGACTATCGATGAGCTCGCCAGGGCTGCAGGTGTTGTAAGCAAAGTAGAGGAGATTACGAAGAAAGCGATGTATGGAGACTTTGACTTCGAACAAGCGCTTATTGAAAGGGTAAGACTTCTTAAGGGACTTCCTGTAGAAACTGCCCTTGACGCGGTAAACCATATCGATCTGATGCCGGGTGCGGCAGAACTTATTCTCTATGTCAAAAGTAGGGGCTATAAAACTGCAATGATTTCCGGTGGATTTACTATCTCTGCCAATACGATAGGCAAAGCGCTTGGTATCGACTTTGTTGTTTCCAACGAACTGCTTGTGGAAGACGGTTGCCTTACAGGCAAAGTTGTCGGCCCCATTACGCAGAGCGACTCCAAAGCAAAGGTGTTCGAAGAACTTACCCGGCAAAATGGAGTCAGGCCAGAGGAATGTGTAGTTGTCGGAGATGGTGCAAACGATGCCTGTGTCTTTGAGAAGGCAGGTTTTGCCATAGCTTTCAATCCCAAGCCTATCCTGAGGGAATATGCGGACGTAGTCATAACCAAAAAAGATCTTAGGGCCGTTATCCCTGTTCTTGAATCTCTTTCCTATCAATGTTGTAATCAGGCACAGCATGTCGACATCGAACAGTAGAGCTACTAAAATGCCAGCTTTTTTGCTGGACCGGGAGGCACAATAAGAGATGCTAAAAGAATTGCAGAAAAAAAGATCAGATTTGAAAGACATTTCTGAAGAATCCAAGGAAAAAAGGAATGCTTTAAACGCAGAGGCCAGCGCCCTCGCTGCAAAGCGTAACGACCTGAACAAGAAGACGAAAGACCTTATCAACGAAGCCCAAGAATTAAAAGTTCTCAGGGACGAAATTAATGAGAAGGTAAGCGAATACAAGAATAAGCGCGATGACACCAATTCCAAGGCAAACGAGCTCTTTGCAAAGGCCGATTCCATCAGGAAGCAGAGCAACCTGGGAGGCCCTTCAATAAAAGCCCTGAGAAAAGACATCGATCGCCTTGAATTTGCCCAGCAGACTGAAGTCCTCAGCGCAAGTAAGGAAAGGGAACTCGTTGGCAAGATCACTCAGCTTCAAAAACAGTACCAGGTCAAAAAAGTCCAGCTCGAGGGCAATTCCGAACTGAAGGATCTTCTGGACGAAGCTCAGAAGATCAGAGATGAGGCCTCAGAATTCCACACCCAGCTGGCCGAATATGCCAAGCAGGCTCAGGAATATCATGAGAAGATGATTGCCGCTTTCAAAGAGGCTGACAGGACCAGGGCAGAGTCTGACGTTGCCCACAGGGAATTTGTAAAAGCCCAGGAAGCAGCTGACGAACAGCACAAGGCTTTCATCAATGCCCAGAAGGAAATTCGCGATCTTGATAAAGAAATCTTCAAGCTTAAGAAGAAAGACAAAGAAGGAAAATCCCGCGTTGTCAAGTCTGAACTTCAGAAAGATGCCAAATCTATCTTCGAAAAGTTCAAGGGCGGAGCAAAACTCACTACCGAAGACCTTATGACTCTTCAGAGGTCGGGCTTAGTCTAATTAATCTAACAAAACAATATTTATGGCTGAAAAGCCCTAATTTACGGTGCAGGTAGTTTTTAACCTGCACGCTTATTTTTACGGTTCAGTCCAGCCCATTAAACGTTGTTAACAATTCTTTTTTATTGATTGACAACTGACTGTTTCATAATGCAGCTTTGTGTGTTCTAAGTAGTTCAAACTTTGTTAGCTGTATCTTTTTATCTCAAAAAGTAAACTCATGGATAGAGTTAAGAAATTGAATAAACAGAATTGTAATCTTATTTGCATTTTGCTCTGAAATCCCAAAAATATTCTAAATGTGCTTTTAAGTCTTCATTAGTACTCTATTTCCTCTTAAATCTTCAATAATTCCCTATTTCCTCTTAAATCTTCAATAATTTCCTATTTACTTTTAAATCTTCAATAATTATCCCCAATTTATTGATACTTTCAATAACTCTTCCCAATTTACTCTGACAGCTTCAGGTATTTCTCCCTGAACTCAGGGTTCCTCATAAGGCAGCACTTTGCATTATATGCAGGATCTTCTCTGATTTTTTTCCAAATATCCTTTATCTTGTCTCTATGGACATTCCCGTAGGGGATCGGGATGCAGGCACAGGGAAGAATATCCCCTTCCGGGGTAATATGGAGCCATTTGCGGCCTGCCATGCAGCCTGTGGTCTTCATGACCTGCGGGATAGGAAATACTCTGGGGCCTTCCTTCTCCATGGCTCCTGATACAAAATCATCAAATTTTCTCAGGTCTTTTGGAGTCAAGATTTCGGAGGCGTGATCCATCCACTTGCCAGTGGGAACTATTTCGTAAAATGAGAGTTCATGGACTCCAAGCTCCGATGCAAGAGCATACAATTCTTCAAGCTCATTCACATTGTCCCTGGAAAGCACCACATATATATTTACAAGCAGTCCTGCCTTAATTCCATTTTTGACTGCTTCAACTGCACTTTTAAAAACTCCTTTTCTGCCCCTTACATAATCGTGTTTATCTTCGTACGCGCTGTCAAAACTGACTGTAAGGGAATAAAGGCCTGCCTCTTTCAGGCTGTTGGCCCGTTCTTCAGACAGCCCTACTCCTGAGGTGAACATACCTGCAATGGCTTTTTCAGAGTCCACATACCTTATTAGATCTTCTAAGCCTGAATAGGTCAGGGGTTCCCCACCGTCGAAAATCACAAAAGTCGTGCCCATTTCAAGAACCTGATCGATTGCAGATTTTACAATTTCAGGGGCAAGCTTTTTCCGATTTTTCGTGTCAGGTAGAGCGCAGTGAATACAGTTATTAGGGCATTCTTCAGTAATGGAAATAGTTACCTGATCAGGAATCATTTTTCCCACAATAGAAGAAAGCTGGCTTTTTACCAAGCGGTCAAAGCCTGGGCTTGGCACTGGAGGCATCCAGGTTGAACAGATGAGCCTGTCAGCCTCGATTTTTGCAGGCTTTTCGTCTTCAAAAAGTGAGAGGTTTTTCTCCAGAGTTTTTCTCATAAGGATGGACGCAGCCCCACTGGTTTTCATCTTCATGCGTCCGTCTTTAATTTCGGTATAAACTCTGAGAAAAGGGCTTTTGTGGAAGTCGTATTGCATATTTTTCCTGCACCTGGCATCTGATGATAAAGTTCGTA
Organism: Methanosarcina sp.; assembly: GCA_036504475.1. Classification (GTDB taxonomy): domain Archaea; phylum Halobacteriota; class Methanosarcinia; order Methanosarcinales; family Methanosarcinaceae; genus Methanosarcina. Next base: position 19,156 of record DASXVB010000320.1, read on the forward strand.
TTGTTCTGTTCTCTTTTGATATTTTCAATTCCAGTTCACTTGTTCCTGAGGAATGCTCTGCACTTTAAAATTGCAGAAGGTTTTTTCTTTAGCATGAATGCAAAAACTTGCATCGCCTGCTCGACTGAACTTCCATGAATAAATGAGAGATCTTCCTTTTCAAAGACCTTTGTCATCTCATCGATTTCCCTATCTGTCATTTTCCTGAGAGTCTCAAGCCCTATCCGACCTAGGTAATGTTCAGCCTTGAATTCCTTTTCCCAGGTCTTCCGGTACTCTGATAGAGCAGATTTTGAAACGTCGCCTTTTCTTATGGCGTCTGCAGCAACATCTCCACATATCTGGCCTGCCCTCATCGCATAACCTATCCCCGATTGACCTGCTGCTCCGCCAACGACCATTATTCCATCGGCTATGTACTCATTCGGAATTGTCACTATAGGGTCTCCGCCTGAAAGTTTTCTTACAACTTCAAGCTCTTCGAGCCCTTTAAGTTTTTTAAACTTTTCAACCCAGGCATTCAGGTAAGGCGTTGCGTCCGTTCCGCATCTGCGCACATAGGCTCCGATTGCGGCATTATCGCCTCCTCTTGGGGCATATGTAGTTTTCCAGCCTGGGGCATGATTTCCTACGTAATACTCAAACATCTTCGGTTTCCCAAGTCCCGGACTTCTGATGTCCAGTTCAATTCCCCAGGCAATATCTTCAGGATGTTTCATTGTCTTAAGGCCCAGAAGGGAAGCCATTTTTGAATTTATACCGTTGGAAATAATAACCAGTTTTGATGTAAATACCCCGGCAGAAGTATTAACAGTAAATTTCTCTCCTTCCTTCTGGATATCCTGCACTTTCACTCCTGTTCGAAGCTCTACACCGGTTTTCATTATTTTCTTCGCATAAAACCTGTCAAACGCAGTTTTATCAATAGCATATCCGGGTGCCTCAACCTCAACTGTCCTTCCTGACGGAGAAATAATCTTCATACCTTTGAGATAATGTAGAACATAAGAAGGGTCTGCCTTTTCCCCGCATTTATCTAACATTCCCTTAAAAAAAGAGTTTGCAGGATGGGGAGGATTCCCTATTTCTTCTTTTTTTTCCAGTAAAAGGACTGAAGACCCTTTTTCACAGGCATTCCTTGCAGTCATCAGTCCGGCAGGAGATGCCCCTATTACAATAATATCCGCATCCATTTTTCTCTACCTGTTTTACCAGAGAATGGAGGTGTAGCCTCCTGCATAAATGCAAAGCGCTACATCAAGAATCATTGATCCAAACATAATCGCTCTATAATTTGAGCCGTTAAGAAAGAGCTTACCGCCCCTCTCAGGAGTAGGATGTTTGATGAAGTCAAGACACTGAGTAAGCATCCAAAGTCCTGAAGCAAGGGCTCCCGAAAAGTATACAGGTCCAAGTTGGGCCGACCAGCCTATAATTAGTGAAGCGATAACTCCTACAATCCACCAGAACGTAACGAATCTGGCAGTAAAGGGGATTCCAAAGGTTACGGGCATTGTTGGAGCACCTTTCAGTCTGTCCCCTTCCACATCTCTGGAAACTCCTCCAAGGGTAAAAGCCCAATCTGTAACGCAAATCATTAGCCCGAAGCAAATAGCCGGCAAAGGAAGAATTACCCCGTCGTTACCTTTAAGGATTCCTGCAGGGTCAAAGGCAAGCCAGATACCTATAGGTACAAGGCCATAGGAGATACCTACTGGCAGAAAACTAAGGAAAGTATTCCTTTTTGCAAAGATTGAATAAATCGTGATAACTGCAGCTGCAATAATAAGGGTTAGGAGAGACTCAGGATTAAGATAAGCGGCTGCTGCGCCCGCGATTCCTAGCAAAAATACGGCATAAGTAAGCGCAGAGTTCTTTGACACTTTAGAAGAAGGCAAGGGCCGGCCAGGAAGGTTGATCGTATCGATATCTATATCACAGCAATCATTGAATACGTACGAACTTGTAATGGCTGCAAAGCCGCCTATTACTGCAATCAGGAAAGGAAGAAGATCAGGAAGCCCTCCGGTAGCCAAATAGGAAGCAAGGATTGCACTCGAGGCAGGTAGGGTAAGGTCCATGTAGTAAAGTTCGGGTCTCATCAGTCGCAAATAAGGACTGAGTTCGCCGATTCTTGCTGTAAGGGACAATAGTTTCACCTTATACTTTTCCGGTTTGCGCGGAATTTATATCATATTTTGTACTGTGTTTTTCCCTGTTCAGAGGGTCCTTTGCAGATAATTCTATAAAGGTCTGCACCTCAAAAAAGTTTTCTTTTTATCGTTTTTATGCAGGTTTTTATTGTATAAGGTTGACGGATTTACAAGATATCCGACGCCATTAATTAGCTCGAAATTTATTCTTTTTTCCAGTCTTCCCTGTATACCAGTTTTGCTCTTTTGCTTATCTCTTCAATTAGAGGGTGCCTGAATTCTTTTTCACAGATAAACGTATATTCGGCTTCTGGGTTCAGCTCCATCAGTTTCAGAGTGTTTGAAAGAGCTGTATTAAGTGATTCATAATCCGGAAATTTCGGGACTTCGGCATTGAAAGGATACACTTCTTCCATTTCGACAGGAAATGCTCCAAAAGGCGCTTTGAAGATAAGAATCTGGTCGTAATCTTTCTCTCCTTTTACCGGGACTGTCCTAATGATTACCGAGCCTTGCAGACTGAACCTATTCAGCCGTTTCCCAAAACGCAGGACTTCGGGGCGGGACGCGGATTCGGGCCCGCAGTAGAAGAAAGTGCCTTTTGTAGCTGGATCAAGCTGCTCAAGCCAGGAGGAATGAGTATAAAGCTTTTTCAACCCATCTAGAAGTTTAGGGTGAGAACGGCAGCGCTGCTCCACAAGTTCGAGTAGTTTCCCGTCCTTTATACACTGTTTGATAAGCCGAATTTCAGCAAAAGTCGCGTAAAGGTTATGCCTCCCCAGAAGTTCTTCCATATTGTCGGCTTTTTTCAATTCTTCTGCGGTGTACCTTGAACAAATCGGACAGGAACAGGGCAGATAATTTAGTTTTTCAATGTGGTAAGTCCCATTTACAGTAATATAGCGCCCGTCTTTTGCATAAAGGGCATAGGCGGCCGAATCAAAGAGGTCACAGCCCAGGGCTACTGCAAGGGCGAACATCATTGGGTGACCTGCCCCGAAAAGGTGGACCGGAGAAGCTGGAGAGAGCCCTTTTTTGGATGCAGCAATCACGTCAACAAGTTCAGCGTAACGGTAGGCTTCCATTAGCGGGACCACTGCTCCAAGGGGATAAACTTCAAAATTGAGGTCTTTCAGATGGGATGCAGCTTTTTCCCTTAGTTCAGGATAAGTCGAACCCTGAACTGGTCCTGCAAGAAGCTGCTCTCCTTGAATAAGCTTGCGTGCCTCTTCCAGGCGTTTGGCTGTGATTGCAAGTTCCTCTTCAGCCCGTCGGTAGTGGACATCAGGGGGCGTAGGGATATCCAGCGGGACAATAATATCGCTTCCTATCTTTTGCTGGAACCCAAGAATTTCCTCATTCGTAACTTCCACGGATCCGTATACAGAAAGCTGGAAGGAACCTGAATCCGTCATAATGGGCCCGTCAAAACCAAGGAGCCCGTGCAGACCTTTTTCCAGGGCGACACTTTTCAGTTCTTCCTTGCGGTAGATAATATAAGAATTGGTAATCAGGATCTCTGCCCCGAAGGTTCGCATTTCTTTCGGGGGGATAAGCTGAATATTTGGATTAATCACAGGCATAACAGTAGGTGTCTCAACAATACCATGAGGAGTTCTGAGCCTTCCTATCCTGCCGCCTGCATCCTTATCGAGAATTTCGAATATTGTTGACATGCCGGCGTTATAGACGTCTCTCAGATATATTTATCTTTGGGGACTGGCGAAAAGCTACGATAGATTCTAGTGAATCATCTGAGCTTTCTCACTGATCTCAAACGAAAAATTCAATCACCTGTATTAAAGAAACTTATCTTTCTCTTGTTTTCCCTGTTTTTCTTACCTTACTCTTCTTTAGCTCGCGGCATGGCAATAATCTCTCTAATCTGAAGGGAGAAGAAATCTCCGCTGTGGGCTGGCCTGAGCACGAGAGCTACGTCTGCACCCTGCCTTGTACCTCCTATCGCTATAACCTCGGTATTGTCGGAGACTGGGATATGGCCTGAATCAGCTGCCATAACTGCAACTTCAATGGCTACCTTGAAGCCTTTTCCAAAGAGAGACCGAAGGGTATCAGAAATTACTTCTAGTCTAGAATATCCTCCGAATTTTTTTGTGATTGAACGTTCTACCCCTGAGAATATATGAGACTGCGTTGTTATCACGGCCCCAAGCTCTTCAAGCTTCTTTTTATACTCCTCTTCGACTTCCCATTCACCTTTTTCGTTCTGCCCATACTGGTGACTTATTCCAACAACTTTTATTCCGGTGTCTTTTACTGCTTCTGCCATTTTTAGCGCGGTTTTTCCGCTGGTACTTGCAACTACAATATGAAATATCTGAAGCTCTGCTGCTCTTTTTGCTGCTGCTTCGATAACGTTCTCCGTGTTTGACTCTCCTACCTCGTCAAAATATATAATAGATTTTTCCATTAATTTTTCTCCTCCTGTTTCCGAATTTACTTTTTATGAGCTTTTTTACGGTGCCCTTTATCTATATTATGTTCTCCCATCTGGTATCTTCTACAGATAAGGTCCCTGTCAGGCTTTTGATCGGGAATGAAACCTAAAATTTACTATGATATCTTATCGGAATTCTTTTTTCCTGTAATGAGAAAAGATATATATTAAAAAGATTCTTTTTTATCAAAAAGGGTTGTGGTGGTCGAAAACCTGGATATTGTGTATATTTTTTATTAATGTATATACAGAAGTAACGTAGGACCCAGGCTGCGAGAAACTTGTTTATCTAGGATTAGGTCAGATATAGTCCTAGGGGTTGTATTTCGCTGAGGTGGTTATTTGTTAGATACAGATTATGACAACAACGATGTGAAGATTATTACCAAACCTGTGCAGTCAAAAAACCCTATATTGATTGAAGGTTTTCCCGGAATCGGGCTTGTGGGGAATATTGCAAGTCAGCATATGATAGAAGAACTGAAAATGGAATATATTGGCTCAATTGAATCTAGGTATTTCCCTTCGATTGCAGTACTGTATGAGGGGCTTATAAATATGCCTGTGAGGATTTATGAGAGTATGGAACACAACTTGATTGTTGTGATCTCCGATATTCCAATCAGTCACACTGTCTCTTACGATGTTAGTAATGCTCTGGTGGACTGGGCTGAGTCTATTAATGTAAGAGAAGTTGCTTCTATTGCAGGAATTGCCATAATGGACGGAGGACATAAAGTCTTCGGGGCAGCTACAACTCAAGAGATGCTGAATAAAATCAGGGAAAAAGTAGAGGTTTTCCAGATGGGAACTATCTCTGGAATTTCTGGCAGCGTAATGGCTGAATGTCTGCTGCGTGGAATTCCTGCATTTAGCTTGCTAGGTGCTACCAAAACTCAGAACCCTGACCCAAGAGCTGCTTCTGCTGTTGTTGAAGTTTTAAACGAGCTATATGGTCTTTCGATAAGCACGGATCGGCTTATAGAGCAGGCCGAACGCATAGAAGTTGAACTCCAGAGGCTTGCTGAAGATGTTCAGACTACGGAGCAGAAAGGAGAAGTAAAGAAGGAATTCCCAATGTACGGGTGATCCTATGGAGTACATCGTATTAACAGGAATTGCTGATTCTCTTATCGAGGTCCTGAAGAAACATCATCTCAGGACTCTTGAGATTAGGAGTCCTCAAAATTTCGTAGGAGTACTTGGGCTTAATGCAGGAGATAGCGTTCTTCTCACCTCCACCAGCCTTCAGGATCTCACGGATGGGACTTCAGGTCTCATAGCAAAGGTTGTACAGAAACAGATTTCTGTCCATTCTATTGTCAGTTCGAACGATTTCTACATTGAAGAACGAGAAGCTATGTCAGCCCGTATTCAGCTTGAATGCAGGTGTATGGCAAGGGTAAGAAGTGTTATTTCAAACGAGCTTGGAAAACCAGTTCGTGTAGATGCCAGGGAAATTTCCTGCTATGAGGCCAGATAACAATTTTTACTGATCATCGTGAATTTTAGCAATTGAGTGTATATCAAAACTAGTGTCATGGCAATTTAATTATTGAGCATAATCTTTGGTAGCTTCTTATCAGTGTACAATGATTCTGAACTTATTGGATGACCAATAAATAAATTTTCTTGACACTAGTACTGCGATTCCGAAGTATGTTCACAAGATTTAGCTTTCTAATATATCCGCCGAGAACGAGTTTCTTGCTAAATGAGGAATTTATTTTGGAATCAAAGACTAGTATCTTGACAATTTAGTTATTGAACATAGTCCTTGGAAGCTTCCAATCAACGTATTAGAGGTCATCGTTTATTAGGTCTCGATAACTGAATTTTCTTGAAACTAGCCTTTTGTCAAATTTAAAGAGTGTCAGAATTGTTTTAATTGACTGAAACCTATTAATCATTCGGAACATGAACTAAATAAGCGCATTTTGATTTTTGGTCTCGACTCATGTTCAACCGTATAAAAAGTGACATCCTTTAGTAGAAGGTTATTTATAACAACAGTTGTTTTTGGCATCAAACCTTTTATTTTCAAACGTCGTATCCGCGTGTTTTTTACTATAACTTTTATTTTCGTGATTTTCTCAGGCATACTTCTATCCCTTTCCTTGCCGATAAACTTTCTGAGTTTCTGGCTCCTACGCTGAATTTTTTCTTAAAACAAATTATTTCTTATTAATCATAATTAGAATAAAAACTTATAAATTTTTCCACAAACGTAATACTAAATAAACTCTAATTTGTCCAAGTTATATAATTACTATTTATAGCCATTTACGCAAAGAATTACACTTGAAGTTTAAATTGATCTTTCATGTAGTCCTACACTCAGCGTTTCTGGGACATATTACGAGGCTAAGTGTAAATGTTTGCGTAAATGACTATAATGTAAAATTATTCTAACTAAGCATATCCCAAAATTTCATCTAATCTAATTATCGCTGCTAACATTACACCTCCCAAATTGATACTTATTTGAGGTTTTTCGTAGTTTGCATGGGTTGAAAATAATTGCTTAGTTAGAAAGTAGCCAGATCAAAAAGAGAAACATAAAGTTTGAATTTGATTTTCAACAACAAATGTGTCTATACTTTAGACAGGTTACCATTTGTATTCGATTTTTTGCCATTCAAAATACAGGTAGTGAGCGTGAGTCACTGATCAATTCCAAAAAAGCAAGCAGATCCCCCGCAATTGAGGTACAAATCAAGAACAATAAACATTGCGGTTAAATATGTGTTTTAGATAGTCAAAGGTTTAAAGCATACTGATTTTTTAGTTCAACCGCGTAAATCCTATCAAATTTAAGAGATGAATGGAAATTACCCACTAGAAACAGAGAAGAACCAAATATTTTCCTGAATGGCTATCTTGAAATTAAAAAAAAGTTCTAGAATGCTGGAAACTTCAGCAATCCTAGATTTGTATTCCAAATTATTTACATATCTTCAGGCATTTCGCCGCCCGGACCGGCTCCTGGACCTTTACCTGCACTGGATGAGGCAATTACGTCATCGATCCTGAGAATCATGATTGCGGCTTCGGTAGCTGCATTAATTGCCTGGGTCTTGATCCTGAGAGGTTCGACAACGTTGTTTTCGAACATGTCCTCGATCTTGCCAGTGTATACATTGAGTCCGGCACGCTTGTTGCCTTTCTCGTGCTGTGAGCGCATTTCCACAAGCATGTCGATAGGGTCAAGTCCTGCATTCTCTGCAAGGGTCTGGGGAATGATCTCAAGAGACTCGGCGAATTTCGTTACAGCAAGCTGCTCCCTGCCTTTAAGAGTTGCTGCGTATTCCTTGAGCCTAAGGGACAGTTCGACTTCGGGGGAGCCTCCGCCCACAACGATCTTCTGATCTTCGAGAGCAACGCCCACTACTCTGAGAGCGTCTTCGAGGGCTCTCTCAATTCCTTCCACCACATGCTCGGTTCCGCCGCGAAGGAGAATTGAGGTTGTCTTGCTGTCCTTACAGCCTGTAACGAAGGTCATTCTGGAACCGGTAACGTCCTTTTCTTCCACGAGACCGGCATAGCCAAGGTCGGATTCCTCAATCTCGTCGAGGCTGGTGATAATTTTTGCACCTGTTGCGCGGGAAAGCTTATCCATGTCGCTCTTCTTTACCCTGCGCATGCCAAAGATCCCAGCTTTTGTCATGTAATACTGGGCGAGGTCATCAATTCCCTTCTGGCAGAAGACAACGTTTGCGCCTGTGTTGATTACCTTGTCCACAATTTCCCTGAGCATTGCTTCTTCCTGGTCTAAGAAGAGCTGCATCTGGTCAGGGGTGGTGATCTTTATTTCGGCTTTGGTCTCGGTCTTCTTGAGTTCTATGGGCACGCTTAAGAGCAGGACTTTTGCATTCTCTACGACTTCCGGCATGGCTGGGTGGACACGCTCTTTATCAACAATTACACCCTCGATAATCTCGGAGTCCTTGATGCTTCCGCCTGGTCTCTTCTCGACTTTGATATCCTCGATGTCCACAGTGATTTTTCCATCTTCGCTTCTCTCAGCAACCGACTTAACGGCCTCGACTGCAAGCCTGGAAAGATGTTCCTTGTTAGCCTCTGCACCCTTTCCTGTTATAGCTGTGGATGCGAGTTTTTCTAGAGTTTCGGTATCTTCAGGAGATGCACTGATAGTGATTGTATCTAAGATCTTTGTAGCCTGGTCTGCTGCAAGCCTGTAGCCACTTGCAATGACTGTCGGGTGGACTCCGCTTTCAAGCAGGTCTTCTGCCTTTGTCAGGAATTCTCCTGCAAGTACGGCTGCGGTGGTGGTTCCATCTCCGACTTCGGCATCCTGGGTCTTGGCTACTTCTACGATCATCTTTGCACCTGGGTGCTCGATGTCCATTTCTTTGAGGATTGTTGCTCCGTCGTTGGTGATAACAACATCACCCATGGAGTCTACAAGCATCTTGTCCATACCCTTGGGCCCAAGAGTAGTCCTTACCGCTTCAGCAACCGCCTTTGCGGCCATAATATTGTTATGCTGAGCATCGGAACCATGGGTTCTCTTGCTGCCTTCCCTTAAAATAAAGATCGGTTGTGCTGCCAAGCTTTAATCTCCTTTTAATGATATGAATTTCTATGAATTCTATTAATCGTATTTTTGAGCACGTTAGCTTTGTGCGTATTTTCCTATTCTTAATGCAAGCACTTCTATATAAGAATTTCTCTGGAGCTCAGGTCCTGAATCCGAAAAATAGAGCCTCCTGAACCTTTTAATACTTTCTTCGAACTATTTTCACAGGTAGATACAGTTCAGCAATCTCACTCCTTATGCCGGGATTCATGAGCTTGGAAAACCACATCTATTATTGAGATTTATTGAAATACAATTTTATCGACCGAAAATTTACATTATTTTCCATTATCGTCCATCAGCCTAAAACTGCATACCCCTTTCTAGCTTTGGGTAATGTTTCCAAGATTCTGGATAAACAACTTGATATATGCCTACGTATCGTTTTGATACGTAAAGGCTTCATTTACCTTTGATCTGGGTAAGTTTTCACTTCCTATCAGGGTCTGCCGTCAGGTCATCGTTTTGTAATCCATAAACTTAAAAAGTAGCCGAGAAAAGGAGCTAATATGTAATGTTTTCGCTTAAAGTTCCGCCTTTATTACATAACAGATCCTTAGTACTCCTATTAACTGCCCGTATATCAACTGCCATTGCTTTTCAAATGTTAACCATTGCTGTAGGGTGGCAAATTTATTCAATTACTCAAATGCCTATTTATCTAGGACTTGTCGGATTAGTCCAGTTTTTGCCGATGGTTCTACTTACTCTCGTAGTCGGTTATGTGGCAGACCGCTATGATCGAAAGCTGATAATTTGTTTCAGTCAAATTGCAGAAAGTATAGGGATTTTCCTTCTTGCTTACGAAAGCCACATAGGATCGATTACTGAAGAAGGAATTCTCGTTACTATCTTTTTTATAAGTACCGCCAATGCTTTTCAAGGCCCGTCAATGCAATCTTTGCTACCTAATGTTGTCAGCAAGGACGTTTTCCCAGAGGTAGCTGCTTTAGCAGCTTCTATAGCCCAGTTTGCATTTATTATAGGTCCAGCAATTGGAGGAATTCTTTATGCATTAGATCCCGAAGTTGTGTACTCTATAGCTGGCATATTAACATTGGCGACAAGTGTGATTATTCTCTTTGTTTCAATAAGGGAGGGGTCCCAAAACTCTGAACCAGTAACCAGAAATTCAGTATTCGGAGGAATAGCTTTCATCAGAAGCAGACCTGCTATACTTGGGGCAATTTCCCTTGACCTTTTTGCAGTGCTATTTGGCGGTGCGACAGCGTTATTACCTGTTTATGCCAGCAACATTTTGAAAATTGGGCCTTTGGGTTTAGGATTGCTGCGTTCAGCACCTGCCGTAGGTGCATTGATAATGTCCGCTTTTTTGGCAAAAAAACCTTTAAAGAGAAATGAAGGATTTAAAATGTTTGTCGCAGTAATATTTTTTGGGGTCTTCACCGTAATTTTCGCTGTGTCAACATCTTTTCTTTTATCACTCGCATCACTTGTGCTGTTAGGGGCATCTGATGTGGTAAGTGTAGTCGTCCGTTTAACATTGATACAATTGGGAACTCCAGATAATATGAGAGGTAGAGTAAACGCTGTAAATTCAATGTTTATAGGTACATCAAATCAACTTGGCGAATTTGAATCAGGGTTAACAGCTTCCCTGTTTGGAGTTGTACCTGCGGTGTTACTTGGCGGAATTGGTTCAATAGCCATTGCAGTTCTATGGATGAAGCTATTTCCAGAGCTTTTGCATGCAACTAAATTGGGGCATTCAACTGACTAATGCGTTAGGTTCCAAAACACACTCACAAACCTGAACTTTTAAATGTATTCGTAGATCAATGATTTCCATTCAATAACTGATTCATTTTGAAATCGATAAACTATCTTAAAGGCTATACGAAGGATTTTTAGTGAGATCTCATGTACTAATCGCTAGTGAGATCTCACGTACTAATTGTTAGTGAATTTTCATTTACCAATGATTAATGCGTTTTTATATACTCAATCATGCGTGGAGTCAGAAGTGGTATCAGCTCCGGAAGCATATTCGGCATCAAGTTATCCATAGCCTTCGGCATAAGTTCAGGAAGCTGCTCTCGCATGTAATCGGGCATAGGAACCCTCTTTTCTACAGCTTTGAGCATGTCAGGCATGACTTTCGGCATAATCAGTGGCATGAGCCTGGGCATCATAATTGGCATCATGGGTTTCATCATGGCATCCATACCTGGAACATATTTGACCATCTTCATCATTGTCTGAAGCGGGGCTGGCATTGCTGCCATCATCTGGGGCATGAGTTCAACCATCAAGTCAGTCATATTCTCAGGCTGCATAAGGGAGATCATCTTTTCAAAGGGAACCCATGATTGCAGAGTATAGGAGGTTGAGTCAGGGATGTTGTACCCAAGACTTCTGCCCACAAGGGCTCCTAGATCCTGAGCCTGAATGTCGAGGTTGTTTTCCTTCGCCGCCACACGGAACTGAAAAATACAGCAAGGACAAAGCGCTGCAATAATGTCGGCTTTAACATCAAGGGCTTCCTGGAGTCTCATATCCCCCAGTTTGTATGCAACAGGAGGCTCGGCAATAAGGCTTACAACCGAACCACAGCAGTGAGCTCTTTCCCGATTGTATTCAAGTTCCCTGAACTGGATTCCGGGTATAGCTTTGAGCAGCTCTCTAGGCGGCTCGTACACTTTACCCCCTGCCCTGCCAATATGGCAGGAATCGTGCCAGGCTACCACTTTATCCAAAGGCTGTTTGAATTTCGGCTTGAGGACATCGAGACGATCCACGAGCACTTCAGAGTAATGTTTTGCCTCAAGCTCGTATTCGATTCCCAGCTTTTTTGCCCACTGGGGATAGACCGTATGCCACATTAGCCAGCAGGCAGGACAGGAAGTAATTACGGTTTTTACGCCCTTCTTTTTCATGTTTGAGACATTCATTCTCATTATTTTTT
>DASXVB010000321.1:0-4329 GCA_036504475.1 Methanosarcina sp.
ACATACTGTTTTTTGGCCCCAGTACAAAATCAAGAATTAACCTGGATTCAGGAGCGAAACTTACCCACATCCAGGTTCCGTCGTCTTCACTTTCTGTTCTTGGTGCAACTTTTTTTCGACTATTACCCACAATTCATCCATTTCAACTTTTGAAATGTTCAGGTTTTTCATCAAATCTTCATTTACCTTTTCACATTGTTTTGCTGCGCGAAACAACCAGTTAATAACTGTCGCTGGTTGAACTTCCAATACCTCAGCTATGGATTGTATTGACATCCCCTTAATAGCCATCTTTAAGGCTAATATGACAAGAGATTCATCTTTTCGAACATTATCAAAGAAAGTGTTCGTACGATCATTGAATACTCTGCCGCATTCGCGGCAGATATATTTTCGAACTCTCTTGTTCTTAACTTGATAGGTACCGTTGCCTATGATATTTCCGTTCCCAAAAATACCGTAAAATTTACAATCTTGATTAGGACAAGAAATATCAGTAAACTTTGGTTTTGATCCGCGTTTCCCCATTAATATATTAATTATATAGATCTAATATATAATATCAACTAAATATAATAGGAGTACCGTAAATCGATAAATATGTAAATTTATGAAAAATCAATTAAGAACATAAAAAGCACGATGCGTCGGTAAAAGAGGACATAAAGTTATGAGAAGGTGGGTAGGTCCATAAAAATATTAGATTCATAAAAGATTTTTTAAATTTATGAAGAATATGTTAAAGATATAAATCTGCTTAGAATTTCGGGAAAATTTTAAGGCTTAAAGCGATTTTTATCTTAATCTCTAGAGACCTCAGTTAGCTTAATTTCAGGAATCCTTACTAACTTAATTACCAGGACTCTGATTAGCTTAATCCTAGGAATTCTGGATAGCTTACTTAGTTCCTAGAAATCTTAATTCAAATCACTAAATCTTCAATTTTGGAGTCAGAAACGTGTTAAAGGCATTAATTTTCGATATGGATGGCGTTCTCGTGGACTCCATGCCCTTCCAAGCAGAAGCCTGGAGAAAAGCTTTCCTTGATATGGGTATGGAAATCCAGGATCGGGATATTTATGAAATTGAAGGTTCAAATCCCAGGAACGGCCTTCCTTTGCTTATCCAAAAAGCTGGGAAAGAACCAGAAGCATATGATTTCGAAACTATTACCTCAATCTACAGGCAGGAATTTAAACGGATCTTTGAGCTGAAAGCTTTTGAAGGGATGAAAGAATGCCTTGAAACCCTTAAAACGCGTTTCTTGCTCTCAGTAGTCTCGGGATCTGACCATCTCATTGTTCACGGAATCATTGACAAGCTTTTCCCTAATATATTCAATATTGTGATTACAGGAGATGACGTTAAGAACTCAAAACCCCATCCGGATCCCTTTCTTAAAGCTGTCGAACTTTTGAATGTACAGCGAAAAGAGTGTATAGTAATAGAAAACGCCATTTTGGGCGTAGAAGCTGCAAAAAAAGCCGAAATTTACTGCATAGGAGTTCCCACATATGTGGAGACCTCACAGCTTGACAGGGCGGATCTTGTAGTAGGAGACCACCAATTGTTAATGCAACATCTTTTAAGTCTTGAACCTGCTCACGGGTTCAAGGCATGAAAAAATTTATTTTCTTCACAAAAAGGAATTGTGGCCCTGATAGGTCACAACAACCTTATGGTTTCAAGGTTTGTAAGAGCCCGGGTTTCAATTTTCAGTTTCTTGTAGACCGAACTTGCCAGGTCAACGCAGGCCTTTTCGTCCCCATGCTCTGTAAATACTCTTTCTGGACGGGGCTGCATCCTCTTGATGTAATCCATGAGCTGTCTCCTATCGGAGTGGCCTGAGAAACCGTCAACTACCTGGACTTCCATATTCAATTTCAGGATTTCGGTGCTTCCGCCTCTTCCTGTCATAGGGATTTCTTTCCATCCTTTCTGGATTCTGCGTCCGATCGTTCCATCGGCCTGATATCCTACAAATACCAGAGAATTGCGCGGTTCTTCGGCAAAGGCCTTGAAATACTCCATAACCGGCCCTCCGTTCATCATTCCCGAAGTTGCGAGAATAACACATGGATGAGGATTTTGAATTATCTTCTGGCGCATGTCATGGGAATCAACAGGCTTGAAGCATTCGGACAGGAAAGGATTCTGGCCTTTCTGGAAGATCAGCTTTCTCAGGTCATTGTTCAGGTACTCGGGATGTGTAGCATGAATTGCCGTCGCTTCCCAGATCATTCCATCCAGATAGACCGGAACTTCAGGGATCAGTCCTTTTCTTATAGACTCTTCAAGCACTATCATGACTTCCTGGCTTCGACCTACTGCAAAAGTAGGAATGAGACAAATTCCTCCCCTTTCCAAAGTATTCTTAACTAGCATCTGCAGGTGCCTTTCGGCATCTTTAAGTGGAGGCTGGAAAGCATTGGAATTACCATAAGTAGCCTCACTAATGACAGTTTCAACTCTCGGAAACTTATTGACAGCAGGATCAAAAAGCCGCGTTTTCTCATATTTGTAGTCTCCCGTAAAGACTACATTATGGAGCCCGTCTCCTATATGGAAATGGGAAATAGCCGATCCCAGAATATGACCTGCATTATGGAAAGTCAGTTTGATATCAGGGGCGATATCCGTTACTTCCTCATAGTCCAGAGGAATAGTGTGTTTGAGGGTCTTCGAAATCATTCCTGCCTCGTAAGGAATCTTCTTCCCTTCTTTTGCTGCCACATCGATATAGTCAAGCTGGAGCAACACCATCAGATCTCTTGTGGGAGGCGTGCAGTATACGGGTCCTTCGTACCCATATTTGAAAAGCAAAGGAACAAGCCCCTGATGATCCAGATGAGCATGAGTAACTACCAAGGCATCGATCTGGTTTAAGGGAAAAACTTCAGGAACATACAGATAAGGAGTCATGTTTTCGTCTGAGCCCACATTGACTCCACAATCAATCAGGATTCTAGATTCGGGAGTAGAAAGCAGGAAACAGCTTCTTCCAACCTCTTTGCATCCCCCAAGAGATGTAACCCTTACCCACTGATCTTTTGAAGTACACTCTGTGTGAATTTTTCTCCCCACGGATTTAAGGATTTCTTTTCTTTCCTTGAGGTTGTTTCTCATAAACTCCCTAATATTTTTTACAGTACGGGATTTGATCGGGGGAGTCCGCACAACTTTCGGAATCCAGCCAATCTGCTTTGTGATCTCCCGTAGAGTCGCCCCATGCTTTCCTATCACAAGGCCCGGTTTTTCAGCTTCAATAATTACTTCTCCGGAGTCGGGATCAAAATAATAGCTTGAGATTACAGATTCTTTTGGAACAACTTCTTCGATTATAGAAATAGAGTCTTCAGGGGTTGCAAGCACCCTAGGGTCAGGGCGCATGGCAATCCGTGTCCTGAGTTCTTTTGCAAGATTGCGAATAATATTCCCATCGTCAGCGAATTTGCGGGGCTCTTCAGTATATAGTACAAGCTGAGGCCCTTCAAATTCCACGTCGGTAATTGTAACTCCCGCAGGTAGGTTTTTCTCAATTTTATGTTTGAGGTCTAATAGCACGTCTTCAATAGGCATCAAAAATCTTCCTTGTTATCAAAAAATGAAAAAATATATAGATATTGGAAAAATAATAGATTGAAAAAGATGTTAGTTTAATGTTAAAATTAAAAAACCAACAATTTGAATTATTTAATTAATTGAGCTCTTATGGATTTTACTTCTTCGGGGTCCAGCCTCCTGAACTCATCCTTAGTAATTACCACTACATCGATGTTCTCTCCAGAAGCTGAATCCCTTTTAGTGGCGTTGTGGATCGCTCGGATAGCAAGATCAAGGCCTTCCTTTACAGTCATGTTTTCTCTGTATTGGTCTTCAAGCACTCCATATGCCATGGGCGAACCTGAACCTGTAGCCGAGATCCTCGTTTCTTCGATACTTCCTCCAAGAGCATCCAGTGAATAGATACCAGGCCCATTTTTGTCAACCCCTCCAATGAGGAGCTGGACCATCATGGGATAGTAACGGTTGGCATTTAAGAAGTTTGACATTAACGTTGCAATACCTTTTATTGTCATGGACTCGTTTCTGCGCATCTTGTATAGCTGTGATTCCACATTTACGAGCCGCACAAGTTGCTGGGCATCCCCTACCGAACCGGCAGTGGTCATTGCAACAAGGTCATCTATCTGATAAACCTTCTTTGCAGTTTTACTTGCGATGAAATTCCCCATTGTGGCTCTCTGTTCGCTTGCGAGCACGATACCATCGGTACAAACTACTCCTACGGTAGTTGTGCCCTTTAGATATTTGTCATTATCCATAAAC
>DASXVB010000322.1:0-13906 GCA_036504475.1 Methanosarcina sp.
ATAAGACCAACGTCCCTTACAAACTTTCGATATGACACCATATCACCTAAAAAGAATCCGTTTTTAACTA
Source organism: Methanosarcina sp. (assembly GCA_036504475.1). GTDB lineage: Archaea > Halobacteriota > Methanosarcinia > Methanosarcinales > Methanosarcinaceae > Methanosarcina. Next base: position 71 of record DASXVB010000322.1, read on the forward strand.
TCTTGATTGTGAATTCACGAAGATAAACTATTAGAGTTTATCTCGCAACTTAATCCACTCACTATCCAAAACCTGATATTTAAATCCTTTTGAACACTGATTATTCCTGTTGAGGTTCCAGTCTCTCAGTAAGAAGGTTTTTTATAATTACAAGCCTATTTTCCGTCAGGTTGTCAGTGATAATTACAATATCCGGAGAGTTCCGGTTTATTTTTTTAAGTATGGAATTTGCAATCTCAGGCATAGTGTCTCTGAGAAATGGGTATCTGAAAGATGTACAATTTTTATAATATCTAATTCTCCTGTCCTTCTCGTTTTATTCTGACTTCTCTCAGAGTTGAGATTTACCAAGCTCTATATATAGTTATTCGATTTAGCCTATACGTACGTAACATAATAGAGGATTTACAAATAATCCATATATTGTATTTAGTTATACTCTTAAAAAAGAAAAACTCAAAAATTAGATAGCGAACATAGATTCTTGAAAACCTGAAGCGCTAGAGTCTTTCTATTATTCCTCAAATATTGTAGACGTGATTCTTTTTCAGAATAAATGACTTGTGGACACGATCCTTGTTCATTTAAACTATATATATCTAATTAATTTATCAATAAAAGTAACAGTAGATATATTGGAGAGAAAAAGATTACAGACTTTCCACTGGAAATAAAGGGGTTTTGAATTCACTATAGATTTTCTATAAACTTTCAGTTATCTATATTGCTTTCTGAATTCAAAACATATTAAATCATGATGTTTATAGCAAGTCTTAAAATTAAATTTGGTTCCATAATTGGGATAGGATTTACACATTCGAACTGAAAACAGTGGCATTAATCCATTAAATATCTTAGCGCAATCTCAAATAAAGATGGATTCTGAGTTTGATTTTGTACATCGGGTGCTTAAGTTCCATGGGAAAAGTGTACCTGAATTTTGGAAAAAATTCACAAGACAAATGTTAAAGTTAACATTGTTGATTATCCAATTGTAGGAACGATTTGAATTTTAAAACAACCTCTTAGGCATCTGTGTTTTTCTAATGGAATTGAGCCTAAAATCCATTTCATTCTTTGTTACTTAAATTTTTAAAGATTTATTTCGTAATTAGAAACTTTATCGGCCAATCAAGATATGCGATTTAAAAAAGTGAATTTTGAGTTTTGGGCTCAGATCATTGTCTTAAACCAGATAATGTCCTCAAAAACGATTATTAATCTAAAATAGTAATGGTATTACTTTTAGAATTGAATATTTTCCTACTGCTTCTCTGATGATCCACTAAAGCAATTATTGGAATTTATAAAGCTTATCGTGTACTTATAGAGCTTATTCAACTATAACCCAAAAGGCAAACCAACAGAGAAACCACCAAATCAACGTACCTGCTGCGCCAAAAATAACTATTTCCCAAGTAGGTATATCTGTCTTCAACGCTGCAAAAGCTGTTACCGCTAACGGTAATAAAATAGCAAATGCAATAGTGAAAAGTTCAAAGCCGTTTCTAATTGTTTTTTTTACAGATGCTACTACAGAATGCTTGACCTCCATATGACCACTTCCTCTTCATTCGGACTACGAAGTTGATTGAACATTCAATAGGTACTAAAATCACTAATTGTCACCTATTTGAGATTTCAAAAAGGGCAGGATACTTTATTTTTAGTAGTAGGCAAAGCTCTTTGTCTAGTTTTGCATTATAAAGTGTTTTCACTTTAGACAACTGATCAATTGTTAATTGGTGAGTTCCTAGAAGATTAGCTTCTTCGAAGTCAACCATTTCAAGATTTGCCTCTTTAAGATTAGCTCCCTCTAGGTTTGCCATAAAAAGGTAAGCACCTGCAAGGTTAGCTTCTTCAAGATAAGCCTTTACTAATTTAGCTCCTTCCATGTGAGCTTTTATCAAATTAGCTCCTTTAATTTGAGCCCTCGGAAGATAAGCTCCCATAAGGTTTGCTTTCTTGAGATTAGCCCCTTCTAAGTTAGACATTTCAAGGTGAGCTTCTTTAAGGTCAGCCTCTTCGAGATCAGCTTCTTTAAGATTAGCTCCCATAAGATCAGCTCTTTCAAGGCTAACCCGCTTTAGATTTGCTTTTTCAAGGTTAGCCTCTCTAAGATTAGCTTCGCTAATTTTAATTTCTGCAGTATTTGCCATAAAATACCCCAGACCTTTAATTTTTCATCTACTTTGAGTCCATATTTTATTCTAGACTCTGATTAAATTTAAATACTTAAAATAAAACTCAAATTATTGTATTTTGTACTATATTGTGCTTATAGTTGTAATAAAACAATATAACACATATAGAAACATAGTTAATGAGCTCATTCCAAAGCTCCAAATTACTTCTCTGAATCCCTACCTCCGAATAATTGCTCAAGTTGCTGATAAAGAGAAATCGTCCTGAAATTTTATGAATTTTAGAATGAAAGTGGTTTTGAGGTTAATGGAATCAGAATTAAGTATTTAACTGAAAAAACAGTAGCATTAAACCGTTAAATGTCTAAAGTGTAAATTCAAAAATATGGTGTTTATTGTACTTGATTTCATACCCTGATTGCCAGTTCCGAGGGGATAAATTATGATCTTAAAAGATCAGAAAGTTTATGCTATTGATTTTGTACCTCAAGCGCATAAGTCCTTATGTCTCTAGTTATGTTTACCTGCAGAATGTAAGAGTAAGAAATGAGGCTATATCTGTTCACGTTATAAATATGGGGAAGACATGGAAATTGAATTAAAGTTTCTGGTATTGGATAAATCAGACATTAAATCTTGAAACGCTATCTCAAGTAGGAGACTATTCTCTTTCCTAAGTTGCAGTACAACTTATTGAAGATACTATCCTAGACACAAAAAACTGCTTTAATATCGGGTTATTTACTACGGTTGCGAAAATAGATGGGGAAATAAGGTCAAAGGTTTGAAGATACAAATTGAGATTAGATTGGTTCGATCTGTCTGCAGTCATGAATTTCAATCCAAAATTACCCTTTATACGAATAGGTTAGATAGAATATGAAACCTGCACAAAATCTTACAAGACTTCTTCACTTACCTCTTTTCCAGGGAGTTTTGCCTCTCCACCTCAAACAAGTACCCTTAGAGATCACTGCAGGGATTACATTCGCAGCTCTTGCCATTCCTGAAGTCATGGGATATACTAAGATTGCAGGCATGCCTTTAGTTACCGGAATATATACAATCTTGCTTCCGATGGTAGCTTTTGCCATTTTCGGGTCATCCCGTCATCTAGCCGTTGGAGCCGATTCCGCAACTGCGGCGATTATAGCGGGTGGTTTGTTGACAATAGCCGCGCCAAAATCGCCTCAATATGTTGCATACGCAAGTATGATCGCCCTGCTAGCAGCTATTCTACTTCTTCTTTCAGGTCTACTGCAATTAGGTTTTCTAGCGGATTTTCTATCTCATACGGTCCTGATAGGCTTTCTTACAGGTGTCGGTATTCAAATCTCTATCTCGCAGCTTAGCGGAATGCTTGGAATATCCTTTGAGTCATTGGGAACACTTATGCAGATTGCATCTTTATTTGGGAACCTATCTCTTACAAACATTCCCACACTCTTAGTCTCATTATCTATAATCGGAATAATTATTTTTAGTAAAAGGATAAGCAGCAAAGCTCCCGGAGCTCTGCTGGCAATAATTGGTGCGATTGTTGCAAGTTGGGTATTAAATCTTCCTTCTTATGGGATCGCTACCCTTGGCACGATACCAGGAGGTCTTCCACGTCTTTCTTTTCCTCAAGTTCCACTCTCTGATATCCCAAAGGTCCTCAATCTATCAGTGACCTGTTTTATTGTCATTCTTGCCCAGAGCATCGCGACATCTCGGGCTTATGCTATTAAATTCTCCGACACTTTAAATGAAAATTTGGATTTGATCGGGTTAGGCCTTGCCAATGTAGCAGCAGGCATGTCAGGCACTTTCGTGGTTAACGGCAGTCCGACCAAGACAGAAATGGTCAGAAATGCCGGAGGATATACCCAACTTACCCAACTCACAACGGTCTTCACTGTTCTCATAGTTCTGATATTTCTTACTAAGCCATTCGCCTATTTACCCACAGCCGTACTTTCATCGGTAGTGTTTCTTATTGGTTTACGTCTTGTAGATACCAAAGGGATGACTGCTCTTTACAGACAGCGGCCTGTCGAGTTCTTTGTCGCCTTGATGACATCTGTGACTGTTATAACTATTGGAGTTGAGCAAGGTATTGAAGTAGCTATTGTGCTTTCGATCATAGCTCACTTGCGTCACAGTTACCGTCCGCTTGACTTGCTGCTTGTCTTAAACGATAGTGGTGGCATAAGGACAGTTCCACTTACAGAAGGGCAACAAGCTGTTAAAGGCCTACTGATCTATCGTTTTGGCTCAAACCTCTATTTTGCTAACGAAAGTCGCTTCACAGAAGAAGTAGTTTCACTTGCCAGAAATGCCGATTCACTTAAGTGGTTTTGTATTTCTGCCACGAACATTGGCGATATAGATTTTACAGCTTCAGATACACTCAAAAATGTTTATACTCAATTGGAAAAAATGAGTATTACTTTAGTACTAAGTGATGTAGTACAGCCTGTGATGAATGAGCTGAACAGGGATGGTATAATAAAATTGATTGGTAGAGAACATATCTTTGAGTCACTCCAGGACGTTATAGAAGCGTATAAGAGCCTATCTTAAAATTTAACTTGATCCGACAGTTAGGATAAGGCTTACGTATTTGAACTGAAAAACAGTAACATTAAACTGTTAAATGTTTAACGTAAATCCAAATTGTGATGCTCATCGTGTCTGGCTTTATACGTCGATTGCGTAACTCCGATGATATAACTTAAGGTCAATAGATATCGGAATTTCGGAAAAATTATTGCCCCGTCTATCAACACGGGCCATATCGACATCACAGCCGATGCCATGAGCCGCCACTCAAGCATATTTAAATAACGTTCTGAAGGTTTGATAGGTCTTGAACATTCAATACAAGGAATAATACAGGGAGTTAAATTATGGCAAACAGAATAGAAGAATTGCTGGACGTCCTGAGGGTTCCTCCCGGTAAGAAGATCAACCTGAAAAAGGACTACGATCCCGGATTCACCGGCAAATGGATGAAAAAGGAAGAGGCTGAAGAGACCCTGACCGAAGGCATCCAGATTCTGGCCGAGATGCAAGATAAGCTATGGGCTCAGGATCAATATGCAGTACTCATGATTCTTCAGGCCCTCGATGCAGCTGGCAAGGATAGCACTATCAAGCACGTCATGTCGGGTTTCAACCCACAGGGAGTCGATGTTCACAGTTTCAAGGTGCCTTCAGGTGAGGAGCTGGATCACGATTATCTGTGGCGCAACTTCAAGACCCTGCCTGCCCGCGGTCGAATTGGAATTTTCAACCGTTCTTACTATGAAGAGGTATTGGTCGTACGTGTGCATCCCGAGTTCCTCGCCGGTCAAAAGCTCCCTCCCTCGCTGAAGGATAAGAATATTTGGAACCGGCGTTTTGAGGAGATCAATAACTTCGAGAAGTACCTGGTTGACAACGGTATTATTGTAGTGAAGTTCTTCCTGTACGTGTCTAAAGAGACACAAAAGAAGCGTTTCCTGGAGAGGGCGCTGGAGCCGGAGAAAAACTGGAAGTTCTCCGTAGCCGACATGAAAGAGCGGGCCTTTTGGGACGATTATATGGCGGCCTACGAAGATATGTTCAATCATACAAGTACTGAGTGGGCTCCCTGGTACATCGTACCAGCCGATCATAAGTGGTTCACTCGGCTATCTGTGGCGGCTGTGCTCTACAACACGATGAAGAGCCTCAACCTGGCCTATCCTACTGTCAGCGAAAAGCAAAAACAAGATTTGCTTGTGGCTAAGGAAGAGCTCGAACATGAGAACGGTGGTCTGAAGGATAAAGCTGTCATAAAGGCCGAAGCGAAGGCTACCGCCGATCTAAAAACTCTGGCTGCAAGCAGCGAGGTCACCAAGAACGAAGCTAAGAAAAACAGTAAGAAAGGCAAGAAGAACAAGTAATTCTCTCCAAAAAGCAGGGCTACTCGCACCCCAGAGAATCAAAGACCCTACAATTTTTGAACTCAAGGAGAATAAACGTGTCACCCCAATCCAATCAAACCAAATCACCGGATCCGACCCAAAGGGAAGCAGATGTCAAATGGTACACACTTGCTTCGGAGAAATCATCAGCCGACTCCAAGTTGATCCGGTCAAGGGTTTGAGTGCTGCAGAGGCACAGGAGCGCCTGCAGAAATATGGTCCAAACAAATTGGCGGTTATGAAAAAAGAGCCCGGATGGCAGGTATTTCTACGCCAATACCATGATCTCATGCAGACTATCCTATTGGTGGCGGCGGTCGTGCTCGGACTTAAATAAGTTGTAACTCAACATTTTTTTCAGAGACTGAAAGAATATATCAATCTAACCTGCTAATTATTATTTCATGCCTGTAGAAACAAGAGAAATCTCAGTCGTTGGAAAAGAAGACTGTGGAATTGTTGATATTACTGGAATGGTTTCAGAAGAAGTCAAAAACTCAAAAATAAGTAACGGAACGGTTACGGTATTCTGTGTAGGGTCAACCGGAGCAATAACTACAATGGAATTTGAGCCAAATCTTTCAAAAGATGTTTCTGAAACCCTTGATAAGCTAATCCCTCTAGACAAAGATTATCATCATCATGAGACTTGGGGAGATTATAATGGAGGATCTCATGTAAGAGCCCTGCTCGTTGGACCGAGTCTCACAATTCCTATTATTGAAAAAATCCTGATCCTTGGAACCTGGCAGCAGATTGTATACATTAATTTTGACAGGATCGAAAAGGTAAGAAAAATTGTGTTGCAAATTATCGGAGAATTTTGAAGATCGGATAATCTAGCTCCCGAATTTCCTTTTAAATTTATCTTAAGCCTATTTCTTCTGCTTTTTACACTTACTCATGACATTTTCAATTCTTCTCACTATACCATTCATCCCTTGCCTCCACTAGAGCTCTGATATTTGCAAGCGGGGTCCTTGGAGCAATTCCACATCCTGGAGCAAGAATATCCACACCCTCAAAAAGGAATTGTTTTGCTTCGGCTTTCACGGAAGCTGGAGTCCCGAAGAGCAGAGTTCGTGAAGGAGAAACGTTTCCAATAATTCTAGCCCTTTCTCCGATTGATTCTTTTGCAGCTTTTATGCTCACCTTTTCTTCAATGCTGATAGCATCGAAACCGCACTCAGAGAGGGTTTTCAGGGAATCAGCGGCATCTCCACAGATATGGAGGATTTTCGGACCTTTTACTTTCTTGCAGAATCTTTTGTAGAAGGGTTTGATCGAGTTTTCTAGGACTGAAGGATGCATCATTCTTGAGCCAACTATTCCACCGTCTGGCATACAAACGACATCTGCGCCATGTTCGAAAAGTGCATTTGAGTATTCTATGCAGATTTCAGTGCAGGTTTCCATGAAGGCATCGAAATAGTCGGGCTTTTTTATCGTCCAGATCAGACAGTTTTTTATTTCGGCAAGGTGGGTAAAAACTGTTAGGGGGCCCTCCATACCTGCAATAAGAGGGACTTCACCATCGGTTTCACTACCTGTAAAGGATTTTAGGATTTCGGTTGCTTTCAGAATAGTAGGAATTCTTCCTTTTTCGAGCAAGTTTTCCGGAATTTTTAGGTCTTCTGGCCCGTTTGAAAAAGGATGAGTTAAAACTGAAGGCTGGATTTCTTTTGTGCCCATTCTTATACTGCAGCCCATAACTTCAGCAAGCACGGTCAGACAGTAGGGATAGCGGACGGCTTCAAATCCTGTAATTTCATGCCCTGCAAAGGCAAGAGCTGCCATCTTCTCAGGATCGGAATGCGCAGCTGGCCAGACTGATCCCGTTTTGTCCATCAGTTCTACAGTGCCTGTCTGGGTAACAGAGAGGCAGGGAATTCTATCTACAGTTTTTCCCTGAAGAGCATTTATGAATCTCTTTTTTGGGCTTTGCTCCATCTGCGGCCTCCAATACTAAAATAACAACATATACGAATTACATGTATAAAGAAGGAATAATATAAAAGTAAAATAATCCTTTGACCTATCTGGACAACTCTTCATTTTGACTACTTATTAACAAGCAGTGTACGTTTTTTCGGTTGCTGCACCTACAAAACAATAAATATCATTTATTCTGCTTTTAGAATAAGCTCTTCATAGAATTAAAGTCATTGAAATTTTGGCTTTGTAGAAAACCTATCGAAATCAGCTTCACGATACTGAAAATGAATAAGTAAAAATATGTCAAGCGATTCAGTTAAAATTAATGGGGACTCTTTATTTCAAAGGATTTCTACAGAGCCAAAAATTCAGTTTTGGAGGCATCCAAAAGCTATGGTATTCCCACATACCACAACTCTGGTATATTTTTAATTCATTTGCCGGTTTCTCTTTAATTTTTACTTAAAAGGATGCAACAGTTTTTAGCATTTTTTAATGGGTATATTCTTTAAATTTATTTTAATATACAATATTTAGTTCATTTTTCATGCCATTTTTTATTTCGTTGGTCAACTCATTCCATTTTTTAATAATTTAATCTTTTTTGTTGGATTTGTTCTCGTTTACTGGTAAGTAGTTTATCTATGATCCAATAATATATAGCCCAATTCATGTGGTTCTTGCAAAAGTTTCAGGCAAAAGAAAGAGCTATATGTAGATTCTAAAATAAAGTGATTTTTTAATGCCGTTAAAATTTTCAACCGGCCTTTTCAAGGCTCAGGATTCTTTCTAGAATTAAGAGAATTCTTTCTAGAATTAAGATTTTTAAATATATATCGTTTATAACATAATCTTTTAATAAAAGTACTTTCTATAAATCTATAGTAACAATGAGCTCATCCTTATGTGATACTATCTGGCTTTCTGAAAAAAGAAAAAATCTACTTCTCCTACTTATGGAAGGCCCCAGAGATATTGAGCAAATAAAAACTTCTCTCAATGTGACCTCAAAGGCGATGATGCCTCAGATTAAAATCCTCAAAAAGCAAGGCTTGATCCTCCAGAAAGAAGACACTTATATGCTCTCGGAGATTGGAACACTTGTCGTAGGAAACATGCTTCCCCTCCTGAATACACTTGAAGTTATTGAAGAAAACAAGGAATACTGGACAAGTCGAGACGCAAGTGTCATACCCCGTGAACAGTTTATGCGGCTTGGAGAACTGGGAGAATGCATGGTAATCGAACCTGACATGAACCATCTGTTCGATCTCCCAAGGGAATTTACTGAGAATCTTATAAAGTCCAGATGCATAATGAGTTCGCTTTCTTATTATCATCCTCTTTATTCGTCGCTTTATTCTAGGCTTGCAAAAAGCGGAGCTGAAATGGAAATTGTGCTTACGAAAGCCGTATTTGAGAGACTCAAAAATGACTGTAAGGATGAACTAGAAACTTTGCTCAACTCCGAGAACACGGTTGTTAAGGTCTGTGAGGAAAACTTAAGGATTCCAACTATTGCAGTCACTGAGAAATTCATGTATCTCTGCCTTTTCGACAAGCAGGGAAAATACGATCACATGAAAGTCATGAGTTTTGATACAAGCGCTCTTCGCTGGGGCAGAGAACTTTTCATTCATTATAAGGAATTGTCTCAAGAAGTAATCGATATCTAAAGCCGGCCTCGCTTTTAGAGACAGAACAGAAATAAGCCTCTCAATCCTCTTATATCACGGGCAGGGTGGTTTTAAGCTCCTTAATGAAGGAATAGAAGAAACGTGTCAGACTCTTGATATGGTTACCACTTAGCGCATAGCCGCAGAAAAAGCCCTTCTGGATTATGCAAAAGAACTTGAGCATTCCAACAATCTTACGGAAGATATTGAGAGGGTTGTCAATACAAATCCTGTAATCGTGTTTCTTTGGAAGTATGAACCCATGTGGCCTGCAGAGTTTGTTTCGGAGAATATTACTAGATTGGGTTATGAAGTGGAGGATTTTACCTCAAACAGACTTCTTTATGGTGATATTGTGCATCCTGAAGATCAGGAAAAAATGGCTGCTGAACTTAAAATGCACGTTGAGGAAGGATGTTTGGATTATACCTCGGAATACCGGATTCTCACAAAATCCGGCGAGGTTCGCTGGGTTGACGAAAGGACAGTTATCCAGCGCAATCAGGAAGGGGAAGTCCACCTTCAGGGTATTATTCTTGATATAACTGAGCATAAGAAAGCCGAGGATTCGCTTCTTCAGATGGAGGAAATCAGGAAAAAAGAAATCCATCACCGTATTAAAAATAATTTGCAAGTTATTTCCACTCTTCTATACCTAGAGTCAGGGAATTTTACGGACAAAAATGTGATAGAGGCTTTTAGGAACAGCCAACATAGAGTCAAATCAATGGCTCTAGTCCACGAAAAACTTTACCAATCAGAAGATATGGTAAGTGTAGACTTTGCAGATTATATAGAAAATCTTGCTGGTTACCTTTTGCGATCGTATTCTCTGGGTGATGAGAAGATAAATTTAAAGTTGGATGTTGAGAAAATTCTCCTGGGAATGGATACGGCTGTTCCTCTGGGAATTATTATCAATGAACTTGTCTCAAACTCCCTGAAACATGCTTTTACTAAAGGTATCGAAGGGGAAATTTATATAAAGCTACAAACCAGCGAAGAAGATGCTGCATGGCAGAGAGAAAGCTCAAGAAAAGTTGAGAATAAAATCTCAGGAAATGATAACTCTAAGATTTCTTCTAGAAGAACAGCAGAGAATAAGAGAGATAAACTAATCCTTATTGTAAGAGATAATGGTGTTGGATTCCCGGAGAAACTGGACTTTCGGAAAACAACTTCTTTGGGACTTCAACTGGTTACTACTCTGGTGGATCAGATTGAAGGAAATATTGAGCTTGATACTAAGGCAGGAACAGAATTTAAAATTAGCTTTTTCAGAGGCTAAGAAACTCAAAGGTGTAATAAATGGCCAATGGAAGAATTCTAATTGTAGAGGATGAACATATTGTCGCAATTGGAATAAAAAGAATGTTAAAGGATTTAGGATATGTGGTCACAGGTATAGCTTCTTCTGGAGAAGATGCTATAGCTAAGGCAGAAAGTACTTTTCCCGATCTTGTGCTTATGGACATTATGTTAAAGGGCGATATGGATGGCGTTGAGGCTGCTAGAGAAATCAAAGAGAAATTTGAGATTCCAATAGTTTACCTAACTGCTTATTCAGATAATGAAATTCTTGAACGGGCCAAGATAACGGAACCTCTTGGGTATATCATAAAACCTTTTGATGAAAAAGACCTCTACAGCAACATTGAAGTAGCCCTGCACAAGCACAGAAAGAACAAAGATCGTGCTGGGAAACCTTCGAATATTGAGAGGTAGATTTTTTAGTTTCGTCTGTCTTATTTTCTCTTTATTTTTTTCATTTCGTTCGGTTACTTTTTGGTTTTGTTTAGCCTGGCATGCTGTTCATAAGTCTGTTCCTTAGAGACTCATCCCGCCACAAATCAAAAAGTGAAAAAAATTAGATTATTATGCAAATAGAAGAGTAATAAAAAGTTTAGTGCGAGGGATGGGATTCGAACCCACGAATTCCTACGAAACTAGGCCCTCAACCTAGCGCCTTTGACCTGGCTGGGCAACCCTCGCATACGATATATTATAAATAAAGAACCAGAAATTCTTTACAAAAATAACTTTCAGAAAGGTATGAAAATTTGAAGTTGCTGAAGTTAAGTGTTTGAAGTAGACAGATTAAGAAATTTAGTGCGAGGGATGGGATTCGAACCCACGAATTCCTACGAAAATAGGCCCTCAACCTATCGCCTTTGACCTGGCTGGGCAACCCTCGCATTTCGTATTAATCTTATTTTAGTGCTATTAGTTTTGAATATCAGACGCGCTTTACGCCTTGCACTCCCTCACAATATCGTGGATAATATATAAACATTTCGAGCCGTGAGGGTCACCGAGAATAAGTTTTGGAAGAGCATCAACAAGACAGAATAGCTCCTGCATTATTCGGATACAAAAAATAATAGATTAGGCATAGAAGTCCAAAGAAATATCTACTAATTGAAATATTCAGGGCTCTATGACCCTTAACTCAAAAATTAGGCTTGGGCCTAATATTCGAGCTGTAGCTCAAAACTGGTCCAGAATACCCAAGAGTTCTTCAGCCTTGCCTTTGATCACATTTGCCGCATTAAGGGCAAGATCTTTGGCTGTGTAAGAACCATCAGACTCCATTGTGAACACAAAAGCGTTCTCATCGAAGCCAATGTTTATTGCATGAATGTCACATACCTGCTCACATAGTCTACAGAGTGAGCATTTAAGGATATCTTCCTCTAAAACTTTGGCCCCGGACTCTTCGAACCGTATAATGCTTTTTGGACATTCGGCTGCACAGTGCCCGCATGCGTCACAGTTTTCAATGCTTATAATAGGCACATTCTTGTAGCCACAAGCGACTCCTGCCTGCCATTTAACACTGTCTCTGCCGTAACCCATATGAGCAATAGCCTCAAGCACAAGTTTCTGACCCTTTTTCAGCTCAACAATCGGAATATTGGGGTCAGCCGGCTGTATTTTAGGATCAGAAGAGATAAGGTCACGTGAATAAACCGTACCCGGACCTTCTGCGCTGAGGGTTAAGGAAACCTCACAAGCAGGACAGCCTTCTCCTTCACAAACATCGCATTCTGCCTGCGGCACATACGTCTCTATATCCGTTACAATTGGGATTAAGGACAGACGTAGAGCCAGCTGCTCATCATAGAGTACCGAGGTGTTGTCATAAAGATTCACATACTCAATTGCAAGCGTTGGTACATCTGCAATCATGGCACGTCGAATGCCGTTAGCAAAAGATGTGCGAACTTTTGAAAGCACAAATTTTGCAGATCTATCCGATAACTCCAGAATGTCTACTTCCATCGTCATATTCCTTAATTTCCCTTATATTTTAATGACTTCAAAAAAAGAGAATTTTTGAAGAATTCTCTTATACACGTCTTCCGCCTTTAGGGCGAGTGCCATCGTGCGGGACAGGAGTAACGTCTTCGATCCTGCCAATCCGGATTCCTGCTCTTGCAAAAGCCCTGATTGCAGCTTGAGCACCAGGACCCGGGCTTCTCTGCTTGTTTCCACCAGGAGCTCTTACCCTTATATGTATGCCATGGATACCCTTATCTCTTAGCTGGTCAGCAAGCTGGCCAGCCATCTGCATGGCAGTATAAGGAGAACTTTCGTCCCGTGCAGCTTTTACAACCATACCACCTGAAGACTTTGCAATGGTCTCAGCCCCTGTAATATCGGTTACAGTAATGATTGTATTGTTAAATGAGGATTTGATGTGAGCCACGGCCCATTTCATTTCTGCCATCTTTATCTCCTCCCTCTTCTCTTCCTGCCGCCTCTTTCTGGAGGTTTCTCTCTAGCCTGTCTTGCTTCTGCAACAGCCCTTAAAGTAGTTGTGCTGTCTGCAAGCGCAGATGCCACCTGCACAGGTCTCTCAGGGTGAGATTCGCTAACAAGTGGAGAGGTTCCATAGTATCCGATATGCATTTCATCTTCCTTGGAAATGAGCATTCCCGGAATAGTAGCCTTTCTGCCATTTACTGCAATGTGCCCGTGAGTAATAAACTGGCGGGACTGAGCAATTGTCCTAGCAAGCCCAAGGCGGAGAACCTGGGTTTGAAGCCTCCTTTCGAGGATATTTTCAGTTTTTAAAGAGAGGATATCATCAATATCAGCGTCTGATTTAATTATACCATAGCGGATAAGTTTTGAAAGAATTTCTTC
>DASXVB010000323.1:0-3839 GCA_036504475.1 Methanosarcina sp.
TTTTTTCAAAAGGATAAGGTAGTCTTGCGTCTGCCGGAATTCTGTCAACAAACTCCAGAAATTCCGGATCGTGCATTGGACTCAAACTTTTATGCTTCTGGAAGTAAGAATAGCTCCTGATTTTCTGCCAGGCTTCTTTTAAAGATTCTTTTTTTATGTTTCCAAAGCTAAAAGGCGGATAAGGACCAGCTTTTACGTCTCCATCTGCCGTTATGTGCATCCAGCGCCTGCCTTCCATTGCACCCAGCATCTGACCTTCAAAATAAGTGTTTGCAAAAATTCGAGGCCCTTCCGGACTTGAATTTATCCTGTGGTACATCTCAAGGATACTTTTCCTATCTTCATCAGTGATTACAGGTTCATTTCTGCTTATAGGCATAGCTTCCCATACTGAAAATTCGTGTACGCCGAATTCCGATGCAAGAGAATAGAGAGCAGGAAGTTCCTGTATGTTTGAAGGAGATGCATGTGTTGTCATTACAACAGTTAGCCCGGATTCAAGTGCTAACTTTATGGCAGAAATCGCTCGTTCATATGCTCCCTCGGATTTTCGGGCAGCATCATGTTTTTCAGGATCAGTTGAATAAATTCCGACCATCAAAGAATGAAGCCCAGCTTCTTTCAAGCGTAAGGCAGTTTCTCTTGAAAAGCCTGTGCCCCATGTGGAACAGTTCACTATAGCACGTTTCTTGTCCACATACTTGATTAGATCAAAAACCTCGTCTCTAAGCAGAGGATCGTTTTCAGTAAATGAAATAATTAAAGTACCAAGCTCAAGAGCTTCGTCAATAATTCTTTCTATAGTGTCTACATCAAGCTCATCTGCAACCTTCCCAGGTTGATACCTTAAACTGTTCTGACGAGTAAGTTCAATCGATACAGTCTCAGGAATAGATTTTCCAAGAGCAATCTGTATTTCTGCAAAAATAAGGCGTTTAAAAACTGGACTTGGTATTGGGGGAAGCCATGCCGAAGCAATGACTCGATCTTCCAGTATGAGGGCTGGCTTTTCCTCTCTCAGGCGAGAGTTAATCATTTTCAAAATCGGGCTGAAGGCTGTTTTCAGGGTTCCGCTTGCTGTAAGCTCCAAGAGATCTCCTGATTGCCGAAGGCTCACTGATATTCCGGGAATGGAAAGGACTTCTATATTTTTATCCTTCAATGGAGCTTTTAGTAGATTATTTTTTTCATGAGCCATTTTCTCAAATTCCTTTCTTGCACTTTTCGACTTCTACTGGTAATTGACTTGCAGATATTTTTAGTAAGCCATAGGCTTTTCGGAAACTGAATTTCATAAAATTTAGTGATAAAAACCTAGAACTTAAAAAGTAGGCTGAATAACGCTGGAGATTATAAAAGAAGGCAATGCCTGAATACGGGATTTCAGTCTTTAATTTCTCGAATGTTAAGTAATCCCTTAAAATAAGAACTTAAGCTGCCCGGGCACGAAAATTGAAGTAATCGGCCTGAGCAGCCTTAAAACATTTAAATAAAAGCTTAACCTCAGGCTGCTCTCTCTGAAAAGGCCAGGTTTCCGCTAATTTTCTTTATTTTTACTTTGACCACGTCACCTTTTGAGGCTCCGGGCACGAAAACCGTATACTTATCGATCTTTGCAATTCCATCGCCTTTGGACCCGACTGCATCGATCCGGAGCTCATAGGTTCCGCCTTCTTCGATGGCATCCCTGACAACTACGTTGCTTACCTTTCTCTTTTTGACAGGCCTGTGAGCTCCGCAAGCAGAACATCTCAGGATAAGCACCCTGTCCACCCTGACAAGCTGGGTATCCGGGCGCCCGCATTCCGAACACATAACGTATTCGTCAACATAGGCCTGAATGTTATCAGAAATCTGAGCTCTCGTAAACCTTCCCTGGAAGACTGCGCGTGTGCCTTCTATTTTCCCTGCAGTTCCCAGTTCCCTTGTGAGATATTTCATCAGGTGGTCAGGGTCCCGGTTAAGGATATCTGCAATATTTCCGAAATTTTCCAGAATTGTGGTTTTACCTTCGGAAAAGATTCTGGGCTCAGGGATTACGAATCGAGCATCCGTAGTCTCGGTGTCAGGCATTTTTGCCATTGCACGGTTCAAAAGCTCTTCGTAATCGTACATAACTACACTCCTTTTGTATTAACAGTTTAACTGGTTACTGTACCAGTTCTGCTCCTTGATCGACAATGATCCTGCAAGGAGTAGGCAGCTTCTGTCCTGCATGCCAGAGAGCTTTCTTTGCGGCCGCAAAGTTTTGTTTTTCAACAGCCACTGTGAAGATCTTCTGCATAGGATACACTCTTGCTGCAGTACCTACGTTTTTCCCAAAGGCTCTGCGCATTCCACTGGATACACGGTCAGCACCTGCGCCTGTTGCCTGCTTGTTTTCCCTGATCACTTCGTGAGGATAGACACGGAGCTTCATGTAGAAGCCCATCTTTCCGGTGTCTTCCATCAGGTGCCTGTTTGCTGTAATACGGGCTGCTTCAAGAGCAGTATGCCTTATCTGACATTTCTCTTCTACAAGCAGAGAAACTTTAATCGGGAAGGAGGTGTTTGCTTTGTCTCCCATATCATAGTGAATAACCTGACTGCCTGGAACACCGCCCATGTATTTTCTTCGGGTAAATGAGCGCTGCCTCACATTTCTGTACATACTTCCTGGCTTTCGTACCATAAGCTGATTCTCCTGAAAGATAATATGAGTTTAATAGAAATTTGTTGTAACGGATTTGTTTCCGCATATAAATGTTTGCATTAAGTTCGCAAAAAACCGTCTAGCAAACGATTCAGTATGAGATATGTGCATATAGAGATACCTGCCTGTATTTACATTTATCTGTAAAAGGCCCTTGCTAAGGCTTTTGCAGGCAATATCTGATTTTGAGTTTTCCAATATGGATTTTGGAATTAAGTTCATAACCCCTGAAAATATAGATATTCTGGGCTTAAGCGACTTACTTCCTACTACTTAGTGGTTTATAAAGTTTATTGATGGTTCTGGATACTTCTCCAAAAATCCTGCGAGTAATCCGAAACAGCCTGAGAGCATCATGCTCCCAAAAGGTGCTGCAAAGTGAAGCTTTTTCGAAATCTCCGGCCTGAACTCTGAATTTGAAAGCTTTTCAAACATTTCTCTTTTCGGACCCGTAACTATTAGAGATCTAACCTGCTCAAATCCCAAAGCTTCTTTTATGTATGCACCATGCCCTCCGTCTTCGAAAACCTCGTCAAAACCAAGCTCTCCGTCGGCAAGCCTTATGATGTAATCTTGAAGTTTTTCAGGGTTCATAAGGGAAGTGTGATGCTCAAAAACTGCAATGATCCTGTTTTCATTCACAAGTGCTCCCAAAGTATGTCCATTTCCAATATTAATCACAACAGATGGCTGTACAGCCACAGGATCAGTAAGCGCTCCGAAGATAGCTGCTGGCCCAGTATCCATGAAAACTGCCCTGGTTTTCCGGTTCCCTGTGGCTTTGAGAAGAGAATCTGCCTGCGCTTTCATTCGGGTAAAAGCTTCAGGGATTTCCTCGGGTCGGTACACAAAGTTTTCAAGTTCTCCTCCTTTTTCAATGAGTTCTCGAAGGAGTTCAAACCGGTATACCCTGTTGCTCTTCTCAGGGGCATTCCCGTGATCCTGTACTGCAACAGCATAATTTGTCGGCATATTAACCTCAAAGGCCGAAAGTGCAGCTGAAGTCGATTCCGGATCGAAATCCTGCATAACAATTTCCTGCACATTCTCTTCAGCTGCAAGTTTTTTTGCTTCCGTTTCGGAGACAATTTGAATCCCGAAAGCCTTTACTTTTTCAAGATTATCATTGATAGTCAGAGCAGCCTGT
>DASXVB010000324.1:0-7416 GCA_036504475.1 Methanosarcina sp.
TTATTTATATTTTGAATCAGTTGGCTACTCTAGAAACAAGATTATTGCAGCCCCCAAATCCTGAGAAGAAGAGAAAGTCAATCTTGTTAAAAAACAGGCAAAAAATGTCAAAGTCTCCCCCGAAAAAAAGAAGCGAACACAGAGAGTTTACAGAAACGCAAGCATAGTCCGCTCGCAGGGGAAGAAGGCGGTTATTGCGCTTGCCAGCCGGGGAATCGGGCCTGAAACGGCGTCAAGGGTGATTGAAAAAATGAGGGTGGATGAAGAGGCGTTTTACAGGGATATTCTGATTGCGGAGAGGAATTATGTGAAGACGAAGAAGTTCTGGAAATGAGAATAATTGATGAGAAGGGATAGAATAGGACAGAATCAGTTGAGTAAGAAGAAAAACTAAATACCTATTTTTGGGGTATTCAATTAAATCTGATCCCCTCTATTTTTGTAAATTCTTATTTAAGTAATATTAAGTAACGAATTATAATTTGTTATATAGTATAATCTCCTATTGAATATTGTTTTAAAAATTTACAACTTTTTGGGCAATTATTATGGTCAGAAAAAATCCAACAAGCTCTTTAAGGAAGGGGTTTGACTTTCAGGATTTATGGATTATAAAGCTGTCTATAGATTGGATCAGAGAACCTTCAAAATATAAATGGATCAAATTCGAGACTAAACCTGAAGGTATAGAAGGATACTTTGCTTTTGATGATATTATATTATGCGACAAAAACGATATTTACTATTTGTATCAGCTAAAACATAAGCAAAATTCAGAGATGGAGTATTGGACATGGAATGAGTTTTTAAAACAAGAAAATGGAAAAAAAGGTCCAACAAATTCACTCTTCCAAAAGTGGTTCAAATCATATGTGGACAATTCTGAAAAGATAGCTTTTGTAGCATTTATTACAAATGGTTATCCAGATGATAACCTTAAGGAGTATATCTCAGAGAATAAAATCGATATAAAGAAAGTAAAAAGCGTTCTCCCCTTTATTTATGAAACTATAACATCTCAACTTAATGATGAAGACGAAATCCACAACTTTTTTTCAAACTTTAATTTTCTGTTTGGCCAAAAAGATCTTGAAGACCTTGAAATGGAAATAAAAGAATTCTTCTTTAATGAACTCAGAGCCACTGATCTTGGAGTGTATAAACTGCTTATTAATTTGCATAATGAGTGCAGAAAACAGTATTCAACTTCTTTGGATATCGAGCAAATACTTAGTTGGTGTGAATTTGACACTCCTGAACCTTTGGAACAAAACTTTGGGATTCCTGATGACTTTGAATTTTTTGATACTCAGCTTCAAAACAAAGTATTAGCTGATCTTGCAAATCCGGAAGGTGGAATTAAAGTATTTTATGGAAAGCCCGGAAGTGGGAAAAGTACTTACCTTTCAAAACTTCATCAAGTTTTAGTTGAAAAAGGTGTAGCTGTTTTTAGACATCACTACTATTTGTCTTCTCGAGACCCAAGCCAGAGTGAGAGGTTAGTATCCCAACGTGTTATTGAAGGTATAAAAGCTCAATTTAAAAACCATCCAGAGGAACTTGGATGTCTAGAAAACAAAAATTCGACAAATATATCCTTAAGGGAATTTATCTACCAATTATCCCATTACTTTTATGAGAAGAACCAATCTTTTGTGATAATTGTTGACGGATTGGATCATGTTTTAAGGTATTCAGATTCATCTGAATTAACAAGTTTTCTTAAAGAGATTTGTTTCCCCCAACTCGGATTGTGGATTATTTTTGGGACACAAGAACTCTCTAAAAGCTCTTTACCGCGTGTAGTTTTTGACAAATGCCCCGAAGAACAATGGATTGAAATAAAAGGGTTGAGTGAAATTTCTGTAACAAATATCATTCTCAAAAATGATATCAAATTAAACCTTTCAATTCACGAATTTCAACTTAATGAATTTTGTGAAAAAATATACAAATTAACTGAAGGCAATCCGTTACACCTTAGATACACTCTTAATCAACTGAAAATAAATTGTAAAAATAATATCGTAACAGTTTATGATTGTGAAAACATTATTCCTTATGAAAACGATATAGAAAAATATTATACTACTTTATGGAGTCAACTCTCCGATGAGAGTAAAACAGTAGCTTTAGTTATCTCTAGTGTGAAGTTTAGTTTTCACGAGAAGGAACTTTTTGAGTTGCTCCCTTTAATTTCAAGTTCTCCTTTTGGAATAAGCAGTAGCTATAATTCCATATCACATTTATTATTTAAGTATAAAGGGTTCTTATCTATATATCATAGCAGCTTTGAACTTTTTATATTAAATCAGCCAGAATTTGAGCAACAAAAATTGTTTTTAATGCAGGCAATAAAGAAGTGGTTAGAAAAATCTGACTATGAAGATTTAAAGTGGGCCGAATTGAAGAGACTAGCTTATGAACTTGGTGATCCTAATCAACTTTTTAAAATCAACAGAGAGTGGCTTATTGAAGCTATATGCTATCCAAGATGTTGTGAGGGAATTATTTCTCAGCTTTCATTAGCAACTCAAGCTGCTTTTGAAAATAAGCTTTTTGATAAAGCTTTCGAATTAGGAACTCTAATAGAATATTATGTAGACTCTTTCAGATTTCGTGAAATACAAAGTTCCAAAATTTGGCAAGAGTCATTCAAAAGAAGAAATCCAGATTTGTCATATATTGATGTTAATAAACTTTCTTGGGAAAGGGTGTTTAGGTCTCAAAATAGAAATACAGACATGGATTTCATTTCTTCACCATCTAGGCACATTCAATTGATTGCCGAGATGTCTGAGAAAAAGGGAAATTTCAATATAATTTCTGAGTCGATAGATAAACTTGCTGAATTCCATAGTAATTTGAAAGTTCTAAATAAAGAAAACATGAATGCTGAGATTCCTCAGCTAGCTGTTTCTACGATTAAAACTATTTCTCTTGACCGCAGGCACGATGTGAAAAGAATTTATTCTTATATTAGACAATTTTCTGACTCTGGTTGGTCAGCAGAACTTTTTGGGATATATGCAAGTTCTTTACTGAAGACCGATCAAATTTTAAAAATAGAAGAGTTAATTGAACTCGCCGCTGAAAATGCAGATAGACAGGAGATTTTGGATAAGTGTGTAGAAAATGATCTTGAACTAAATAGACAGCAATTTCTAGAAATGGTGTATAATAATAAACATGAGGATTTAGATAACCTATGTTTACTATACTTGTTATTAAATGGGAAAAAAATCAGTTATACTCCGCCTCTTCCTACCTATGAAGAATTTCCTTATAAGGTTCAAATGCTAGAGACTGGAAAGAGAATCGAAAGATCAAAGATCTTTTCTGATAACTTCATTTTGGGATTAATCTATGGGATATTAAATGAAGACTTGGACATTAAATACTGGATTCAAGACATTCAGAAAAGATGGCCTTTAGAGATAATGTCACAGATTTTTGCGTCTTCTTTAGAGATTTCAAAAAATATTGTAGAACATCGAAACCTAAGTTTCATCTGTTTATTTGAAAACATCGGTAAAGTCGGTTCACTTAGTTATCCCCATAATAGGGATCTTTATGAACTTCAAGAGTGCTTGCGAATAGCTCTGTCCAAATCTTTAAAAGTAATTTATATTTCTAAGTGCAAATTAGGGTTCTTTTCTCTATTTGATGATGTTGAACTGAATAATGTAATTTTTGAAAGGAATTACTATAATGAAAATGATTTACTCCAATTTTTGTTAAGTTTTGAGAAGCCAGTAATTTCAAATGAAATCTATACTAAGTTTATTTCTTACGAAAAAAACCGATGGAAAAAAACAATAGTAAATTTCTCAGAGAGGTCAGATCATTATTCTGATTTGGCAAAACTTGCAGCTATTCATAAGGATAAGGAAAACCAAGATTACTTTTTAAAATCAGCTGCAATTAACTTATTGGGGTATCATTACCATAAAGATATGTATCTCGATAGAGTTTTAGACTCTATTAAACTATGGTCAAAAAGCTGGATCTCTGAGTATAGAAAACTGGATTCAAAGAGTATCTCCAGCTATTGAATATATAAATGAATATACAGATCAAGATCATACACGTTATTTTCCTATAGATTATGCAGAGATTTTGGGGATGCATGATCCTAGACTACTTTATAAATATTATTTCTCTATTGTAGAGAAGGAAAATTGGTTTTTAGCCTCTTATCTTTTTAGGTATATCCTTAGATCATTAAATTTTGATCAAGATGAAGATCTTGCACTTGCTTTTACGGCTTTAGATGAATACTCTTTAGATGAACTTAGGTCTATGGCAGAAGAGAATACTGATGTTAAAAGAGTGTTAGAAATTGTTGAAATCTCCATAGGCAAGATAGAATATCCTAAAAATGAACCTTCAAATATTTGTTCGGAACCTCAAGCACATGATTACTCACTGGTAGAACCTGATACATTTTTTGAACTTGTACAATCTCTTGAATCTGACTGGGAGAAAGATAATTTTTTAGTAAATTGTTTTAAATGCTGGTTAGATGAGAAAAGGCACGATAATAATAAGATTTATAGAACATTTGTCAAATACATAGATGAGCATGGAATAAAAAGTGTCTCGTATAGAGTTTTAGATGTTCTTTTCCCTTTAATATATGAATTCGAAAGCAATATGGCTTTTAAATATCTAGATTCCCTTGAGTCTGATTGGGAAAAGGATACAATTTTAGCAGATTGCGTTACTTTGTGGTTAAATGAGCAAAAGTATGATAAAAATAAAATCTACCAGGTACTTGTCGAATATATAAGTAAACGTGGATTAAAAAATCTCTCGTATCGAGTATTGGATATTCTTTTCCCTTTAACATATGAATTCGATAGTAGTATGGCTTTTGAATATGTTTGTTTAGCTCAAGCAGGGAATTATTGGTTCACTGATACAACTTATATAGAAAAATTTATTGAAAAATGTAATTTTGTAAAAAAGTATTATCCTGAGAGATATATGGAATTTTACAGTGAGAGCATAAAGAGATCTTTTAACATTTTAGGAAAAAAAGAAAATTTTTTTGTTCCCATTCCTCGTTCAATAGAGTTTTTTTCCAGTTTTGAAGAACTTGAAACTATGGAAAAAATAACTGATGCAAGTATTAAATTTGTCGATTTTTTAATGGGCGATCTCGAATTTTCATCTATTAAATGGACTAATATTGGAGATATTGACAAAATAGATCTATTGCTACAAAGATTAGAATATCCAAATGAGTTTGTAATAGAAGGGGCTAGGTTAGGACTAGATAAGTTAAAGGAGAATCCGTTAATGCATGAAATAATTCTAAAAAAAATAGAAAGCAATAAAGAGTAATTCTATAACATATTTTTCAATATCCTCATTTAAATAAAATACATTTTTTTCTTAAAATCCAACTAAGTTTTAAATTAGCGGCACAACCTTTGGATTTTCGATCGAAGGATTTGAGGGGGCTGGGGCGAAAATATAATATAAAAGTTATATTGCTTCGGTTTTAGATAGAGAAAAGATGTGAGCAGACTCACTTTCACGTGCAGTTCACTTTAAATGAAGGACATAGAGAATCCATGGATTTTCCTGATTCCTATTCTGACGTTTCCTGAATCCAGTGGTTTTGCGTGCATCTGGTAAGTTCCGTTTTCCTTCACTGTGAAAGTTGGATGATAAGGAAGATAATCTCCTTCAGGGTACATTAACATGAAGGTATCTTCAAACCCAGTGTAAGAATCTTTCCTTATCGATATATCGATCTTTTCAGGACCGTTAAAATCCACAACCCATAGTTCATATTTCGTATCGTTTGTAAGGTAAACCTCAAACTTGGGTTCTTCTGATACGGAAGCTGCGAAAATAGTCTCACTTTTCTTGATAACATCTTCAATAATAAAATAAGAAACACTCATAATAATGATGATCGTTAAGGTATACTGTAAGAACTCTTTGACGCCCCAAACACTGCTTCCCTCGGATTTTGAGTTTTCTTTCTGTTTATCCGACATACTATCCCCCTCTTCTCAATCTTACACTATATGAAGTCCGCTATCAAATATGTTAACTATATAATGTCAGATATGGGATTTCTTAAAAGCGGTGTAATCAGAGGATTTTTGGTCGAAGGATTTGAGGGGAGATCGGGACGGAAACATAATTAAAAAGTAATATCTCTCCGGTTCTTTACGGTTCCTAGCTAACTTTTGCCTTCAATTATGGTTGTAACAGCTTTAAATACTCACAGATTAAATGTTATTCCGGTAAAGATGGAAGGCAAAGGCTTAAACTATACGGTTCTGATCGAGCAGGACGAAGACGGGATATATATTGCAAAAGTTCCTGACATACCGGGTTGTTACACTGAGGGAAAAACAATTGAGTAAGCTATGGAACGTATAAGAGAGGCGATGCAGGTCTGTCTTGAAGCTGTATGAGGAATATTCGAGAGATCTAGGATTGAAATATAATGAAAAAAATGATATTGTTCCATTTTAATACTTCTTTTTCTAAAAGACTCATAATTTTGCGTGTATTTTCTCATAAAAACTTTTTTTGCTCAAGCCTTTTAGAATAAGGCTTATTTTTGGCCGCCTGAACGATTTTGCTTTAAAAGCCAAAACATTATTGGTAGTACCCTTTTTTGTTAGTATCATATTGATTTCCATATAAACAGTATAAGTACGTCTATATCAAGAAACACATGCCGAATATAGGAAAAAATTGTAAAATAATATCCAAATTAAATTATATATTTTCATGTTATTTCAAAAAGATTTATATTCTCTATTGTATAAACAGTTGTATGATATTAAAAATTTCTTAAAACTGACCTTTTATTCAAAGCGAAAAAAAGGTTTTGTTCCAGTAGGTGTAATAATGAAAATTAAAGAGATATTAAAACCAATAATTTTTGTATTTTTTTCACTTCTGGCAGTTTCAGGGGTTGCTCTTGGTGCATGCCAGAATAATAGTTTGATAGGAGAACTTTCAACGGTTGATGCTTTTCATCCTCCGGAAAACAGTAGTATGATGCCTTTGTACAATGAATGGCATTACTTCAATGTAATAGATGAAAAACAGAACCTTTCAATCATCTGTACATTTAAACTAAATGGAGCCTTTAATTCTTCTGCGGTTCTTCTTGGTTATGATACTGGCGACGAAAACTCAAATGCCTCTTTCGGAACGTATCCGATAAATATTGCAGAATACTCTTCTCAAACGCCAAATGTCACAATAGCTAACAGTACTGTCAGGCTAACTCCAGAGGGTTATTCTGTGCACGTAGAATCCGATGACGGATCCACTATCTTCAATGCATTATTTAAACCGGAGGTAGAGCCATCCTCAACGTTTAATGCTTCCGGTTTCTCTCCAGTCCCTGGAGAAGTTATCAACTGGATCGTAGCT
>DASXVB010000325.1:0-16062 GCA_036504475.1 Methanosarcina sp.
CACTGTCAGGCACATACCCGATAACAGGCACGCTCGCATTCTCAATTGTGCTTATGATTGTTTGAGTTTCATCCAGTCCTCCGCCTGGGGTATTCAAGCTGATTACGAGAGCCTCAAAATTTTCATTTTCAGCTTTTTCTACCGCATCCGCTATAATGTCATCTGAAGCTGGTGTAATCGCCTCGGATATTTCAAGCACAAGCACTTTCTGTTGAGGCCCTGCATCCACAGAGGGTATAGAAACGGCTGTGAGGATGAAACACAGGAAGAAAATAAAGAATAGATGGGAACCCCTTTCTACAAACATGGTTCTAGGTCCTTTCTTGCTTACCTGTTTCCTTCAGTTTTTTGCCATCATTATTCTTTTTTAAGTTTGTTTTTGTCTTCATTGTTCTTTTCTTCGATAATAGCCTTAGATAAAGCTGCTATATTTCCGGTTTCAAGAGCTTGAGACTGCGTAACTACTATGAGATTCTTTTCCCTGGCAATCTCGGCTAAAGTTTGTAGCTCCCTAAGTTTGATTGCTGCGGGCACTCCTTCATAGGAAGTTGCAGCTTCTCTCATTTTCTGCGCAGCCTGAGATTCTCCTTCCGCAAGGATAATCCTGGCACGCTTTTCCCTTTCAGCCTCAGCCTGTTTGGCAATTGCTCTTTTCATTGTATCAGGCAGGGCAACATCCCTGATTGTAACTCCTGTAACTTTGATCCCCCAAGGATCGGTATAAGTGTCTAGAAGCTCCTGAATTTGCTTGTTGATTTGTTCTCTTTCCGAAAGCAGCTCATCGAGCTCCATCTGACCCATAACGTCTCTAAGAGTAGTCTGTGAAAGAGTAGAAGTTGCAAACATATAATTTTCAACCTGGGTTATGGCAGCTCCAGGTTCCACGACCTTGTAATAAACGACAGCATCCACTTCAACCGTAACGTTATCCCTGGTGATTACGGCCTGCTTGGGCACATCGATTGCGACAATTCTCAGATCTATTTTTATAGCTTTATCAACAATCGGGATAATCAGGAAGATCCCGGGTCCCTTTACACCACTGAGGCGGCCCAGTCTAAAAATGACTACTCTCTCATATTCGTTAACCATTTTTATTGATTGTGAGAGTATTAATATTACAACTAATAATACAGGAAGGTAGATTTGACTGGCAAAGATACTCATAATTTTTATGACCTCTTATTCCATTAATGTTTAAATTAGATTTAATAATAATTAAGTATTCTTTGTTCAGATAATTAATAATAAAAGTTTCTACAAAGTAAGTATTCATAATTCAAATATTTTGCACTCTGTATTCTCTAAATATCTGAAAAACTATATTGTTATTTATTATTAATCTCGACTCTAAATTCTCTCTTGACTTCAGTTTTTCATATTTTGGGACGATATCTGAGGAAGAAAATAAATGTCAGGCATGTAGATGTCTGATTTATATGAATTATGAGAAAGCTATTCAAGAAACTCATTTTGATAAATAGTTGTCTCTGAAAATACTTATATCTGAAGTATAGAAAATACAAAAAGGGAAAATGAGTTGACAAGGAAAGAAAGGACTAAGATGATATTGTTTTTCGTCCTCTATAGGGACGCTGCTAGTCAGTGTATTTCAAAGCTGATTATAAGAATGACAAACACTCTCAGGTTTAGAAATTTGTTCTGAGCCGCAAACAGTAGAGTAAGAAAACGCAGGTTCGGAAGAACCATTGGTGTTGATATTAATGAGTAAGGAATGTCCAGACTGCCACGGGCGTGGCTACGAAGTTATCTCAACTGATATCTGCCCTCAGTGTAAGGGCAAAGGTAAATCAAAATCGATTGATTTCATGAAAATGTCAGATAAAAATATAGATAGCCTTTTGAAAAATGGTGCAGCATGCTCAAAATGTAAAGGTACTGGAAGTATTGAAGTAACCACCCCCTGCAAGACCTGCAAGGGACTCGGGAAGATATACACATGTAAAGTTTGTGGAGGGAGCATTGAAAATCCTCAGGATCCCGAGGAAGAAATATGCGATTCTTGTGCCCGTTCTCAGTATGTTTATGCTCTCGATGAATCCTGCGACCTTAAGGATGTGGAGGCAGGAAAACTTTACCACGGGATAGTGAGCAGTAAAGCTTCTTTTGGAGTTTTTGTGGATCTTAACCCTCATGTCAGGGGACTTATGCACTCCAGCAATGTTGGGATTCCTCCTGAAGTTGGAGAAGCCGTAATCGTCCTGGTAAAAAGCATCAAAGGCGGAGGAAAGCTAGATCTCATCCCGAAAACCCCTCAAAAGTACGAGACTATCGAGGTTGAAAAGGAGCTTCCACTCAAGAATTCAGCTGAAATTGACTCCAGTATGAAGGGTAGGCTTCTCAGAATTGAAGGAGAAGTGATTCAGGTAAAGCAGACCAGTGGGCCCACTATTTTTACCATTGGCGATGAGGGAGGCTTTGTGCCCTGTGCAGCCTTTGAGAGTGCAGGGAAAAGATCCTATCCGCATATTGATGTAGAAATGATTGTTTCAATCACTGGAGAAGTGACTCTTCGAGATGACCAGGTCCAGATCGAGGTCATGAGCATGAAATTGCTGACCGGAGAAAAAGAAGCAATTGTCAAAGGCAGAGTTGAAAAGGTAATTGATGAAAAGGCAACTCCTTCTGATATTCCTTTCCTTGTAGAAAGCGAGATTATGGAGAAACTTAAACCCAGAATGCTCCATGTCGCCAAGGAAATCAAAAAAGCTATTCTCCATTCAACCCCGATTATTCTCAGGCATCACGCCGATGCTGACGGAATTACCTCAGCAATTGCAATTGAGAGAGCAATCCTGCCTCTTATTACAGAAATAGGGGGAGCGGATGCCGAATATTACTTCTACAAGCGTGCTCCTTCCAAGGCTCCTTTTTATGAACTGGCCGATGTTACAAGAGATATTTCTTTCGCGCTTGAAGATCTTTCTAGGCACGGGCAGAAGATGCCGCTTGTAATCCTTGTAGACAATGGATCAACCGAAGAAGACGTTCCTTCCATGCGGCAGGCCAAAGTCTATGGAATCGATATGCTCGTTATTGACCATCATCATCCGGATGAAATCGTTGATCAATACCTAATAGGGCACGTAAATCCCGCGCATGTGGGAGGAGATTTCGGGGTTACTGCTGGAATGCTCTGTGCTGAAGTTGCTCGTATGATCAATCCCAATATTAGCGATACAATAAAACATCTGCCTGCGGTTTCGGCAGTAGGGGACCGGTCAGAGGCTCCAGAAGCTGAAAGGTATATTTCTCTTGTCTCGGACCGTTATAACCTTGAAGAGTTAAAAGAAATGGCTCTGGCTCTGGACTATGAGCAGTTCTGGCTGAAATTCAGCAGTGGAAAGGGTCTTATTGACGACATCCTGGATCTTGGGAATCACGAGACCCATAAAAATCTGGTTTCCCTGCTATGCGAACAGGCAAATACCATGATCCAGGAACAGCTTGAAACGTGCCTCTTTAATGTCAAGTCTCATACGCTAGCAAATGGGGCCATCATGAATGTTATAGACGTTGAAAACTATGCACAGAAGTTCACCTTCCCACCACCAGGAAAGACTTCAGGCGAAGTTCACGATGTGCTTACCAAAAGGAATCCAGATAAGCCTGTGGTAACTCTCGGATACGGTCCTGACTTTGCGGTCATTCGTTCCAAGGGCGTGCTTATGAACATTCCGAAAATCGTCAGAGAACTCAGGGAAGAAATGAAAGGCGCGGGTGTCAGCGGAGGAGGACATCTTGTTGTCGGCAGCATTAAGTTTGTAGAAGGAATGAGGACTGAAGTGTTAGCAAGGCTTGCCGAGAAGATAGGATCTGCAGAGGTCGAGTATTAAAGGGCTTTAATAAGCCTTCTTCTTTCCCTCCACTTCTATTCTGGGTCGGCAAATTCTGTTTTTAAAATGTTTATTTTTAACAAACTTTATTCACAAAAAACTCTCCTTTAAGAATTTAACTCTCTGATGATGTTGCCAATGAATGTAGATCTGAGGATTTATAACCTTGGGCAAAAACCGCTGGAAAAGATATAATATCTTTGAAAAAACTCTTTTCGCTTTGGATTCATATTCTACTTCTTCAAGAATGATGGGTAAAATCCTATATTCATTGTGAAGAATCATTCAAATACAAGTCTCTTCTTTTTGATCACTTTCCTAAATCCATAATTGATGGAGTTTCTTAACCAAAAATGGAACGAAATCTCATAAATATTTAACACAGATAAGAGAAGCTCTGTAGTTTGAAATATAAGAAGGAAAAATAGAAAAGTTTCTTGAAGAAAGGAGATTCTCTCAAGTTTGAATAAAATTCAAAGTCGTGCATAACTCATGCATATATTACTAGCGTCATATATTACTAACATAAAACATTAAGCTCAATTGGTACAATACTTTTTACTAATTCGCATGCGCTTGGTTTTAATACTCAAGTGTATAAGTCCTCCGAGTGATAAAAATGGATTCTTTAATTGGTAAAATTTCACAATTTATTAATACCTATTATCTTGATCCCATAAGGACTGATTCCGGTTATAATCCTGTAAATACCTTTACCTGGGCAGTGATACTGGGCATTTGCATATTTGGGGTTTTCAAGCTGCTCAAAAAGCTTGAGGTAAAAATGACCCCTCGCTTTATTGTATCTGTTCTGCCTTTTGTACTTGCAGGGTCCTCCCTGCGCGTAATTGAAGATTCTCCTGCAGATCTCGTCCATCCGCCATTTAGCTATCTCTTAATAACTCCGAATATTTATTTTCTGGTTTTTGTGATAACCGTAGGCTGCCTCTGGATTTCCATCCGGCTACAAAAAGCAGGGCTGGTAATGGATTTTCACATCACCTTTGCAGTCTTCGGACTTGTATGGTTTTTCATAAATCTTATTATCTTGCTACATTTCCAACACGTAGTGACCGCTTATATTCCCCTATTCGTAATTGGAGCAGGAACAGGACTGACTTTTGCCTTTTATCTCATTGCCCGCTATTTCAAATCCTCGATATTCACCGATCCCCTGAATCTTTCTATCCTGCTGATTCATCTGATGGATGCTTCTTCAACGTATATAGGAGTAGATAAATTTGGGTACTTTTCTAAGCATGTAGTGCCAAGCTATCTTATCAACCTTACTGGTACCGCGCTGGTTATGTATCCATTGAAGTTTATTATCTTCATAGGGGTTATTTATATACTTGACACCCAGTTTGAGGAGGACGAGCTTTCCCAAAACTTGAAAATGCTAATCAAAATGGTTATTTTGATCCTTGGACTTTCCACTGCAGCTCGGGATACAATTCGGATGACATTAGGAATCTAATTCTATAAGATAACAGGTTTTCGTTTTTTCAATCTGCCAGGATAGGTTGACATCTTACGATTTCCTTAAAGTATCTCAGATTTTCAGAATAGCCAAGCTAGTATTCAATCTCATTACTCATGTGGAAAAAAGAAATTTAAGTTAAAAAGGCTCGCCTTTCCTTTGTATTTCACTTGGAAAGGCTTTCAATGCAAAAAAAGTTATTAATAATTTTTCTTTGCTTTATCTTTTAGTCCACGCGTACAATCCTTACCAGGGACTGTATTGGAACATTCGCAATCGTGTCCGCACCTTTTTTATCAACGAGAACCACTACCGCTCTTGGTTTTGCACCCATCTCCCTAAGCTGCTCGATAACTTCCATTGTTGTAGAGCCTGTGGTAATAACGTCATCTACAATCACGCAATTTTTGCCGGCAACGCTTCCGAAGTTCCTGCTTATTGTTCCTTTCTTGCCTGGCTGGACTACGTCCTGTGCTTTACGGGAATGATAGAGGGCAAAATCAGCTCCCAGCTCATTTGCCATCATGCTTGCCAGAGGGATTCCGCTAGCGGCGACACCGACAACCACGTCGACTTCAGCGTTTGTTTTTTCCAGAGTCTCAAGTACCATGTCGCAGAGCGCAAGTGAAATGTAATGAAGCCGTGTAGCGCTTTTTCCTATGCTGCTCCAGTTTACTGAAATATCCTTCGGAGCGGGAACTGTTACCTCTTTTTTTGAACGGGTTAAAAGCCAGGTGACTGTTTCTCTTGAAACGTTGAGTTCGTCAGCGATCTGACCGGTTACAAGCCCGCTGCTTTGCAGTTCCACAGCTTTCTGGATTAAATCTTCTATGTTCTTCATGCCTCCATTCCCACCTTAATTTTATCTGGCTGTATTTTTTTCCGGCATTTTTAATAACTTATTCATAATATTGCCTGGAAAACAATGTTCAAATGTACATTCTCTCAATTTAAGACACTATTACATTATCAAACATTATATCTTTTTCTTCAGCTCAAGGGTAGCTCTTTTCTTTTCTACTTTTCTTCCTCTTTTTCTTAAGGGGAGAGCCACAGATAGGACATACATCTCCTTTGTCAAAAGTTTTTCTGCAGCCTATACACTGCTTTTGCCAGATGATAATATCCTTAATTTTTTTCTGGGCAATGGGTTTAACCTGAATCCCAAGCTGCACGGCAACGTTCTGGACTGCATAATCATCTGTAAGCAATATGCCCCTGTCTCTATATTCAAGAGCTTTTGCAAGGATTTCTAGGTCCGTTTTTGAGAGCTCCTCGGAGTCCCGGGTGTGTTCGGCCATTTTTTGAACTTCTTTTACCATTTCAGGTTCTGGCCATTCCACACGTAACCCTCCTTCTTTTGCAAGGTCAAAACGAAGTGCGGAGTCCCCGCTTTTCAATTCTTCCGCAACCGAAGGGACGGTAATTATAAGGGAACTGTCCAGGTCACAGTTTCCCATTATAAAAACCGCTGAGTCTGCTATGTAATAAGTCATTTTTCTTCTCTTTTCTTTTTTAGTATATAATTTGATTCCTACCTGAGTTCCGTCACCCGAGTCCCGTCTCGGGAGGACGGCCCGAATTGCGCTTCGGGAGCACGCCGCCCTTTTCGCTCACTTCGTTCGCTCAAAAGGGCTGAATCATGGTCTAGAGAAATCATTTTTAATTTGCTTAAATGAACTGATTTACCTTAATTTTTTTGGGTCACGGCGCAACTCTTTTTAATTTTGCAGTTATACTGAAAAGCATTCTCAAATTATATAAATCAAAAACATATATAAAGACTATACTAGACGGCAACTTCCTGCTATTGTCAGAAAGCCTGAAATGTTATCTTTTATCAATTGAAAAAATATAAGGGATTTGAAATGAGAGAAAAAGAAAAGATGCTAGCAGGCAAACCGTATAGAGCTTCTGGGGAAGAACTAGTCGCAGAACGTCAGGCTGTAAAGGAATTGATTTTTGAATTTAATTCTCTTCATCCGAGTAAAATTGAGCAGCGAAACAAAATCATTCAAAGACTCTTTGGCAAAACGGGCAAAAATTTCATTATTGAACCACCCTTTCACTGCGATTATGGATATAATATCTCTATAGGGGAGAATTTTTACGCTAATTATAATTGCACGATTCTCGACTGTGCTAAAGTTACAATCGGTGATAACGCTTTTATCGCACCTAATGTGAGTCTTTTTACTGCAGGACATCCAGTACATCCCGATATACGGAATGACCAATTGGAATATGCCATCCCTATTTTCATAGGCAACAATGTTTGGCTTGGTGGTGGAGCTATTGTAAATCCGGGTGTTACCATTGGTGAGAACTCCGTCATCGGTTCTGGAAGTGTAGTAACAAAGGACATTCCTGCCAATGTAATAGCTGTTGGCAATCCGTGTAGGGTGAAACGCAAAATTACAGAAAAAGACAAACTTAATTTTTTGGAGGTATTGCATGATGAATAAAAATATACTGATACTTACTGGTAGTCCACGGAAAAACGGAAATAGCGATATGTTGGCAGATGCCTTTATGAAAGGAGCGCTGGAAAAGGGGCACATAGTAAATAAAATTGAAGTGGCAAAACTCAATATTAGTGGATGTAATGCATGTGAGATGTGTTGGACAAAGGACGGAGCCTGCGTTCAATGTGATGATATGGCAGAAATTGAACCACTGCTCGAAAGTGCAGATATGCTTGTACTAGTTTCTCCTTTATACTTTTTTGGGATTTCTGCACAGCTTAAAGCCGCAGTTGACAGGTTTTGTGCCTACTGTGTGGGCAACTGTAAAAAATCTCTTAACATAAAAGAATCTGCTTTGATTATGTGTGGAGAATGCGATGAAGAACGATTTTTCAGTGGTGCTATAGATACTTACAAGCACACGGCAGATTATATGAAATGGAAAGACAGAGGTATCTTAATAGCTACCAGCGTAAAAGCAAAAGGAGATGTTTTACAAGGGGATTGGTTGGCTGAAGCACAAGCTTTTGGCACTCGCATTTAAATAACTGACCTTTTTCCACAACCTGAGTTTCGCTACTCGAATTGCATCGCGGGAATCTGCTATGAATTACGCTTTAGAATAACAGAAAAGGTTAGTATTTGTTCAAAAAAGATGAAATTAAAGATGTTTTTTGAGTTAAATATATCCAAAAGTTTTTGCTTACGTATTTGACAAGCCCTTTCATGATTATTTTGGAAATATTGTGAAAGGGCTTGAACATGAAGGAATTTACTTTTGAAGAGAAAATATTGTTTTTAGGTTTTACTTAGGGCAGATTTCCTTTAGACCATCAGCCACATCAGCTAGAAGTTCGATGGGAATTCCCATAATCATTTCTTCGTCTGCAATCTTGGTATATGTCCTGCTGCCGCTGCAACCGACTGTGACTCCTATTTTTCCTTCTTTGTATACATTCACAACCCCATCGGAACACAGGCTCTGCTTTCCTGCAAAACTCGCTTCGACCCTGCCTCCGGTTTTGTACATTGCAGCCTGTGTAAGTAACATTATTTGTTTAGGATTGCCAATAACCACAACAACATCCGGAGTGAACGTGGATTTTTCCAGCGGAGAATACAGGATAGCCTCTGTTGAGTTCGGCGGAAGCTTAGGAACCCTTTCAAGAGTACGCCTTGCAGCACCCTGGGTGCTGAACTGTTTGAGTTTATTAAAATAGAATTCCCCACTTGCAACTTTTGGAGGCATTTCGCCAAGGCCCATTGCGCCAGCGCCGCCTTTGCACATCTGGTCTTCGCCAAGAGTATAGAACTCCTCGCCAGTTCGCCTTACTCTATCAACAAGCTGGCAGTGTCTCATAGTTTCGTCTACTTTCTTAATCCCTTCTGGAACTTCTCCTCCTTTTGGGATCAATTTTACTGCAACGGGGGAAGTCTTGAGTTTAAGACACTCTACAAGTTCCTGTCCATAATTGTTTATCTCTTGAATATCCATGTTCTCAACTCGGGTTTTGAAATTTTTATTAGTTCTGAAGTAATAGTATCATTTTTAATATTTTTGAGATCTTTTTTGTCAAGTTTTCTATAAATTATACATAACTAGATCCAATATAAGCATTCTCGAGTTCATTTGTCTGCAGGCAATTTTTCACAGTACTACCATTTATACACCGTTTTTTGGCAGTGTAGCGAAAATTTTTGTTAAATCGTTTGATATTGAAGAAAGTCTTCTGCTCTAGAACCAAGGATTTTGTTTGACCAATTTCCATTGTTGGCCACTTGAATTTTGCTTTGGGATAAGGATAATGGGCGAATTGGTTTTGTCGGAAGAAATAGTAACATACAAATTAGTGTCTTTTAGCCTTATCAGGTATGTTTCGTTGGGCTGCTTAATAAATTCCCAATATTGAAGGCTATCTTTTTTCAATGGCTGTTGGCATAAAGTAACACCCGATTCAGGCTTGGACGAAGGTTGAAGTGTTTTCGATGTATACAGGTTTTTTAGCTGATAAGTTTCTCCTTCTACATTGATAAATTTCCAGGTCATACATTTCCAATTGGCATGGTTGTAAAGCACTATTTTTCTTCATCTATACTACCGTCTTCTTTTACAGCAAGACGTATGCACCCAAATTCAAGTATAGAAAGTTCGTCTCCATTCTTTGGCATTTTTCTGTATAACATTTTCCATTCACCTTTTTCTTCAAATTATTTTTATTATATCGGGATGATTCTAATTGCTAGTTTGAGATGAGTCGATCCATTGAGTAAAAGTTTATTTTTTCAGAAAAAGTGTCTCTTATTTTAGCAATTAGAATCTATAATTTCTTTTATAGTCACATTTTCATTTAAAAATCTAGAATTAGAGTTTTTTTCTTTTTTAAGAGTAATAGCTTTCTGCGGACATAAATTTATACAAGCAAGACAAAATTCACAAGTATCTCCATAAATAGGTTTACTATTTTTAAGCTCTTTGTCTATTGAAATATTATTTCGTGGACACACTTTGGTACATGTCCCGCAACTATTACATTTATTATTGATAGAGAAATTTTTTGGTGAATTTAAATTAGGAATTAGCTTTATTAAATGTTGTAATCCGTTGGTAAAAAAGGAATCTAATGCTGAACCTTTATGAATATGTTTCTTACTTTCCGAAACATCCATTATTAAAATGTTCAAATTTTCTTCTATGTATTTTGGCTTTTTTTTCTGTTTTTCAATATCAAAGATTGGTAAGTAGTTGTCAACCATAAGTAAGCTGTTTGCATAGTGTATGGTTATATTATTCTTTTTTGCATATTCTGTGAACCAACCGACACCGTTTGCAACTTTATTGCCATATGTTAAAATTGCAAAGATATAAGGACTTTTAAGTGTTACCTTCTCAATAAATTCGCGAACAATATCTGGAGCAGCTAATGCATAGCAAGGGAATATGATACCAATTTTTTCATCTTTATATAATAATTCATTACTTTTCAGCACCTTTGGTATGGAATATAGTTCTCCTCCAAATCTTTTAGCAACATATAAACTGTTCCCAGTACCCGTAAAATAAAAAATTTTCATAATTAACTTCCTTAATAATCATGCTTTAGTTTTCAATTTGATATTTTACAAACTATCGAAATGTTCTATTATAAAATTTAATATGATCATTCATAATACATTTTTATTGGAATAATTTGCTGACTTCTTCGGCTAACTCTGGATTTGCTCTACAAATTAAATATTGGCCTCTTTTTTCAGTAGTTATTAGCCCAGCATTTGCTAATTCTTTAATGTGGTGAGAGATAGTAGGTGCACCAATATTTAGTGAATGTATAATATCAGAAATAAAACATTCTTCATTCTTATAACCAACATCAGAACCATTTACTATTTTTAAATATAACTCTAATCTATTTTGGTTAGATAGAGCTTTAAATATTTTTGCCATTTTTTGAGTATCCATAAATATATCATATCTCATCATTTTCATATTTCGATATATATCAAATTATCACTCTCCTATAACTAAATTTTGGTTCTATCTCAAAAAATTATACGGGGGATTTACTGAAAAATATAAATTTAGGATTAATCTTACGCCAGAAAACTTCTTAAAATGAAAGCTTCTGAAGGGAAGATTATTTTTAAAGTTACATTCTCCTCACAATATTATTTTATAAGATACTCAATATCGAACATTCTCCATCAAATGCGAATGTGTTAATGTTTTGTTCGTATAGATATTTTTCATGGATAATGGACTTGTAACCTCTTATGGAACTTTTGGTACACTACCAGAATATCAGAATCAATAACTCACTTATATGATCCAGATTTTTGCAACGGAACCATTTTCTTCCTATTTAATTGAATCCTTGTTATAAATTTTTGCAACAGAATCCCTTTATAACTAACTTTCTTTTTGATTTTTTAAGGATAGCACCTGTGTGCAGGTAAAACGTAAAATTGAGTTTTTCACGGATTGACTAATCGTAAAGTTCTTATACGATTCTACTTGTATTGATTAGTCCATAGCAAATATGCTAATTAAAGTACTCCTGTTAATATACTTAATATATAATCAGAGCAATTAAGCAACTGAAAGGTGTGCTTTTGCCCTGGCAAGATCACCATTAGGATCATCAGGATTACAGTAATTCACAATCAGAAAGTACAGCATAATCATAAGGACAATATTGATTAATAAGGACAAAATAGATTACAACTTTAATACATGATGAGGTTTTAATATGAGATGGCAAGGTAGCTCTAGAAGAAAAGTGACCGGTGGGAAAGTTATTGCTGCCCGCGGGAAGCGCAAGTTTGAAATGGGTCGCGAATCTGCGGAAACCCGTATAAGTGAAATAAAGAGGAAAAATGTCCACACAATGGGAGGCAACAGGAAGGTAAGACTTCTCCAGTGCAATGTTGCAAATGTAACCAATCCTAAAGACGGAAAGACCATTTCTGCTCCCATTGAGACAGTTATTGACAATACTGCAAACAAACACTACATCAGACGTAATATCTTGACAAAAGGCTCAGTCATAAGGACTCCCATGGGAACTGCGAGAGTTACAAGCAGACCAGGGCAAGATGGAGTTGTAAACGCTGTATTAATTGAATAACCTCAATACAATTACCTAAGATGGGTATACAATTATACCCTTCATACGGAGATTTTTGTTAAATTCCCTTACTTTTGTGCCGGTGACTAATATGGATGAACGAATTCGACATGTACTGGAAATCCTTGAAAATGACGCCCGAGCAAGTCCAGAGGAAATCGCATCCCTTACAGATATGTCTGCACAGGAGGTTTCCCAGACAATCGCAAAACTTGAAGATACGGGAGTTATCCGGCACTACAAGACCATAGTTGATTGGGATCTGGTTGGGGAAAATTACGTTTATGCTGTGATTGAACTGAAGGTTACTCTCGAGCGTAATCAGGGATATCAGGCAATTGCAGAAAGAATCTATAAGTTCCCGGAAGTTAGGTCAGTCAGGCTCTTATCTGGGAATTATGACATTTCCCTTACTGTCCGGGG
Organism: Methanosarcina sp.; assembly: GCA_036504475.1. Taxonomy (GTDB): domain Archaea; phylum Halobacteriota; class Methanosarcinia; order Methanosarcinales; family Methanosarcinaceae; genus Methanosarcina. Next base: position 12,848 of record DASXVB010000325.1, read on the forward strand.
GAAATCGATGAAGGATGTGGCCTTTTTCGTAGCAGAGAAAATTGCAACCCTTGATCAGGTACAGAGCACATCAACCCACTTCGTACTGAAAACCTATAAAGAAGATGGGGTTATCCTCCATGAACCTGAATCAATTAAAAGGCTACCGGTATCTTTTTAATCTGAACTGGTTCAGAGCCTGATTTTCGATTCGATTTTATATTTCACTTTACTTATATAGTTTTTTACAGGGGTGTTTTGCTTGAGACCTCAATGTGATCCTTCTAAGTTTGTTGCCAATGCTGTGAAAAATATTCCACCTTCAGGAATACGCCGTTTTTTTGATCTGGTTTCCGGACTTGAGGATATAGTCTCCCTTGGTGTAGGAGAGCCTGACTTTATTACACCGTGGCACATTCGTGAGATGTGTATTCATTCTCTGGAAAAAGGGCAAACCTCATACACTTCAAATTACGGGCTTCCGGAGCTCAGAGACGAACTTACCAGAACTTATTACAGGCGTTACGGTCTAGACTATGATCCTTCATCCGAGATACTCATCACAACAGGTGTGAGTGAAGCTCTGGATATAGCAGTAAGGACAGTAGTCAACCCTGGCGATGAGGTTATCATCGTCCAGCCTTCCTATGTAGCATATGTACCTTCTGTTATTCTTGCAGGAGGTAAGCCGGTTATCGTTTCCACCCACAGGGACGATGAATTTAGCCTGACTGCAGAAGCCCTCAAACCTGCAATTACGGACAAGACGAAAGCAATAATTCTTAACTTCCCTAACAATCCTACAGGAGCGATTATGACACAGGAAGATCTCGAGGATATTGCCGATCTTGTTGTGGACAATGATTTGTTTGTTATCTCAGACGAAGTTTACGAGTGCCTTACTTATGGAGGCAAACATGTCCCGTTCTCTTCCCTTGATGGCATGAAAGATCGCACTGTCATGCTCAACGGATTCTCCAAGGCCTATGCAATGACAGGACTAAGGCTTGGGTTTGCAATGGGTTCTCCTGAGATTATCCATTCAATGATGATGATCCATCAGTATTGCATGTTGTGTGCTCCCATAACTGCTCAGATCGGAGCAATTGAAGCACTCCGCAATGGAAAAGAGGAAATGGAGCGGATGGTTAGAGAATATGACCGTCGCAGACACTTTATTGTCAGGGGCTTCAACAGGATAGGGCTTGAATGTGGCAATCCTAAAGGGGCATTTTACTCCTTCCCTTATATAGGGGATACAGGGCTCTCTTCCTCGGAGTTTGCAGAGCGCCTTTTGGATGAAAAGAAAGTCGTTACAATTCCCGGAGACGTTTTTGGAGAAGCGGGTGAAGGTTTCCTGCGTTGCGCTTATGCAGCATCCATAGATGATATTAGAAAAGCATTAGATAGAATGGGAGACTTTGTGGACGGGTTAAAGCAGTAAACTCAGTAAAGTCTTTTCAGATCTTTTTTAAATTTTCGTTAAATCTCATTTTTATTCAATTTTCCTCGTCATTTGTTTCTCGAACGAAGTGGTTTATTTATCATTGGGCTCATCTCAAAACTTGATTTAACTGCATTTTATCTCCTAGTAATCGAAGAGAACCTTTCTACTTCTATATTGTGTAGAACACCTGAGATAAAAGAGAAAGTGGAAGTTTGGGTAAGGTCTTTCATTAAAAAGTAACTTTGTGAATTTTACTGCATCTGAGTTGGGTAATTTACCCAATAAAAATTACTAAAATTTTTATTTCAGTCGAATACCCCGCTAGCTTGCTGTGGGGATGGAAAACTTCCCCTGTAACCGTTAATAATAATATGATTCTCAATTCCGTTTTTCTATTGTTAACTTCTGCTCAAGCTAAATTGTTTAGGGTTATTGTCTCCTTTAACGGAATTTCGAGCGGTGGCGCGAACATACCCCGTTGCTTGCAGCGGGGTGCGCCACCGCAAATTTGATTTTTTGCCTTGAACCGACAATCAGAACTATAGAACTTCCAAATACATGCTGCATGGAATCCACAGTAAAAATAGAGAACGTGGTGGCATCTACCAAGTTGGCAGAAGATTTTGACCTAGTAAAAATGATGGAGGCTGGGCTGGAAGGCACAGAATATAACAAAACTAAGTTCCCCGGCCTCGTATACAGAATTGAGGATCCAAAAGCTGCTTTTCTAATTTTCACTTCCGGAAAAGTGGTATGCACCGGATCAAAGAGCGTCGAGAACGCTCATGCGGCCATGATCGCTCTGGCTAACACACTAAAGGACATCGGCTTCGATAAAATAGATCTAAAACCTGAAGTTTATGTTCAGAATATTGTAGCCAGTGCTGATTTGAAAGCAACCCTTAACCTGAACACCATTGCTATAGCTTTTGGTCTGGAGAATGTCGAATACGAACCAGAGGTATTTCCTGGGCTTATTTATAGGATCGAGGCTCCCAAGGTCGTAGTGCTTGTGTTCAGCTCTGGCAAGCTGGTAATCACAGGTGGAAAATGTCCAGAGGATTGCGAGGAGGGTATGCGGATCGTCAGGACAGAGTTCGACAACTTAGGACTTCTTTATTAAATATATCCCCAAAGTCTCGTAAATTCTTTATGACTACCACATACAAAAGTGGAATGTACGTAATAGAACAAGAGGAAAAAATATGCATATAACCAACAAGACAGAAACAGAAGATACTATATTTGAATTTACACTCTTTCACTCTGGCTCGCCTCGAAACTCACTCAGCCAAACCCTAGTATACATTTTAAAAGGAGAAGACGGTTCCGAATTTGCAGAAATAGATATATCCCAGATAATAACAAAAACAGGCAATTTTAAAGAAAGAAAAATATCACATCGGTACATTGAAGAGCCAGGGGATAAAAAGCCTGGTGAAAGTTTAGTAAGCAACAAATAACTGAATCTTTTTGTATTCTTCTTGTATTCTTCTTGTATTCTTCTTGAACTCCATCTATTGGTCTTTCTCCCTTCTTTTTCTTTCGATTCCTTTTGTTACTGGTACACTGTATTTTATTCCTCTCTCAAACTTAGAACTCCTGCTGCTGCCGAAGTGAGTTAATTATATATACAATTTCCAGGCTCAATTAGCTTGACGTTTATGAAACCCATTATTCCTGAAGATGAGCGTTCTAAAGAGCCTCTTGATACTGACAGGGTAATTTATCATCCTGACATGATAAGGGCTAATGAATGGATTCTGGACGAATATGAAGCTCCTTCTAG
>DASXVB010000326.1:0-27993 GCA_036504475.1 Methanosarcina sp.
CAGAAGCAAGGCAGCGTTTTTCTTCACTTACAGATTTTCCATTCTTGAGAAAACCAAACTCTTTCCAGAGAAAGCCCAGCACGACCAGGAACATCAGGAATTCCGCAGCCGGGGTTGCGAGCCAGACCCCATTAAGATCAAATAAGGAAGGTAAAATCCAGAGCAATGGTGAAAAGAAGAGAAATATTTTTCCGAGCTGGATGAAAAGAGCGGTATTACTCCTGTTTATGGACTGGAAATACACAGAACTCAGCATAACCGTCCCCTGTGCAAGGGGAGTAAACATGAAAATCCTCATACCATTAAGGGTAATTGCCAGGAGTTCGGGGTTGTCGTGGTTGAATATACGGATAACCTGTTCCGGAAATATAGATAGGAGCAAGAAGCCGACTGCTCCGATCCCGAGGCAAGAGACAACAGCCATCTTCAGGGTTCTGGCAACCCGGGAGTAACAGCGAGCACCATAATTAAAACCGATGATTGGCTGGGTGCCGAGTGCGATTCCTTCAAAGATAAAGGAGAAGGTGGCGAAGACATAGCCTATGATTCCATAGCCTGAAACCGCAAGTTCCGAGCCGTACCTGAGCAGCATGTAATTGTTCGCAAAGAGCAGGAAGAAGGTTGAAAACTGCAGTGCAAAGGAGGGTAGGCCTGTCTTCATGATCCCGAGAATAATTCTTGGTTTCAGAAAGAGAGACCCAGGTTTTAGCCTCAGCCCCGCCCATCTGCTGAAAAAATAAACAGATAACAGGATTCCGGAAAAAGCGAAAGCAGTTACCATTGATACGGCAGCCCCGGTGACCCCCATTCCCATGCGCATGACGAAGAGGTAGTCAAGACCGATGTTTATGAAAACCCCCCCAGTCAGACATATCATGGCAAGTCTTGGCTTCCCATCGTTTCGAGTCAGAGGGTCTAGAGCAAGGGACAGGAGCGCGAATATCGAACCTGCAAATATGATTCTGAGGTAAGTATTTGCCATGTCAAAGACCGGACCCGAAGCTCCCAACAGACGGAGATAAGAGCCAGAGAAGGCCAGCCCAAAGGCGGTAAGACCTATTCCCGCAAGCAGGAGCAGAGAGAAAGCATTATGTATGAGCCTGAGGGCTTCCTGCCGATCAGATCTGCCAAGGGCCAGAGCCACAAGGCTTGAAGTCCCGATTCCGATCATATGTGCTATCGCAAACATGATCACAAGTGCAGGATATGCAAGAGTCGTCGCTGCAAGCCCCTGGCTGCCTACTGCATTCCCGACAAATAAACCGGTGATGATCCCCTGGGTTCCAACAAAAACCAAACCGATGGTTGCCGGGAACGTGAACTTCAGGAAAAGCTTTCCGAGGCTTGCAGATTCCATTTCCCATTTATCAGTCATGCTTTTTCCTCTTCGAGGCCGACAGCGATTTTCTCTAAGATTCTCTCCAGAACTTTAAGTTCTTCTTCATCTAGAATTTTTTTAACATCTCTAAAAAATTTCATATCTACACTGTTTTCGATTTCAACTACCTTTTTTCCTCTATCGGTGAGCTCAAGCAGGCAAACCCTTCCGTCCTTCGGGGAAGCCTTTGTTTTCAGCAGGCCTTTTTCCACCATTTTAGAAACCATGTTGCTGGCAGAGGGTTTGCTGACCTCCATGGCTTTTGCCAGTTTGGACATTGTGGGATTGCCCAGGGAATTAATTTTCTTGAGGTAGAGGAAGATATTGAAGGTGATATCACTATATGCCTCTGAGCATTCATATTCTTTTAAGCTTTTTTGATAATGATGATCTATTAATTCAAAAAGATTAGAAATTTCCATTTTTCCCTCCATAAATGAAATTTTTATCGTTGTAGTATAATTTTTCAGCTTTTGAGTTTCGTCTCGAGAATCTTACTCACTTATCTTGGTAACCTTATTTTCTTTTATTTTTGTTTTTCCTAAGAAAAACTTCTTTGTAGAGAATAGTATCCATCTCCAATGGAGAGCAATATGGGCAACAAAGAAGAACAGCATAAGGATTCCAATTTTCTCATGGATTATCCACATTAAATAGCTTGCATTATGACGATAGAAAAATAATATAAGACCTGAATAGCCTACTAAGACAAATTGGACAAAAAATGCAAAGTCTATAAGATAGTTGAGCTTAATTTTTTTCATATTTTCACTCCATTTTAACGTAATTCTTTGAGTGAGTTATCTGAAATCAACCATGAAATGTTTAGTTTGGCTAACTAATTAATTAGTTAGTTAGTTTAACTAATATTTAAATCTTCTTCAGTTAAAAAATGTATTTGAAAATTCGCTTTGCATTCTGGGGCAAGCTCTGCAGGAAACAGCGTACCAAAAAATCAAATCGTGTATAGCCGCCCCACCCAATTAGGCTACCACATAATTACTATCAGTAATAATTGAATTACTCAGGATCTTCTTTTTCAATTAAAAGGCTTTATATAACTTATTTTTTACATTTTTTGCTCTGAAATTGAATTATCGGACAGCCTTTTACTTTTCGTGATATGACCCCTCCTTTTGGCATTTACACAAAGTATTTATATGGAATAATTATATTTTATAAGCATTTGAGGTGCTATAGTTGGAGAAGATCGATATAAGTCCGGTAACCAGTATCTTGGATGCATTTGAATGTGCTAAGGAAGCGCTTGCGTTATTGCCACAATTGCCACAGAATATGAAACCGGTTCATCTTCGTATTCTGAATGCAATTTATAGAATTCGTGATGATACTGGCAGTTCACGCGTTTCCGATATCAGCAAGGTATCTGGATTTATGCTTCCCAATACTACGAAGTTTATTAACGAAATGGTTGATTTAAAAATAGTTGAAAAGTTCACCTCCAATTCTGACAGACGTGTTGTATTGGTACGGACGACCGATGTGGGAGAGCAATATATGCAGAAATATGTTGTCAGCTTTATCCAAAGTTTAAAGGAGGAATTTTCAAAAATTGATGAAGCAAATTGTATGATAATGATAGAAACCATTCACAAAGTCCATCAGGCAATGAAAACAGTCTATAAAGAAAATGGAAACTGAAAGGGGGTGTCACAACTAATGAATATAGAAAAAAATTTTGAACTTACTGATAAACAACGGATATTAAGTATAATGCCGTTGCTGATTGGCGGATTTATCGCTTTATTAAATGAGACAATTCTAAATGTAGCATTTCCTGAATTGATGACTAACCTGCATGTTTCCACGAGTAATATTCAGTGGCTGGGTACTGCTTATATGTTGATGATCGGTATTCTGGTTCCTGTAGCCGCATTCCTTTTAAGAACATTCTCTACAAAAACATTGTATCTGACTGCTATGTTTTTATTTACAATCGGAACGATTTTTTGCGGTTTATCGCCATCTTTTCCTGTGCTGTTGATTTCACGAATAGTGCAGGGCGCTGGAGCTGGAATGATGATGCCGATTATGATGAATACGATTGTGGAAATTTACCCTCCTGAAAAGCGCGGTACCGCAGTGGGTATCGCCATGATGGTTGTTTTAGTCGCACCGTCAATCGGGCCAACAATTTCAGGCCTTGTTTTACAAGCATTAAACTGGCGTTGGCTGTTTTTTTTGCTTTTGCCGGTGGCGCTTGTCGCAATAATTTTAGGTGCAATAAACTTAAAGAACCTTTCGACTTTGACGAAACCAAAAATTGATATTCTGTCAATCGTACTTTCAACCATTGGTTTTGGCGGGTTTATTTTTGGAATAAGTTATATAGAAAATATTGGCTTTTCAAACTCAATAGTACCAATTTCTTTGTTATGTGGGATAGGCGGGCTGATTCTATTTTCAAAGCGTCAGTTTGCTTTAAAGCAGCCGATGCTAGAACTTCGAACATTAAAATATCCCATGTTTACATTGGGAGTCGCGATGATATTCATCACTTTTATGATTCCATTTGCGGTAAATATCATTCTGCCTACCTATATGCAAGGTGCATTGGGATTAACACCGTTTGTTGCGGGACTGGCATTATTGCCCGGAGGTATTTTAAATGCACTTATCTCACCGTTATCAGGACGTCTTTATGATAAATTGGGAGCAAAACTGCTTGCAACTGTTGGATTTGCAGCTTTAATCATAGACATGTTCTTTCTTTCTCATATCTCAGGATCAACAACACTGACAATTTTAATCGCTTTACAGGTTTGCATGACTTTAGGAGTTGGTTTGATTTTTGCTCCCATCCAAGCCAACTCACTAAATCAACTCCCTAAAGAGTATAGTGCACATGGCGTCACAATTTTAAATACTGCACTTCAGATAGCGGCAGCCTTTGGTTCGTCCTTGTTTATTGGTTTGATGGGAGCTACACAAGAAAAATATTTATCAAAATATGAAAACCCCGGTATATTGCAACAAAATGCAGCTCTAATATCCGGTGTTGACATTGCTTTTACAGCAGCGTTGATATTGGTTGCTATTGGATTGATTTTATCCTTTTTCATAAAACAGCGTGAAAAAGAAGCAATTAATTCTTTAGGTTCGCAGATTGAGCCCCTGCTATAGGAGAATGATCTTCGTTATGGCAAGAGTAGCCTTCTGCATACCTGAGACTCAATTCCTTACATAGCTGGTTCACCTGTTTCTGCATCCACAGCTATAAGACCCTCTTCAGGCTCTCCACTATCATCACTTCCATCGTTGATTATTAGGGAATTGTTTCCTGGATTGAAAAGAGAATGATGAACCGGAATTGTAATATTTAGGGTCCTTCCAAATCATCGTTAAAACTAAGGATATAGAAGGCTTATTTTAGACAATATATCTGCAGTTAGAACTTCCCCATTTAAGGTACACTCTAATAACCATTTTTTTAGAGAAATAATTTATACTAATATTTAAAATCAGTAAATAATTAATATAATACCTTTGTTTGTTCACAATTTATGTTTATTTGTAACTAAGGATTCGGATTCATTTTTATCCCTCCAAAATTCAATGATAAATTCAAGTAAAGAATGATATTTAATCAATTAATTGAAGCATTTAATAATGGCGGTACCTTAATTGGGGGAGGACTGGCACCATATTTAATTGGGAAAATAAGGTTTAATAACTCTTAAAAAACTAATCCTTTTTTGAGGGGTCTAAATATTCACTGCAACAGAATCTGGAAAATATAGAGAGTTTCTATGCTTACGATTTTCAATAACTCATGCCCATTACCTAAAAGTTAATTTTTAAATATAAAGAATTAAAAGAGGTTTTACCCTCTACTTCAACACTATGATTGTGTTTTTCCCTTTATTTCATTAACTTTCTTTGAGGGACTCAAGAGCTTTTTTAACCATTGAACGGTAGTGATCTGTATCAGTTGAATAGTGTTCTTTTGCAAGTTTTGAGTTTTGGTCTCCCTCTGCTTCAACTGCTTCTATTCTCTCAAGAGTCTGCTTTGCGGTATCGAGCACCCAGAGGTTTCGAGTAAGTTCATCTACCTGCTGGATGGACTCAGGGCGAATAGAAGTGAGGACGTTCCCATCATCTGTGGTATAAGTACTGGTTTTTCCCACGACTGCCACAAAAGCTGGAAGTTCACATTCAGAAAGAAATTGAGCTGCCTCGGGCTGGTACTGTCCCGCATAGACAAGGAAAGAGCCGGTAGGATCTGAAACCCTTCCCCTCCAGTATTCGGAATCTGTACCGATATCTTCCTTTTCGATAAGTGTCCCAACAAGGAATATACGGTTTACCTTAGCCCCTGTAGGAGTCAAGACATATTGCGGAGCATACTGGTCGCTTTCGTCCCTTGAAGTCAGGTTCGAATCTTTCAGCTCTTGGGCAAAGATTCTGCGGGCAGCTTCTCTGAAAAAGCCTGGCATTTACTGCACCTCCAGTTTGGTAAGGATTTCATCAAACATCTCTTTATCCAGAGAAGTCTTGGGAGTAATGGAATCCACAAGGATATAGCGATCAAGTTTGTGCCCGGTTACGGTATAATACCTGCCTACCAGTTCATGTTTTAATTTATCTAGCACAACCCCAGGATCAAGAGCATCTGCGGCCATTGCAATTGCCGTATCGAGGGAAAGCCCTGCAAGCTCTTCAGTAAGTTCTCTGTTAATCAAGGCATCCTGAGTAGAAGTTCCGGAATCCATAACAGCTTTTATCCTTAGATCATATTCCCCTTTTACTTTCCCGTGTTCTGGACAGGCACCTTTAACCAGAGCCCTTTTACACTCAGGGCAGCGTTTTATGAGGCCTGAACCAGTCTGGATATCCACCATCGCTCCGAAATAAGTGGAAGTTGAAGAGCCGACTTCAATATTTTCATCAAGCTCTTCTATAGAGCTTGACCGATTTAGCTGAATCTGAATTTTGCCTCCCCATTCATTGACAACCACATTTTTCAACATGTAGCTCTTGCCTTCTTCCATGTCTGGAAGTTCGGAACTGGCCCAGTTAGTAAATTTAATAACACCTGTGGGGTCCCCTAAAAGCCCTGCCTGCTCAATCGATTCGTGAGAATTTTCCCAGAGTTGAACTACTTTTCCTTTAACTGTGGCCCATTGACCTCCAGCAAGGTCGGAGATGTTTCTGATTTCGGACTCTCTTGCAGTCGGGATAAAGTCCCCGCCTCCAACCCCAATGGCTTCATCCAGTTTTTCTACTGAACTATTCTTGTTTAGCTGAACCTGGAACCTGCCATTGTACTCTCCTATAACAACACTTCTAAAAAGATAACTCTCTCCCTGTTCAAGCTTAGGCAATTCAGCATTTTTCCATTCAGTAAACTTTATGATTCCGGTTTCATCCCCCAGGAGCCCTACCTGAGAGATAGATTCATGAGTATTTTCCCAAAGTTGGACAACTTTTGCTTTAAGATTTGCCCACTGTCCATTTTCCGACATATTAGCAATCTCGGTAAGCTGGGGTTCAGCCTGTCTCATGTAAAATTCATTCTTAGGAATAGAGTATTTCTTCAAAAAATAATTGGTCACACTGCGTTGGGCTTCGTTTGAAGGAACTTTAAATTTTGTAATCAGTTCTTCAAGTCTGCTTTCGATGTCCTCTACAGGTACATCAATACCAAGCTTTAAAAATCGATCTCGAATAGATTCGGCTGTTTGTTTCATTCTTCTTACCTCAAGCCTCTTGGTTATATTTATTGATAGAGAGGCGTTTTAACATATAACGCCACAGCATATAAAGTTAAGGAGAGCAGAGTGAAAGTATTTGTTTCAAGGCCGTAACCATATATGGGAAAGCTCATCTTAAAGATCACAAAATCCTTAAAAATTGGCCGTCGAGGCTTACTTTTATGCAATGAAATAGTTACTTTGTGAAACCATTATTAAATCTCAATATCGATAATACTTGCTTCCTGCTTGAGTTCAATTTTGAAAATTTCAGCATATCATTTAAAGTTTTTTTATTAGATTATGTGCTCAAATTGTAATTAAATTTATGGTTGTATTGCCAGTAATTTATCTGAGAAAAACATAGAACATTACCGTGTTAAAAAAGTTCCGGTAGTACCTTTTTTCTTCCTTTTGCCCTATACTCTACATTTATCGTCTGCATAACTAATTTTCCACTCGTTTGTTTATGCTTTGTAAGGATTTAGCAAACGAACGAGTTCCTATCGACATTGAAGAAAGAAAATAGCTACTATTTATTAGCTGCTGCTTAACTCTTTAGTTTAATTATATGTTTTTGAGGGTCATCTGCATTACATATCTCACTTTCCAGTGTATTTGTTTCAAAAATACTCAACGTTTTCTTGCTTCATATCTTTAAAAAGGAATGGAAATTGTTTAGGAAACTATTAGTAAATGTGTCAATCTTTTCTGTGAGTTGCCATAACTATTTATCGAATGTATAAAAATTAATTAAAATTTTAATAAAAAGAGTTCTTCAAAAATTACCCAGAATTTACAAAGGTTAGGAAGCATAAAGCATAAAAAGTAGGAAGTGCATACAGGAGTCATGGAATAAATAAGTTTCGACACCTTTAAAAAAATAAAATTCACTATAAAAGCTAAAATATGAGGTAGAATTATATTAAAATTTCTAAATTCATGTTATGGAGTTGTTTATTCTGTAGGGAGAACTTATTTCTTAATCATAGAAGGATTACTTTTTTATTGTTAGCTGCTCCTTATACAAAAATAATACCCTAGAGATATTTAGATATAGTTTTTTTATTTAAAAATTTAGAAGGTAATGTATAAATTCTAAAAAAGGTTCTTTAAATTATGAAAGCTATTATCCTTGCAGCAGGAGAAGGGCTGCGCTGCAGGCCTCTTACTCTTACTCGTTCAAAAGTAATGCTTCCTATCGCCAATAGGCCTATTCTGGAGCATGTAATAGATTCGTTGGAAAAGAATGGAATAACTGATATTATATTGATCGTAGGATATAAAAAAGAACGTATAATGGACTATTTTGAAGATGGACTGAATTTTGGGGTAAAAATAAAGTACGTCGAACAGAGCGCTCAGCTAGGTACTGCACATGCAATCGAACAGGCAAAAAGTTTGATTGGCCCCGAGGACCCGGAATTTCTTGTGCTTAACGGAGACAACTTGGTAGAACCGAAAACTATAGCGGATCTTCTAAATAATTATGAAGGTGATGCAAGCCTTCTGACCGTAAGGATGGAAGAAACCGCGGGTTACGGCGTGGTTCTCAAAGAAGGAAATAGAGTTATAAAGATTCTGGAAAAAAGGTCTGGAGACCTGAGCCGTATCGTAAATACCGGAATATATATTTTTACGCCACAGGTCTTTGAAACTATTGAAAAGACCCCTATATCAGAAAACGGAGAATATGCAATAACTGATACCCTACAACTTATGATTGATGAAGGAAAAATCGTTACCTCTGTTTCTACCGAATCAAAATGGCTTGATGCTGTCCATGCCTGGGATCTATTAAAAGCAAATGCCATAGTCTTAAATTCCGCCAAGAATCTGCAGCTTGAAGGCGAAGTGGAAGAGGGAGTTGTTTTAAGGGAAAAAGTATCAATAGGAAAGAATACCCGGGTTCGTTCCGGGAGTTACATTGTAGGCCCTGTTGTCATAGGAGAAAATTGTGATATAGGCCCTAATGTAGTTATTTTGCCCTCAACAACGATAGGAGACAATGTAACAATCAGATCATTTACCGAAATCCAGAATAGCATAATAATGAATGACTGCAGGATATACTCACATGGAAAGATCTCGAATTCGATAATCGGGAGCAACAATACAATTGGTGCAGGTTTCTTTGTTGAGGAAAAAGAAGGCCTGTCGATCATTATGAATGGAACTATTCATCGAGCCCCCAAACTCGGTACTATCCTCGGAGACGACAACCGGATTGGGAATAGCGTACTTGTGAAGGCCGGAGTAACAGTAGCTGTCGACTGCCAGGTTGAATCTGGAAATACCTTATACAAGGACCTGTCCCGTCATTCGGTGGTTCTTTAATTCCAAAAAGGTGAAAAAATGTGTGGAATCGTAGGATATGCAGGAGAAAACTCTGCTGCGTCTGTTATTATAGAATCCCTCAAAAAACTCGAGTATCGTGGATATGATTCTGCTGGTATTTCAATTCTGGGCAGCGGGATCGATACTTACAAATCAGTAGGTAAAATAGTAAATCTTGAAGCCACAATCCCAAGCATAATAAGTGGCAATATAGGAATAGGGCATACCCGCTGGGCAACCCATGGGCGACCCAGCACAATAAATGCTCATCCGCATAACTCTGGAAATCCGTGTAAAATCTCGGTTGTGCATAACGGAATCATAGAGAACTACATGGCATTGAAAGAACAACTGACTGCAGAAGGATATGAATTTAAATCGGAAACCGATACCGAAGTGATAGCACATCTTCTTCATAAACACATATACGGGAAACCTGACGAAAACGAAGCAAAATGCGAGCTTATTACAGGAGTCAGGGAAGCGCTAAAAGAGATTGAGGGATCTTATGCCCTTGCAATTCTCTGTGCTGACGAACGGGGAAAACTCGTACTTGCCCGGAAAGACAGCCCACTTGTTATAGGACTTGGAAAAGGGGAGAACTTTGCCGCATCGGATGTAACTGCTTTTTTGAACCATACGAGAGATGTTATTTTCGTAAACGATTTTGAAACTGCAGTTCTAACTCCTACCAGTGTAGAGATCTTTGATAGAGAAGGAAAACCCCGCGAAAAGAAGATAGAAAAGATTGAATGGGACTTTGAAGCTGCTGAAAAAGCTGGTTACGAGCACTTCATGCTTAAGGAGATTCACGAGCAGGTGAGTGCGATTCATAATACACTTGCAGGTAAGGTATCGGAGCTTGAAGGAACTATTTCCCTCAAAGAACTTAATATGAGCGACGAGGAAATAAAGAAACTTTCACGAGTTCAGATTCTGGCATGTGGAACTTCCTGGCATGCAGGATTGCTTGGGAAATACCTTTTTGAACAGCTAGCAGGAATCCATTGTGACATCGACATCTGTTCTGAGTATAGGTATCGAAACCCGGTTATTAGTGATAGGACTCTTGCCATTGCAATCACCCAGTCTGGAGAAACTGCAGATACCCTTGCGGCCGTAAGGGAAGTAATGTCCTACAACTGCCCTACACTTGCAATTACAAATGTAGTAGGAAGCACAATTACAAGAGAAGCTAACAGTGTGCTCTATACCAGAGCAGGGCCTGAGATTGGAGTTGCCGCGACCAAAACATTCAGTACACAGCTCACACTTCTTTATCTGCTCGCCGTAAAGTTCGCTCTCTCAAGAGGCAAGCTTAGTCCTGATTATGTTAAAGGGTTCATTACTGGTCTCAGAAAAGTGCCAGGCCAAATTCAGCAGATCCTTAATCAAAAAGAGGCAGTAAAGGAATGTGCAGAGAATTTTGCTCACTCAAATAGCTACTTTTTCCTCGGCAGGAACCTGAATTATCCGATTGCCCTTGAAGGAGCTCTCAAGTTAAAGGAAATTTCATATTTGCATGCTGAGGGTTTTGCCGCAGGCGAGCTTAAACATGGGCCGATCGCTCTACTTGAGAAAGGAACTCCTGTAGTTACCATTGCAACAAGAGGGAAGACCTATGAAAAGGTGTTAAGCAATATAAAAGAAGTAAAAGCCAGGGATGCAACGGTTATTGCAGTGGCCGATAATAAAGACACTGAGATCGGAAAATATGCAGATGTTGTCCTCAAGATTCCTCATAGTAGCGAACTACTTTCTCCGCTGCTCAGCGTCGTAGTTCTCCAGCTACTTGCTTATTATACTGCTCTTGCTCGGGGATGTTCTATTGACAAACCACGCAATCTTGCAAAAAGTGTCACCGTAGAATGATGGAAAGACTGAAAATTGAAAAATCAAAAAAATCAAGAGAATTCAAGAAAATATACTTCAGAAAACCTCGGAGTAGGATATATGAAACTCTTCGGATCTTCAGGAATAAGAGGAATAGCAAATAAAGAAGTTACGCCTGAACTTGCGCTTAACGTAGGGCTTGTATTGGGAAGCCGAAAAAAGACTGCGGTTATCGGGAGGGACCCGAGAGTTTCGGCTCCTATGATCGAGCATGCTCTGATTGCAGGACTAACTGCAGCAGGTTGTTCTGTTACAGAGATAGGCCTTGTATCTACCCCAACCCTGGCATATGCAGCCAGAGAATACGAATGCGGTGTAATGGTTACAGCCTCCCACAACCCATCTGAGTATGTAGGGATCAAACTCTGGAACCCTGACGGCATGGCCTTTGACTCGGCACAACAAGACGAGATAGAAAAAGCAATTGAAGATGCGGATTTTTCCAAGGTTCCCTGGAACCTGATAGGCAAATTCGATGAAGACGGAAACGCTATCCGAGCCCATATGAATATGATCAAAAAACTCGTAGGAAATTCCAGCCTGAAAGTCGTACTGGATTGCGGATGCGGAGCAGGAGGGACAATTAGCCCTTATCTTCTTCAGGAACTGGGCTGTGAGGTAATAACCCTGAACGCTCAGCCTGATGGGCATTTCCCTGCGAGAAATCCGGAGCCAAATGATGAAAACCTTTCCATGCTCAAAAAAGCTGTTGTGGATTTCGGAGCCGATCTTGGAATCGCACACGATGGTGATGCAGACCGGATGATGGCAGTAGACGAGAAAGGTAATTTTGTTTCAGGAGATGAAATGCTTGCAATTTTCGGGCTATATGAGTGCAGTGGTAAGAAAGGAACGATCGTCGTGCCTGTGGACACTTCAATGATGGTTGACGATTCCCTGCAGGGTTCGGAGATTGTGAGGACAAGAGTAGGAGACGTCTACGTCGCAGAGGGTATAAAACAATGCGATGCTATCTATGGAGGCGAGCCATCAGGAAGCTGGATTTTCCCGAAGATTTCATACTGTCCGGATGGGATTTACGCAGCCGCAAAACTTGTCGAGATTGTAAAGGAGAAGAAATTAAGCGAGCTTCGAGAAGAGCTTCCCAGGTACGCCACAAAAAGAGGAGCTCTCCCCTGTGCAAATGACAAAAAGGCAGAGTTTATGGAAAAAGTAAAGGCTAAACTCGAGCCTCTGGGCAAAGTCCTTGATATAGACGGTATTCGTGTGGAAATGAACGACGGCTGGATACTTGTCCGCCCCTCGGGAACAGAAGCAAAGGTAAGAATCACAGCTGAAGCCCGAGAAAACGTTGATGAGATTTTTGAAATGGCTGAAAAGATAGTAAAGGAGGCACTTAAATGAAAGCCGTCGTCCTTGTAGCAGGTAAAGGCACAAGGATGGAACCTCTGACTTCCAGCTGTCCTAAGGTCATGCTCCAGGTTGCAAATAAGCCTATCCTCGAGCATATACTTAATTCAGCCATAGAAGCAGGTATTGAAGGCTTTGTCTTCATTACCGGTTATCTTGAAGAGCAGATAAGGGAGTACTTCGAAGACGGAAGTAAGTGGGGAGTAAGCATAGAGTACGTACGGCAGAAAGAGCAGCTAGGGACTGCAAATGCGATAGGCTGTGCAAAAGGCTATGTTGATGGGGCTTTCCTTGTACTCAACGGAGATATGCTCATAGGACAAGAGGATTTAAAAGTCCTGGTCTCAAGGACAGAAGAAGCTATCATTTGCGTAAAAGAGGTAGAGAACCCATCGGATTTCGGAGTGCTTGAAACCGAAAATAATAGAGTTGTCAGGATAATAGAAAAACCTAAGAATCCTCCTACTAACCTTGCAAATGCCGGAATATATCTCTTCAGGCAATCCATTTTTGACTTTATTGACAGAACCCAGGCCTCAGTAAGAAATGAATTCGAGATTACGGATTCAATCCAGATGCTAATTGATAGTGGAGCAGCTGTAGGCTACAGTTCTCTTGAAGGAAGGTGGATAGATATAGGATATCCCTGGGACCTCCTGAAAGCAAATGAATATCTCCTGAAGGGTCTTAAAGGGAGATGCGAAGGTTCAGTGGAACCAAATGCTACCATAAAAGGAGAGGTTGCGATCGGGAAAGGCACTCTTATCAGAAATGGTTCTTATATTGAGGGTCCTGTAATAATTGGGGAGAACTGTGACATCGGACCTAACTGTTATATCCGTCCTTCTACTGCAGTGGGGAATCATGTCCGGATAGGAAATGCCGTTGAAATAAAAAATACGATTATAATGGAAAATACCCATGTGGGTCACCTGAGTTATGTAGGAGATAGTGTCATAGGATGCCGCTGCAACTTCGGAGCGGGTACGAAGGTTGCAAACCTCCGCCATGACGGAAAAAACATAAAAGTAATGATAAAAAGCAGGATTATTGACTCGGGCAGGAGAAAACTTGGAGTGATTATGGGAGATGACGTGCATACCGGTATCAATACGAGTATAAATATCGGTGTAATAATGGAAAAAGGAAGATGTACGTATCCTGGTGAGATTGTCAAACATTAATCATGGATAGTTTGTCCCAAAACCAAGTTTCTTCTTAAATCAAAGTTGCGCTGAAGCACCCCGTTGCTTGCAGCGGGGTGCTTCAGCGCTCTTGTTGTAATGTTATAAAATAGATTATTTTCATTTGCGGAGATGCTTCTTTTTCCTCTTGGTTTCCCTGATTTTCAATATAGTTTTTGATAAATAGGAAGTAATTCCATCTCCTACAGTTCCAATATATCCTCTGTCATTCCACAGTTCCCCATCCAAAAGCTGTATTTTAATTTCAGGGTATTGCTTAAACATTTGTCTTGCTGTAATACTTTTTATTATCTGCATTACTATAGAAGGAGAATACTTTGGTTCAGCACCAACAAAAAGATAGATATGATCACCATCATTACCAATTGCATCAAAATCAAAATAATATTTATCACCAATCTCAAAACAGATTGTTTTTGAAAAGTTGATAAGTTCTTTATGTAAAAGAAGTTTTTTTCGGTATTTCATACAAAAAAACCATGTGGTATCTTATTTTTTACACTACAAACGTAGTTAAAATATAAAGCGATTATTTAACAACGGTTCGATGGGAAGTGTTCCATCCACGCAGCAAGCTGCGGGGTATTCGACTGAATAAAAGTTTTAGAATCATATTCCACGACAAGAAACTTGATTCATCGTTCAAAATCAGAGATCAGGGAACCAATCTTGATTTTTGGGAATTTGAATAGAGATACAAAAATAGATACTCTTTCCAAAGGAAAGAGTATTTTTAATTAATTTATATATTTAATTAATTCTTTACTGCGCTTAGGAATAAGCCAGTTAGCATTTGAAATAATTTTCCAATGTACACTGCGCTGTTTCTAGGAAAGCCTTTACATAGCAGCTGTCACTATCTATCGTGACACATCCCGTTTCCCAGGATTTAAATGCTTCCTTAAATGGATTTTTCGAGTCAATTAATTTTTTCACAGTTTTTTCATCTGTTACTATTGTTACAAATGGCTCGAAATTTGATTTCGGGTTGTACTTGGAAAAGGTCTCTATTTTTCCGTCTTTCGTTGTTATAGCTATACTAAGAACCTTGCCATTATCAAGTGTAATTTTCACTAATGCGCTGTGACTGTCTATAAGTTTCTTGATAATAGAAGGAACTTTATCAAACTTTTTGTTATAGAGCTCGGCGTCTGCACTCAGTTTTTTGAAGAGTTTATCTTCAGAAGTACAATTCTTAGGTGCTGGGCTTGTATTTGAGACCGCACCTGCGACTGGTACAAGTAAAAACATAATGAGTACTAAAAGACTCAGAGCTCTAGTTTTGCTGTGAGTACCCATAGTTGAATAATAAGAGAAAGACATATAAAAAGTTGTTGATAATAATCTACTCAAAAAAAGAAATAACTAGAAATATGTATAGTGGAATATTAAAGGTAAAAGAAGAATTCATTACTAAAAATAGAGCTAAAAAAAGGCTAGTAATAGAAATGCAGCTTAAGAATAATTTTAAGCAGTTAAATATATAATTAATGAAAATCAGTAAAAAATAGAAGTAACTGAAAGCTCATTTAAAAAGTAAAAATAGAAGTAACTGAAAGCTCAATTAAAAAGTAAAAAATGAAAGAAAAGAAAATTACCTGCAGGATTAACTGGAGGTAAAAACATTGGGGAGAGGTTTTCAAAGTTTAAGAGAGGGCCTGAATACCTCGGAACAATATTTGTCAAAGACCTGATCTTCAACCTGTTCGACTAACGTTTTATAATCTTTCGATTTGGGATCGTGCTTGCTCATAGTTTTCTTGACTTCAGCATTCATCTTATCAAGAGTTTTCTGGTCGAAACCTTCCGTATTCTCCATAGTAAACATAAAAATCATACTCTGAAATTACCCATTTAGGC
This sequence comes from Methanosarcina sp., assembly GCA_036504475.1. Classification (GTDB taxonomy): domain Archaea; phylum Halobacteriota; class Methanosarcinia; order Methanosarcinales; family Methanosarcinaceae; genus Methanosarcina. Next base: position 15,759 of record DASXVB010000326.1, read on the forward strand.
ACTGGAATTTTTAAAGTCGTTAGTTGCTGTATTACCAACATAATATTACTTACTGTACAATTCTAAAAATTATTACATAAATATATTAGTTAGATAATACAGATATAGTTATTGATAAATTTTCACATTTGTTCAAAAATAACTTTTGGTCCTATAATTAGAAGATTTATATTATATCTAATATATTAGCTTTCTCTCTTAGATTAGATCTTTGTGTGCAGTATAAAGAACCACAATTTAAAAATTTTAGTATTGAAATTTTTAGATTGCCTATTACTTTACACAGCCGTTTATTTAAGCGAATATTAAATAACAAATCATCTATTTGGTTACTCATATAAATATTTTACATTTATGTAATACTCTACAGAAAATAAACATTGTTACATTGAAGATCTACATATATAATGATTACCTGACTGCCTGAATCCCTGAGAAGTAAACCTTATAGATAGTTACCCCTAGAAACCGATTAGAGACAGAATTTTAGAAGACTGGATCTTATCTCCACAGAGAAGGTGAGCCTTTCGCACTCGAATATTCTACCTAGTTTATGGGGTTAATTTTATTAGCTATTCTTATTACTATAAAGGTATAGAAAAGTATTCGAGTTGATAACAAAGTGCGACCAGTCTCACAAAGAGTGAACGCGAAAAAGACTCATGAAAATAATACCGAGTTTGGAAAATCTACCTCCGAGCTTCTTATCCTAAAGCCCGAAGGTTATCCGTTAAGTGGTATGCTGGATGAATATCCTGTTATTGAAAATAGGGATGTTTTTGAATTTTATGCTCGGGAACAATGGAATGGGTATGTCGCCCGTAAGGGAGAATATCTCTTTGACCGACGGATGTTTCCAGATTTTGCTTACCGCATCATAGATGTCGAACCTGCAGAGTCTATAATAGGGAGTTCAACCTCAATTATTGTAACTGAAGAAGAAAACGGTCTTCCCTCATCGGGGGAAATAAAAAGCAGCGTTAAGTTTGAAGATGTAGTCGGGCAGGAACTTGCAAAGCAAAAGTGTAGGCTGATCGAACGATTCCTTGAAGAGCCCGAACGCTTCGGAAAATGGGCTCCAAGAAATATTCTCTTTTACGGGCCTTCAGGTACCGGAAAGACTATGCTTGCAAAAGCTCTCGCAAACAAAACTGATGTACCCATCATCCCTGTCAAGGCTACGCAGCTGATAGGAGAATACGTAGGAGACGGAGCCCGTCAGATTCACCAGCTCTATGACAGAGCAGAAGAGATGGCACCCTGTATAATTTTTATTGATGAGCTTGATGCTATAGCCCTTGACAGAAAATTTCAAGAGTTGAGAGGAGACGTAAGTGAGATTGTAAATGCTCTTCTGACCGAAATGGATGGAATAGTGGAGCGCGATGGAGTATGTACTATCTGCTCCACAAACAGGATTTATTCCCTGGATTCAGCTATAAGAAGCAGATTCGAAGAAGAGATCGAATTCGTTCTCCCCGGAGAAGAAGAAGTCGTGAAGATCTTTGAATCAAATGTGAAAACCTTTCCCTTGCAGGTAGAAGAATGTAACTTCCGCGCTCTTGCAAAAAAAGCAAATGGGCTTTCGGGCAGGGACCTTGTGGAAAAGGTTTTAAAGACTGCGCTTCACAAGGCAATTATAGAAGATCGGGAGATCGTAGCAAGTAAAGATTTTGAAAACGCGCTTGCAAAACTTGGCAGAAAAGATGCACTACAGGGCCCTTCTGAACTCTATATTTAAGTAGGAAAGCAGGTATTAATATAAAGACATGAAAATTTTAAGGTACGTATTTTTAAAGTACCATACCTTTTAATAGATGTCTTTGAATAACTATTGTTCTAAAGTATACCATTTTTGAGTATAATGCTTTTATTCTTAGTCTGATGTATTTACCAACTTCAGTAGAACTTTTTTACTTTATTCTTTTTGATACTTTTATTTATCTCTCTTTATCTGAAAAAACAGGAATAATTTTATGTATAAAAATCATTATTTTCTAGCAGGCACTTAGTTAAATGAACTTAATAAATAAAAATAAAAGGGATCCCCATGAATGAGATACGCGAAGTCGATAGGTTTGAATGTAAAGTTATAAACATAATCCCAAACCTGCTCTGGAAAGGTATAACAGTAGAAGAAAATAGCACAAAGGGCAGGGTATATTTTGGAAGAGTAAATGGTGAGTTTAATATTAATTATGGAGACACTCTTTATTTAGGTATCAAGCCTGTCTATGAAGTAGAAGACAAAACCATGCAGGTCACACTTTACGATGCAGAAAACAAAAAACTTGATTGGACTCTTGTCTGAACAATTCTAATTATGTTTTGATGCAGATTATATCTGAGCTGGTTTTAAAATCTCGACTATTCATGTTTTTGACCACAAATAGGTATTTCATTTAGTCCTATTGCTTGTGGTTCTCTACTCCAAAATATTGATTTAGAAGGATGGAAGGTAGTTTTGAAACAGGCTCTCTGCTAAAATTCTTTTCCACCAAAATATCCAGTAAAAATATCAGTAAAAATAATAGAATTAAACTTTATTTCGATCGGTATGGGACTTCAATTTCCATCAGGTCTTCGGCAATAATTACATTTTCAAATATCTTTGTCGAATCGATAAGGAGAGGTTCAGCATCATCAGTATACCGAGAACTTATATGGGTAAGAATTAACTTCCGGACCTCTGCCTCCTTCGCGAGGACTGCTACTTCCCCAGCTGTCGAATGTTTAGACTCCTCCGCCCAATCTGCCATCTCGTCCGCAAAACTTCCATCATGAATTAACAAGTCTGCACCTCTGCTGGCTTCGAGAATAGGCTCGCAGGGCCTGGTATCTCCACTATATACGATAGTTCTTCCGGGCCTTGAAGCTCCCATTACATCTTCCGGCTTTACGAGCTTTCCATTGACTTCTATAGGATTTCCTTTTTGCAATTTTGCGAAAAGAGGGCCAGGAGGGATACCCAGTTCTATTGCTCTCTCCCTATTGAAACGCCCTGGACGGGAATTTTCTATAAGGGCGTATCCGAGGCTTGGGATACTGTGTTCGGTTTTTAAGGCATGGATAACATATTCTTCTCTTTCCACAACATCTCCGGGTTTCAACTGGATGCCTCTAACTTCGTATTTGAGGTTGAAATAACCAAGAGCTTTAAAAAGCTCAGTAAATTCTCTTGTTCCATCAGGCCCGTAAATCAGAAGAGGGTCCTTCCGCCCCATGAAAGACATGGTTTGGATCAGTCCAGGGATTCCCAGAAAATGGTCTGCATGGAAGTGACTGACAAAAATAGAGGACAGGCCCATCATCCCTGTCTTTGCCCGCATCATCTGCTGTTGAGTGCCTTCTCCACAGTCGAACAGGATAAGCTCTCCTTCCCGATTGACCATTACTGCGGACGGGTTTCTGTCGCGGGTAGGCAGAGAACCTCCAGTGCCAAGAAAAATTATGCGAAGCATACCGAACTCACTAACTACTTAAGGAGTATTTATTGATTGCTATTATCTTGGACTGCAAAGCAAGCCTTTTTTGAAAAGGCTTGAGCGAAAACGATATTATACTTGTGGTAGGCTTGATCAACCGGCGCAACGGTTGAGGCGCAGAGCTTGCGTTTCAGGAGCAGCGCCGAAAGGTAAAATGTATAATGAAAGGTAAAATGTATAATATTTGATATATACAAGTTATGTAAATAAAACTATGTTAAGATGGGATAATATTTATTATAAAAGCCCTTTAAATCCTACAGATTCACATTTCAATCAATCTTTCCTTTAGAAGATACGTTTTCCTCTCTCAAAACAATAATCGTCTCAATCAGGCTTCCCCAGCCAGGACAAGGCTATTTATTTAGATATAAAAAAGCAGCATGCGAAGAGAGGAAAATAATCTATCTGGAAATATAAAGAAAAAAAGGAACCGTCATCACATGTCAGGAAATTACGGAAAAGTCTACCTTGTAGGTTCGGGTCCAGGAGACCCTGAACTTCTTACCCTGAAAGCCCGCCGTCTGATTGACAGTGCTGAAGTAATTATCTATGACCAGCTTCCTGGAAAAGCTATTCTGAACTCAATGCCGGAAAATGCGGAAAAAATCGATGTTGGGAAATACGCTGGCAATCATACCATGACCCAGGCTGAGATTAATAAAGTGCTTGTGCAGAAGGCAAAAGAAGGGAAGCTTGTGGTCAGGCTTAAAGGAGGTGATCCCTATGTCTTCGGGAGAGGCGGAGAAGAGGCCGAAGTACTTGTAGCTGAAGGTATTGAGTTTGAAGTCGTACCAGGAATCACTTCTGCAATTGCAGTGCCCGCTTATGCCGGAATTCCGGTAACCCATAGGGAAAGTACCTCGATGGTCACTTTCATAACCGGGCACGAGGACCCCACAAAAGAAGAGAGCGGACTTGATTGGCAGACCCTGGCAAAATTCGAGGGAACTCTTGTGATCTTTATGGGCGTAAAGATGCTCAGGCGAAATGCTGAAGAACTCATGAAGCACGGCAAGAATCCAAAAACTCCGGTAGCAGTTATAGAAAGAGGAACTCGGCCTGACCAGAGGGTAACAGTAGGAACCCTCGAAAATATCGCCAATCTGGCAGAAGAGCAAAAAGTTAAGGCTCCTGCTATCACAATCGTGGGAGACGTTGTCAATCTTCATAACATCCTTGGGGAGCAGCACATTGAGGCTGATTTTTAACGGACTCGAAGGGATTAGAATATGACAGGAGAAGAAAACAAGGCAAAAACACCAGTCCTCGCAATTATGAGGCCGGAAAGCTATAGGGAAAAATCGGAGGCACTTGCTCAAAGTTATGGTTTTGAGCCTCTGTATGTCCCTATGATAAAGCTTGAGGGTATGAAGGATGAAGGTTTTGAGCCCTTCGTACAAAGAGTCCTTGACGGAACGTCTGATTATGTTATCTTTACCAGTGCAAATGGGATAACCTTTACCCTTAACAAAATCTCAGAAATTGAAAAGAAAAATTTTATCACAGCACTTAAAAAAACCAAGGTAATTGCAATCGGGCCTAATACTGAAAAAGAGCTCATAAAAATAGGAATTAGCAACCCATTTTTACCAGGAGATTACAGTTCCGAAGGAATTGTAGAGGCTCTCTGCCCTGAAGTAAAAGGAAAAATTGTGGACCTTGCAAGGAGCGCTTTTGGGGCTAAAGTCTTAATAGAAGGACTCGAAAAGTGCGGGGCTACTGTCTACGAGACCCATGTGTATACACTCAGTATTCCTGAAGGAAAAACTCAGAAAGAGCTGATCGAACGAACGCTTTCAGGGGAAGTGGATGCTTTTGCTTTTACAAGCTCGATGATGGTTAAAGGCTTTATGAAGCATGCAAAAGACCTGGGGGCAGAGGAAACCATAAAAAAGACTCTTAACAGGGCCGTGGTAGGTGCTATAGGAACTCCTACGGGAAATACCCTGAAGAAATATGGGGTCAATGCAAACGTAATTCCTGATGAGTTCACTTTTGAAGCGCTGTTGAAGGCTATGAAGAACCAGCTTTGAAATTTTGAAGGATCGTACATGATAGGCATTTCAAAACTTTACTGTGGAACCGTAGAACCTTCTGATGCCCTCCGTTATGGAAGGGAATCGAAGAGGCTTCCCTCTCACCTGTTGCAGTTTTCAAAAGATAAAAAACCAGTTGTGGTCTGGAACATGACCCGCCGCTGCAACCTGAAGTGCGTCCATTGTTATGCCCAGGCAAAGGACATCGAATTTGAAAACGAGCTTTCGACTGAAGAAGGCAAAGCTCTTATCGATGACCTTGCAAGTTTTGGGAGTCCGGTAATTCTTTTTTCTGGAGGAGAACCAACCCTGAGAAAAGACTTGCCTGAGCTTGCGGCTTACGCCCGTGAAAAGGGTATGAGAGCCGTAATTTCTACAAATGGTACACTCATAGACCGAGATCTGGCAAAGAAATTAAAAGATGTAGGGCTTTCTTATGTCGGAGTCTCCCTTGATGGAATAAGAGAGACGAATGACAAATTCAGGGGAATGAAGGGAGCATTCGATTCAGCTCTCAGAGGACTTCACAATTGTCAGGAAGAAGGCATAAAGGTGGGTTTGCGTTTTACTATCAACAAGCAAAACGTCAGGGATATTCCGGCAATCTTTGACCTACTTGAAGAAGAAAAAATTCCGAGAATATGTTTCTATCATCTAGTTTATGCAGGTCGAGGCTCGGAAATGGTAAATGAAGACCTTTCCCTTGAAGAATCCAGGCAAGCTGTAGACCTGATACTCGAAAGGACAAGAAAACTTCATGAAAAAGGCTTTCCTGCCGAAGTCCTGACCGTGGATAACCATTGTGACGGTCCCTACCTGTATATGAAGCTACTAAAAGAAAATCCTGAGAGGGCTTCTGAGGTACTTGAACTCCTCTCCATGAACCAGGGCAATTCTTCAGGGATAGGTATAGGATGCGTATCCTGGGATGGTTCAGTACATGCCGATCAGTTCTGGAGGCATTACTCCTTTGGGAATGTACGGGATCGCCCATTCAGTGAAATCTGGAACGACCTGAGTGATGAACTCATGGCTGGGCTTAAGAATCGAGAACCCCTGATAAAAACTCACGGAGATCGCTGTGCCCGATGCAAATGGCTTGATGTTTGCAATGGAAATTTCAGAGTACGGGCCGAAGCCGTATATGGGAATATCTGGGCAGATGACCCTGCGTGTTATCTTACAAAAGAGGAAATTGGATATTAAAGGCCTGAAAACCTTTCAGGCTCTACATAATTATATTTTTATTCGTCCATTTATACAGGGTTGACCCCAAACTTAAAACTGGTTCTCAAAATTTAGTATTATGAATAATCAACCTAGTTTATTCATTTCAAAATATATCAAAGTACATATATCGCATCACATTAAGAGAAAGGGTAGTCAAGTATAGATGTTCTTAAGTTAATTTCAATTGGATATATGAGCCGTATACTTTCCGAAAAAACTGCAAAAAAGAAAAGGGCACGGAGACTTTCCGTGCTTTCCGTTTATTCTGTATTTATCTTTTCTCTTAGGTTAGTGAGGAAATTAAGCAATTAATTATAATCAGAGCCTCATAACCAAGGTATTTAATTTTCAATATTGAGATTAGGTAATATCATACTGTATTAGTTGATCTCCGGGATTATTACCGATAACCGCCGTGGTGACCGCCACGATGATCATAGCCACCATGATGATCGTAGCCGCCGCCATGGTGATCGTAACCACCGTGATGATCGTAGCCGCCGCCATGGTGATCGTAACCACCGTGATGACCGTAGCCACCACGGTTGTAACCATCCTTTGCGCTCACTGAAGCAGCTGTTGCTGACACTACAAAAAGGACTAATGCTAAAATAATCAGTGTCTTTTTAATTCTATCAACTATTTGTTTCCCCATTTGTTTACACCCCAAATTTCTTTTAATTTGATATACTTCTAAGGTTGTTAGTCTTTCAACTCACTTCCTTTAGCAGATACACTGCCTAAATATAATTTTACCAATCAGTATGTCAAATTTATTTGTAGATGAGTATATTGGTAAAATTATATTCTCATATTATATGTCGCTAAAATTGTCCGTCGGTGCAAATGGCTCCTAATTGCATCACTACGACGGTATTATTTAGCCAATATAATATTAGAAGAAAAATAAATATTAATTATATATAAATATTGAGCTTATCAAAAAATTGAGATTATATCCCAATTTTCACAGATTTACACAAAAATGCTGAAGTATATAATTTTTACATCATTTCGCGGTAGTTCTTAAGTCAACAATTCATAGATCATATTTTTTGCGAACTGTTCCTGTTACTGATCCTGTTTTTATTTATATTACAACTCTATGATTTCTTTTATAAAAATTCATTTATCCATGCCAAATACATACTGAATATTTGAGGAGAAACTATGAGAAAAAGAAACGGATAAATTGATCGCAAGAATTGAACTCCGCGATCAATCTTACAAAGAATACTTGGAAAAAAGAGTATACGATAACGCGGCTGAATGTTGAGGGGTTTGAATTTGAAAGAAAAATAAATTCCTTGCAGTATCACCAATAACAATATAATACATCCAAACTATCATAGTATAATGTTGTCAATACTGTAAAATCAAAAAATAAGACTGACAGCTTCTCTATTGTAAAATTAAATTTGAGAGGAAAGCAACTGCAGGAAAAAACAACTGTGGGAGTATTTCTGGAAAAATGGGGGAATTTAAAGTGTCATCTTGCCATGTTAATACTTTGAACCCTGGGAACCCTTTCAGGGACTGGCTTGTTGAAGAAGTTGTTGGGTATCGGCTTAAGAATAAAAATTGCTCTGTTAACGTTATTAAATACAACTCCTCCCATACGGTTTGCAGGTACCAGTTCAAGGGCGAACATTTCAGTGTTATGGCAAAGTTTTTTGCCGAACCTACCGGCCAGCTGAAAGATTATAACCCTTACAAAGGAATGATGAACGAATATCAGAACCTTAAAAAGGCCGCTTCTGTAATAAATGTTGCAAGACCTCTTGCAATCAATAAGAAGTTTAATTGCGTTCTTGTAACCGAATATATACCTGGAAAATCTCTTGGCTGGTATATCAAGCATGAAGAAAAACTTTACGAGAGGCTTGCTTCAATTGCACATATGCTCCGGCAGCTGCATGAAAATACAAAATCTTCTTACAATAAGGAAAATGAATTCAGAAATTATCATGAAGTATTAGGTCATCTGAAACTGGATCATAACACTAGAGAGACTTTCAACAAATTGCTTGGAGAATGGTGGTACAGTTCCCTGCTCAACAGGGAATACGGCTGTATGGTTCACAGAGATGTTAATCTTTCTAATTACATATTTTGCAACGGTAAACCCTATGCTCTCGATTTTGAGAGTTCCTGGTTCCAAGCAAACCCTGTGAGAGATCTAGGTATTCTTACTGCCGAAATTAAAAATGAGTTTGAGTTACATAAAGGCGATGGCTGGAAAGCTGAACCGTATATAGGAAATTTTTTATGGGAGTACAGCAGAGATGAAAATGATTTTACATATGTCACCAGAATTTTGCCTTTTTTTATGAGTATAGGCCTTCTCCGTTCGGCAAGAATTCACCAAGGCAGCTATAGAGATTATCTCATAAAAGAAGCACGTGAATGTTTAAAGGCAATTAATTATAGATAAAAAGGCAATTTAGTAAAAGCTTAAATAAAAGGGACATGGGAGGAAAGAGTATAGTGGGGAATCAAGAAACTGAAACAGACGAAAGTAAAATTACATTTCTGAGCCATTCTCTCGAAAAAGGAGAGAAGGCATTTGAGAGCTGCCATATAAAAGGCGTTATCTTTGACTGCTACCAAACCCTCATCGATATTCATACAGAAGAACATAGCTTAGAAACATATCAAGTGTTGAGCGCATGGCTCGCCTATCAGGGGGTAAAAATAGAGCCGAAAAAACTGTGGGACACCTATATGTTTAAAGTAAATGATAGAATGGAGCATTCCAAGGAAATATATCCTGAAGTCAAGGTAGAAGAAATCTTTGCCGAGATTTGCAGGGAAAATTCGGTCTGGAAAATCGACGAAAAAAGCCTTGGAGTAGAGACTTCAAGAGTATTTCGGGCAGCTTCTATACGGAAACTCCGGGCTTTCCCTCAGAGTATAAAATTAATTGAACATTGCATAAACCTCCCAAAGTGCATAATTTCCAATGGTCAGAGGGTTTTTTCCGAACTGGAACTAAGGTTACTTGGTCTCTACGATTATTTCGACTTCGTTATCTTCTCATCGGATGTAGGATATAAGAAACCTGACCTCAGGCTTTTTATGACTGCGATCAAGAAGATGGGCTTTGAACTCGAACCCAAGTGTATCATTTCAATAGGGGACTCTTATGAAAACGAGATACTACCTGCAAAAAAGCTTGGAATGCGTACCATGCATATTGAAGAGGCATGGAAACATTTCGGTCTGACGGACTGATTTTCAAAATAAATCATTTCAGCTTTTTTATTAAAGTAGATGATTTACTTCATCTTTGATTAACATTGAAAATGACAGTATAGCTTTACTAAAAATATGGGTATAATAAGATTTTAACTCGAGCTCTAGTTAACTCTAGATATCTTTGATTAAAGAGTAGGTAAATTCCATACTCCTTTTTTGATTCAATGATAAATTAATGATGTTCTTAAGAGTATCAGAAAAAATCTGTTTTCCTTATGAAGTTACAGCTTTTTACCATCTTCCCCAGCGGGAGAGTGTTACCTTACATTAGCAGACATGTCCTAGTAAAGCCAATAAATCGAGTTAAAACATATTTACATATGAAGAGAGAACACTCTGGCTTTTCCATGCTGAAGAAAGAAACATATTTTTGAATTTTACCTGAAAGACGAGCTACCTAAGAAATATTACTGGAATTACAAAAAGATGCCATGCAAAAAATAAATATTTTTTAATTAGTACATATATAGATTATAGATTAAATATCTATAAATATTATAAAATTAATTAGATTTCGCAAAAGTATAGGTAAGTCCAAGGCTTTGGCTAAAAATGCCAGAATAAATAACAGTGAGCAAAAAAGGACATTCAGTGATAAGTGCAATTAAAGGAGGAAAAATGCATACTTCCTTAATAATCTTGCAATATACTGACATTAAAACAATCCTTCCTCATATTGATTACTTTGCAAAAAAGTATAATTTGAGTAGAGCCGATGTAATAAAAAACGTGCTTTATCAATACTTTGAATATCAAACACCAGAAAGATCATCAAAACAGAAAGAGCAAGAACGTAGTAGAGAAATAAGCTTGCAACTGACTCTACAAAACAAATATATCCCAATTTTTTTTGATATAGATTTCCAGAACAAATATTTAGGTACTAATTCTTTCACGAATATGATAATTGCTGTTAACATACTAAATAGGTTTTTTAACTCAGGAGTTCCATTGAAAATTTTGACTAGAAAGCAATTAAAGCATGCATTAAATCCTCAAACTATTTTAAATTTTGAAGAGCTTCTTATTGAAACATTCCGTCAGCCCTGGGATTCTGTTTATAAGTATGATTTGAAGCTTCTTGGTAATTTAGATTTCTTTAAAATAATAGCCAGAGGAAATTGTACAATGATGAGAAGAAATGGGATCACAAAAATAAAAGGAGGAGATAAAAGAGAAGAGTATAGGAATTGAATAAAAAGACGGACTTAATAAAGAAGCATAGTAAACGGATGAAAAGATCGACGAATAGATAAAAGCAACGATGACCATTCCCAATTACGTATAATTGTACAAATCATAAAAAGGTAAAAAAAGAAGGAAGTTAACTTTTTCTAAGTTGAATCCGAGCCAAAGATAAGCTGAAATTCATTTCATGCACCTTTAAATTGCAATTCTCTCTTCTTTCTCTTCAATCATTCTAAAACTTCACAGAATTCTCTTGGCAACTGTTACCTTCTGACAGCGTTACTATACGCCAATAATACTGGAATATGTTATACTAATTAGAAACATTTCTTTTGTGTAAATTGTTTTTCTAAGACAAGTGCAATCAATTAAAGTCAAACTTATACTCCTCCTAGAATCCTAGAGTATTAGATATGTATTAAACAGTGAGGAATATTTACCTCACTCAAAACCAGATATATTTAAATAATCGCAAGCACTCTAAACCCCAAGAATTCTTACACTATTTCCCAATCATGGAGTGTCTTTATGACAGAATCAGAAATTCCAAAAGAATACAATGCATGTGAGGTTGAGGAAAAGTGGATGGAGAAATGGAACCTCTCCATGTACCATTTCAACTGGGGAGAAGATACCCGCCCCCAGTATATTATCGATACCCCACCTCCTTATCCTACAGGTAATTTCCATATCGGAAACGCGCTTAACTGGTGTTATATTGATTTTGTTGCCCGATACAAACGTATGCGAGGGTACAATGTGATGTTCCCTCAGGGCTGGGATTGTCACGGCCTGCCAACTGAAGTCAAGGTTGAAGAAATTCACGGAATAACAAAAAACCAGGTTCCACGTGCAGAGTTCCGTAAGATGTGCAGGGAACTAACTGCAGGAAATATTGACAAGATGCGCAAAACAATGTTGCGTCTGGGTTTTTCCGTGGATTGGAGCAACGAATTCGTTACCATGGAGCCCTCATACTTTGTAAAAACGCAGAAGTCCTTTGTCAGGATGTATAATAAAGATTATATCTATCAC
>DASXVB010000327.1:0-2569 GCA_036504475.1 Methanosarcina sp.
AAAATATTAACTATTCGAATATTGTACTACCGTTCGACAATTGTACTAATTTTCGAATAATGTACCAGAATCGTTATTATGTCTAATGAAGACTGAAAACTGAAGGTTATTGTGGTGATAAATCGGGATCAACACTGCAAAATGTTTTGTGCCTTCCTCCATGGTGAGAATGTGGCGGCTTTTCTCCATGTGAGAATGTGGCGGGTTTTACCAAGTTTCTTCCATGTTTCCCGCCACAATAAATAATTTCAACTTTTATTCAGTAAGCATAGAAGTTTTCGTCCATTTTATCCGGTTGATTTTTATGAATGTATAATTCAGTTGACTCCTTAATGGAATTTTATCTTGCAATTCAACATTCTCTTGCAAGCGTATTTTGAACTTAGTGTATAGATCATCCACATTAACTAGCCAAGACGTCTCAATAGAGTTTAAAACCAGTGAAGTAGGAGGACTCAGAGGACGAGACTAACCCAAAACTTTGATCGTCCAGAAATACCTGATTGATATTTTCCTTACGTTACCTACAACATGGCTTGTGATTCAGTTTAAATGTCATACTGAATGTTTCTTAAAAAAGTGGTAGTTTACCGAATAAGCATAGCTATAAGCTGTATTTCGATCATTTGAATCTCAAATAAACGATGGACGACCAAACTACTTAGAGTTCTTGAATTCCCACATTTCGATAAAACCATCAACTAGAATATCGAGAAAGCTTTCTTTGTAGCATATAAGGAGTTCTGCAACTGTGGGAGGATCAACAATTGTAAATCTACTTATTCTGCCGTTTTTTTCCCTTTCAATTATTCCTGCTTCTACAAGTTTGTTCAAATTCCAAGAAATGGTCGAGGGAGAAAGACCAACGGCCTGGGAAAGTTCTTTGTTATTCAACTCTGGATTACTTAGGAGCTGAATAAGGATATGCCTGCAACCAGGCCTTCTTAAAAAAGATATTATTTTTCTCTCGTTTTCGTTTAAGCTTCTATCTGTTAAGAAATAACGGACATAATCTTCATCATTAGAAGCTGTTATCAGGTTCTTCTTTTCCAAGTATTGAAGGTGGTACTGAAGGTTTCCCACTACCACTTGTAGCCTTCGCTCAAGCTCCCTGAAGTGGATGCCAGGAGATTTTTTTATTTGTTCGTAAATTCTTCTTCTGGTTTCGAGTTCAAATTCCATTTTTATCTTACTCTTTTGTTATCATGGAAAGGAAAAACAATGCAAGGACGGCAAAATTGAGTAAACTTCCCCAGATTTCAAGGTAGTCGCCTGCACTAGGAAAAATAATCTCACCTGCATCCAAAAATGCCATTATCGAATAGACAAAAAAAGCTGTAGATAAAAGAAAAAGCTTCTTTCTCCGCTCCCGTAGATATGCGAGAAAGGAAATGACAAAAAGGGATAATGCTAATAAACTCGACACTAGTTGAATTATTTCATCGGTTTCAATGATCATGGACTCAAGTTGCCTCCCTCATATTCTATCAAATTTAGGACCTACGCATTTGAAGTACAAAATCAAGCGCAATAGATTTTGTGGTCAAATTCACTTTTTATATCGTAGAAGGTTTAATGCTATTGATTTCTCCATTCAGCCACGTAAGTCCTATTATTGATTTCTCCGTTCAACTACGTAAGTCCTAAAATCAAAAGTCAATTTTTGAAATATGCTCTAAGTATTCAAGCACTTCAATCGACAGTTATTATTCTTGTATCAGAACTTTGCTTGAGATTAAAGATTCGGATGTATTATTTGAATATGGGTACAGTATTCGAATTATCCTATAATGTAGAGAGTATAGATGATTTCATCTTCTTTGAGAAAAATGTCAATAGTATCAATCAGGGTTCAGTTATGCAAGACCAAAGTGAATAACCGAAGTACAATGAACTTTTTGGTTACTGGTTATGGAATTTTCTTACATGTATTTACCAATTCAAAACAAAAATATCACAGATTTTCAGTCTAAACCTGATTATTTTCCACAGTTAAAAAAGGACAATCTGGGCTCAATGGTTCAGAAATCCATTATGAAGGATATCTTAACTGAAATCCAATGGCGTTTTAAGATATTTTTGGTTTCTTGTTATTCTGATTCTAAACAATATGGAATAAGGACTTATGATATACGTACTCCATGCTTGCAGAGTTCAGGTCGAGATAAAACTTGTAAATAAAATCATTCGAACACTGTATTAATGTTTGAATATTGTACCAGAATCATTATTATAAAATAGTGATCTAAGGCATTTAAATGCAGAGTATGTGATTAATTTGATCCCTACGATTTTAAATCCAGCTAATAAATATATTCAGCAGGCTTCTCAAGACTCCACTCATTCTTACAATTGGAGAAATTGGAGATAAGTACTGGATCAAATCAAATGAAACTGGATGAATAATATAATATTAAATATATTGTAGAAGTGTCTATATGGAGAATTTAAGCTATTTTGTAGACTTGTTCATGCATCTTGACACACATTTAAGTGCAATAACAAGTGAATATGGTCTATTAACTTATTTACTGTTGTTTGCTATTATCTTTTGTGAGACAGGTCTGGT
>DASXVB010000328.1:0-18105 GCA_036504475.1 Methanosarcina sp.
GCACTCTTGAATTGTTTTCATGTCTAATTAAAACGTTAATTTCATCAAGAGTTATATTTCGATCAATAGGAAGGTGTTCTTTCCCCACCAGAAGAAAAGATAAGTGTTAATACGTGTAATAAGTTACGTTGAAGACTATAAATATTCTTTTACTTTTTTCTTGAATACTTTGATGTACTTCACTTTCTTTGAAAACAATACTTCCTTGATTTTTCAGATTATCTCAGGATAGTCTATATTCAAGCAACAAAACTGTGTTTCATTAGGCAAACCAATGAAGATATTGCATGATGGAAAAGTTATTCTTTTAGATATGTCTCCTAAGATAAAAATTAATGATGAATTGATAATAAAAAGAGGAGATAGATATATAAAAAATAAAATTTTAGAAATTCAGGTAAATAATAATAAAGTTGAGTTTGTAGATTCTGGCCAAGTTGGAATCAAACTTAAAGTTCCTGTTAAAAAATCAGATAAGTTGTTCCTAAAAACAACAAGACTTTGAATGTTTCTTAATTTATTTCTGTTAACTATGCTTATGCCAAGTTTAATTTTTCAATTTCCACTTTTAACTTTTTCCCATCCCATACCTTTTAATATTCCAAATACCGTAACTATGAAAACTTACGCATGCCAATCATTTTTAGGTGACCTTATTGATATACTCTGATCGAATCAATGCATTACCCCCATATCTTTTTGCTACTATAGACGAAGCAAGGGATAAACTAATTGCCAGGGGAGTTGACGTTATCGACCTTGGCGTTGGAGATCCTGACCTACCGACACATCCGCATATTGTCGAGGCTATGCGGCAAGCTGTCTGCGATCCGAAAACACACGATTATCCTTCTTATGCCGGGATGCCGGAATTCAGGAAAGCGGCGGCAGACTGGTGTAAGAAATATAAAGGGATTAAACTTGATCCTGAAACTGAAGTCCTTGCCCTGATCGGGTCAAAGGAAGCGGTTGCGCATATTCCGCTTTCTTTTGTCAACCCTGGAGATGTCGTGCTCTACACTGATCCTGGGTATCCGGTTTACAAAATCGGGACGATTTTTGCTGGTGGAGAACCTTATCCACTGCCTCTGACTGCTGAAAATAATTTCTTGCCGGATCTGGACTCAATTCCGGTGGACATTCTTAAAAGGGCAAAACTTTTCTTCTTTAATTACCCGAACAACCCGACGGCTGCAACTGCGAACATGCAGTTTTTTGAAAAGGTCGTTGAGTTCTGCAAAAAGCACGACATCATTGCAGTGCATGACAACGCTTACTGCCAGATGACATACAACGGGTACGAATCTCCTTCTTTCCTTGCTGCCGACGGAGCAATGGACATTGGCATGGAACTTTATTCGCATTCCAAGACCTATAATATGACAGGCTGGAGGCTTGGGTTTGCAGTTGGAAACAAAGACCTAATACAGGGACTTGGCAAGGTCAAATCTAATGTGGATTCTGGCGTTTTTGACGTTATTCAAATTGCGGGCATTGCAGCTCTTTGCTCTTCACAGTCCTGTGTTGAAGAAACAAATAAAGTATATCAGGAGAGACGAGACGCTCTCATTGAAGGGCTTACAGCTATGGGCCTTAAAGTAAAGCTTCCAAAGGCCACCTTCTATATCTGGGCTCCGGTACCTGAAGGTTTTACCTCAATGAGTTTTGCAAAAATTCTGCTCGAAGAAGCCGGAATTGTTGCAACCCCTGGTGTAGGATTTGGAGAAGCTGGAGAAGGTTACATCAGGTTTGCTCTTACAAAACCTGTTGACAGGATTAAAGAAGCTGTAGAAAGGATGAAAAAACTGAAATTCTAACTGACTAGATTTGAAGAATTTCTGAATATTAGAGAAACTTTCATCATATCTAAAGATGAAAGTTCTCATAATTTTAAAGATTTTTAACATTAGATAATAATGTAGTCAGACATAAAGAATGCCAGGCCAGAGAAATTATCCTTTTTTATACCGTATCAATCTTTTCGAGAATCTTTATACGAGATTATTTTTTAGTTTTGTTTTTTAGTCAAAAAGGGATTTCTCTAGGTTATAAACAACTTGATTACATCGTAATTTTATCAGTCCTTTGTTGTTTCTTCACAACTAAAATATACTCTATGAATAATATCAAAATTAAACAATTATAATTAATTTTAACCTCATGACCAGAGATTTTTCAGTTTTTTCTTACAAAAAAGCATCTGTTAGATCTTACTTCTCCTTTAAATTTCATTTAATCATGTTGTACTCATAGGAAAACTGTATTGAGAGTTCACAAGGATATTGACTGATTTATATCCAGAAAAAGTAGTTTTGAGAAACCTTGAAAGCTCATATTAAATAATGAGTTTTTTAAGTTTTTTAATTAGAAAAATAGGTTTATATATAATTTATTTAATTTTATGACTGTCTAATGGTGAATAGCTAACAGACAATAAAAACAAAATAGGACTTACGCAACCGTGCTGGGAAATAGTAGAATAAAATTTTCAAGCCGCTTAAGTCATAATTATGAAGACTTATCCGTGTTTTTTCTTGTACCTCAGATGCGCTCGTCCTAAGGAGCATTTGATATGAAAAAATATTTCTTGCCTACGATGGTTTTATTAGTATTATTCATACTATTAATGCCCACAACTCTAGCAGAAGGCAATGTAAAAGTTAATGACTTTTCTTCTAACGTTACAAATGGAACTGTCACCTTATATACCAGATTTACTGGTAATGTCACAGGGAACATAACTAATTGGAAGTTTATATTTACAAACGTAGTAACAGGAAACACTACTTACAGCGGTGGAACCGATAGTGTAAACATATCAACTCATCATGATATTCAAAAACCAGGTGTTTATAATGTTACACTGTTAGCATGGGGACCCGATGGAAATGACTCACTTACAAAAATAGCTTATGTAACTGCCAATAGCAATAGCTCAAACACACCAGTTGCAGATTTCAATGCATCTTCTACTTCTGGAAGTGCACCATTAAATGTATCATTCACTGACAATAGTACAAATGCAACTTCCTGGTACTGGAATTTTGGAGACGGAAGCAATTCAACCGAGGAGAATCCAACTCATAACTACTCTACAGCCGGAAACTATACTGTTATTCTGGCAGTAAACAATACAAATGGCTGGAGCGCAAAAACTCAAGAAATAACGGTACAAAATGGTCTTCCAGTAGTTGATTTTAGTTCAGATAATTCCAGTGGCTCTGTACAATTTACAGACTTATCTCAGAACGCAACCTCATGGTCTTGGGACTTCGGAGACGGAGAAACCTCAACCGATGAGAGTCCAGTACATACTTATTCCGCGGCTGGAAACTATACAGTAACACTCACAGCAAGCAACGAAATGGGCTCTGCCTCAAAAGCTAGTACAGTATATTTAACAGACGAAGACATTGGTAATTAAGATAACTGAAAATAGCAAAATAGTGAATGACACATAACTGTGCATGACAATGCTCTACTGCCAAAGGATATAAGAAGGTATAAAATTCCCTTTATCCTAACGGGACAATGGATATTGACATGGAACTCTTTGAACATTAAATAATATCTGGTCAGACATGTAAGATGCCCGACCAGAAGAATTATCTTTTTTTATACTGTCTATCGGCTTTTGTAAGAATCTTTTACGAACTTTATTTCCTAGCCTTATTTTCGGTCAAAAAATATATTTTTCCCGGTAACACTTAACGGAATTCCAAAAACAACATCCGCGTCCAGTAGGCCTGAAACTCTAGCTGCTGCACCTATTGAATACATAACTCTGTTGTCAATGCAAAAATCCTTGGCTTTTGCAACAGCTGCACCGATAGCAATTCCTAGATCTACATATTTGAGCATGCAGTTTGGACCCTTAAAATCTACCTCTACTTTCTGCTGATTCAGCATCTCAGCGCAAGTTTCAAAGCCGCAGGCCCCACAGTTTAGGCCTGCAGCCCCGCTGGTTTTAACACCAATGAGAACAGCAGCCCCTGCGTTTCGAAGATTTGTAGCGTCCCTTTTCAGAAAAGCAAAGCCTGCACCCTTTGTATCTGCTAATTTTTCCATACACGAAGCAAGAGCTTCAATATCTTCTTTTTCAACAAGGGCAGTTATTATATCATCTACTCCTTTGGCCTTCGGGGCAGTCCGTGCAGCCAGAAGTATGCTCTCTGCAAGTGTATTAAGCACTTCGGATTCAGGATTGAGGATCATGCTCAGGTATTAGAATTGTCTGAGCTTAAATATTTCGCAACTTTTTTAAAAAACTATTGAAATTACTAAATAATATTAAATTCCTAAAATGTATTGGGATTTCTAAAAAAAGATATTTAATTTTAAAGGGAAGTTTATTCTCTTTTAAAAACTAAAAGAATGCCCATTTGCGGGCGCATATGCATCCACACCGATTTCTTCCGAAATCCACTGCGCAAAAATTTCGGTTTTGTCTCCATGCATTACGAAGACTCTTTCAGTACCTTTCTTGCAGAAATCCTTCACAATCTTTTTGAGCTCGCTATCCCCACTGTGAGCGGAAAAGTCATACTGCTCTACTCTGGGCTTGAGAGTAAGGATATCTCCTCTGGTCTCGACAAAACCATGCTCAAGAGCCAGCCTGCCATTTGTACCTTCAACCTGGTAGCCTGTAAGTAGTACTTTTGATTTCGGGTCTTTGTAAAGCCGACTCAGATAATAAAGCACAGGTCCCCCGTTCAACATCCCTGCTGTAGTAACAATCACTGAAGGCTCTTTAAGTATCGAATCCCGATACTGGTCTTTTACGGGAGTAGCACGTCCGAAAGCCCTATCAAGAAGTTCAGGATTTTTAAGATATTCAGGGTATTTTCTGAGGATCTTGTAAACATCCCTACCCATACCATCCACATAAGCCCGAATTCCATGAGTATCAAGGAGCATAAGTATTTCCTGAGTTCTGCCTATTGCAAAGGCGGGTATAAGGGCAGTGCCTCCCCTATCCAGAGTTTCCAGGACCGATTCGATAAACTTTTCTTCGGTTTCTTTTCGCGGGATATGATCTTCCCCGAAGTAAGTGCTCTCAAGAATCAGGGTATCAGCTTTGGGAAACTCAGCAGCCCCAGAAACAAGCCTTGTCTCCTTAAGGCTGAAGTCTCCGGTATAAAAAAGGCTTTCTCCAGATTCGGACTCAAGGAAGATGCCAGACGCTCCAGGAATGTGGCCTGCATCGTAAAAGCAAATCCTATAACCATAGCTTTTGAAAGGCTTATTATAGTCTACTTTTTTCGTTCGGCTGGCAAGCTTCTGGAGATCATCAGGATCAAAAGGGGATATACCTGACAGTGTGTTCTCTGCAAGTTTCAGGGTATCTCTACCAAGCAGAGAGGTAAACTCTGCAGTTGGAGGGGTCATAAAAATCTCAGGATTCTGATACATCAGGTTGGGTACAGCCCCACAATGATCAAGGTGCCCGTGTGAAACAAGCACGACCTTCGGTTCCATACTATTAAGAGGATACACTGGGATGTCTCCTGTTTTTATCCCGTAATCGAGTAGGACTTCTCCATTTACAAGCAAACCAGAACGTCCGACTTCTCTGCATCCACCTTTAAAAGTAAGCTCCAGAATAAAACCTCTTTAAAATCCATTAAAATCTTAATATAATATCTGCTATGATATTTGTTAAATACTTCTATGAAGGCAGGAAAAGTTTACCACTGTAATATAGGCAGAGATAAGGAAATACTTGACCTATTCAAGGATGAAGACTCCAAGAAAAAGGTGATAAAAACGCTTAAGGTCTTGAAAAGTGAGAATAAAAATGATTGTGGAAAGGAATTGCTTCGCAGCAATCCCGAAGTGCCTATGTATTAGATAATTGAATGGGATCATGCACGGGAGCCGGTAAATATGAAACCAGGCTTGTTTCTGGGGCTACAACTCCTTCATCTTGAGGCTGCCCTGCACTAGTGATCGTAGCAATATGTATGATAACGACGCTCAGGTAGTAGGGCTAGCATCTGCCCGCAGATAACGAACTGAGGGTACCTGTCCGTGGTGTTTTTTATTGAGTTCACTAACTCTTGTACATATATCATTTGATGTCTGTCATTAAACAGATTTGAATATTGAATGTGAGTATTGAATTGAGCTCTTATATAGTTTGGAGTCTGGAATCCAGGACAAATCGCTGAAGATTCGCTTTTACCGCCACTTTGCAGCTTTCAGGTACTTGTGGCAGGGTTTTCCTTGGTAGGTGAGGATTTTTGATATTTCACGACGGGTAACTTAGAGATCTTGAACCGAATTAATTAGGAGTCTATGCGCCATAATAAAGGTAACCAAGATGTACAGTAAAAATATTTTCGTCCTTTTCAAGCTCATTTTTAATCCTAATTGCATCTATTTCCGGAATCCAATTTTTAGATCCATCTCCAAAACGCATTTCGCACCAGACAAACTTTCTCAATTGAATACCATGTTTATTTAATATATCAAGAAAATTTTTGTCATTGATAGCTTGCTCAGGTGCCGTAATTATGTAATAGTTTCCTTTTATAAGAGCAGGAGAAGCTTCAGTCCAATTTTTCTTTTTTCCCAGTTCACTTTTTATGTCTGTTATTTTATCTTTGTCTACCATTATGTAATATTTTTCATTAGTATTACTAGTATTGTAATCTAGACTATAGTTCATGGTCATGTTGTAATTTTCAAGAACAGATTTAACTTCCGATTCAGAAATTCCGTCTCTAAATTGAATGTCCATACCACCAACTTGCGTTTTGTTATCAACTGGAATTTTGTTATCAATTGGCATTTTCATAAATATCCCCGCAAGTACTACGGGAATTATAAAAACAATAAAAATAACAATTTTTTTATTCATTTTGCTCATGTTCAAACACCTAAAAGGTGAGGAGTTTAGTTCCTCACATATATACATTCAATTTCATTACATAGGCTTCAACGATTTGTTGACCAGATCCAACAGGTAATAAATTATTAATTATCAAATTTTTCCACTAGTGTCTACAATACTTACTAAAAATATATAAAAATAAAGGATCTCAAATAATTTGAACCGAGTCACCAGGTAGATTTTACGATTTTTTTTTAGTCATTTTAAGCTGATTAGATAGATTTTCTTAAAGCCAAATTTCAATTTTTCCTTGTATAGAAGCATCTGTTAGGTTCATATTCCCCATTTGATTCCTAAATATCGCATTGGAACTCATAGGGGACCTGCATTGAAGCTTTACGGGATAGCTAGATGGTTTATTATCCAAAAATGTACTTTTAAACAATTTAAATTAAATTTATAAATAAGTTCTATTAATTTTTTAAATTAAAAAATAGCTTTATATATAATTCATTCAATTTTGGGACTGTCAAACGGCAAATAGCCAGCAGACATCCAAAACAAAATGGGACTTACGTAACTGAGCTCAAAATCAGTGGCATAAATTTCAAACTGCCTAAATTATAATATTTAAGATCGACATAACCATACTTTATTTTGCACCTCAAGTGCGTTCGTCCGAAGGAGAATTCAACATGAAAAAATGTTTCTTGCCTATGGTTTTATTAGTACTATTAATACTTCTAATGCCTACAGCTTTAGCAGAAGGCAATGTAAAAATTACTGACTTTTCTTCTAATGTTACAAATGGGACTGTTATTTTAAATACTAGGTTTACTGGTAATGTCACCGGGAATATTACTGATTGGAGATATACATTTCAAAATGTAGAAACAGGCGCTGCTACTTACAGCGGTGGAAAAACTAATGGGAACATAACAACTCACCACGATATTAAAAAACCTGGTGTTTATAATGTTACGTTAGCAGTGTGGGGACCTGAAGGAAATGACTCACTTACAAAGGTAGCCTATGTAACCGCTAATGAGGGAAATTCAAACACGCCAGTTGCAGATTTCACTGCATCTTCAACTTATGGAAATGCACCATTGAACGTGTCATTTACTGACAACAGTACAGATGCAACTTCCTGGTATTGGAAGTTTGGGGATGGAAATATTTCAAAAGAAAGGAATCCAACTCATAATTACTCAAAAGAAGGAAACTATACTGCTATCCTGGTAGTAAATAACGCAAATGGCTGGAGTGCAAAAACTCAAGAAATAACGGTGCAAAATGGTCTTCCTGTGGTTGATTTTAGTGCAGATAATTCCAGTGGCTCTGTACAATTTACAGACTCATCGCAAAATGCAACCGAATGGAACTGGGATTTCGGAGACGGAGAAACTTCAACCGATGAGAATCCAACACATACTTATTCCGCAGCAGGAAACTATACAGTAACACTCACAGCAAGCAACGAAATGGGCTCTGCCTCAAAAGTTAGTATAGTAAATTTAACGGAAGAAAACATTGCTAATGACAATAGTGGCAGTAGCAGCAGCAGTAGCAGCAGCAGTAGCAGCCACCACCGCAGTATCGTTCTCAGTAATCTCAATGCTTCTTTGGGAAATCAAAGTAATGTAACAGAAGTTGTAAATGAAACAGCTAATGTAACAGAAGCTGTAAATGAAACACAAGGACCTAACACTCAGGGTCTTGAAGGTAACAGTAGTACAGCAACAAGCGCTGAACAGACGCCTGAGCAGACACAGAGCGCAAACACTTCTAGCTCAAACACTTCCGAGAATGGAGGCAAAAAAACTCCTGGTTTCGAAATGATTTACGGAATAGCCGGAATTCTTGGAATGTCACTCTACAGAAGAAGATAAAAAATCAATTGTAGTACAATTCTTAGATAATTAATCAAATCTGACAAAAGGGCATATTTGCTTTTTTGTCAGATTTGAGAGTCATTTTTCTTATTCTGTTTTTCAGTAGTTTATCACTAAGACTGTCATCGGGGAAGTTTCCATCCCCGCAGCAAGCTAGCGGGGTATTCGAATGAATAAAAAGCAAATAATTTCAAAATGGTTATATTCGAAAAATATTCAATTTTAGTTACTCAGATAACCGATGAAAATTGATTTATAGGTACTAAGTTTTGAAGAATAAAAGAGAATATCCATGCCAGGACATTAAAATGGATGAGTGATAGATTTGCAACAGAGTAAAATAAAGATTGACTTAATTGGCATACCGTAGACTTCATTATTAATATTTATACCTCTCAAAAAATGATTATTTTTTAAGGATTATTAAGCCTTATTTTACCAATTAAATATAGTGCCAGTCCTTCCCTAATTAAGGTACAGCCATTAAATAATTTATTTACTATTTAGAGAGCTTAAGTGCTTCAATTAATTGATTAAATATCGTTCGTTCCTTGCATTTATTATTGAATTTTGGATGGATACAAATGACATCAGGCGCCTTAGTTACAAATAAAAAGAAATTGTGAACAAACAAAGGTATTATATTAATTATTTACTGATTTTAAAGACTATTATAAACTATTTCTCTAAAAAAATGGTTTTTAGAGTGTACCTTATATGGAGAAGTTCTAACTGCAGATATATTGCCAAAAATAAGCCTTCTATATCCTTAGTTTTAAAGCTTATTTGGAAGGACCCTATACAGAAAATGAGTTTAGAAATCTTTATATTCTCTCTCTTTTTTTAATTTACTATGATTTTACATGTTCCCCGCATTCTTCTTCCAAAGGACAATTGGGAAAAGTGGGCAGTAATTGCCTGTGATCAGCACACTCAGGATCTAGTATACTGGAAAAAGGTTGAAGAATTTATTGGAGATATCCCTTCTACTTTTAATCTGATTTATCCGGAAATATATTTGCCTTTAGATGAAAATAGAATAAGTAAGATTCATAAAACTCTAAGTGACTACAAAAAGTTTCTTGTTGACCATGGTCCCTGCTTTATTCTTGTAAGACGTTCAATCTCAGATAAAGTAAGAACAGGGCTTGTGGTTGCAGTCGACCTGGAAGAATATCAGTTCGATGGATCTGATTCGTTTATCAAACCAACTGAAAGAACTATTAAAGAAAGGCTTCCCGCCAGAGTTAGGATAAGGGAAAACGCCGAGCTAGAACTTTCGCATATTTTATTATTATACAATGACCCTGACTTCTTGGTTATTCCCAGAAATCCGGACGACCTTATTTGTGAAGAGAATCAGGTTTATGATTTTGATCTGATGGAAAATGGCGGTCATATCACGGGTTATAAAATCAGTAACGAAAAAATAATTACCGAAATTTCGAATAAAATTCTGAACCTTGAACCCCTTCTTGTTGGCGATGGAAACCACAGCCTTGCTGCCGCAAAAAGCTTCTGGGAACAAATTAAAGTAACTGTACAGGCCGATCATCCTGCAAGGTACGCAATGGTTGAGCTTGTAAATGTTCACGATCCTGGGCTTTCCTTCGAACCAATTCATCGGGTCGTAAGCGGAATTGAGCCTGAAAAACTGCTCAAAAAATTTAATGCAAGGATTGAAGAAGCAAGGGTCAGTTTTCCGGCTGTGGGACATTCAATAGAGTTTGTTACAAAGGACAGGTGTGGTGTACTGGTTTTTGAGAATCCCGCACATGATCTTGAAGTTGAAACCCTTGATGAGATCATTGACAATTATTCAATCGGATATGAGCATGATCCTGAAGTTGTAGAAAAACTTGGAAAAAAACAGGGTAATATCGGTTTTTTCCTTCCTCCGTTAAAAAAAAGCGAATTCTTTTCTCTTATAAAAAAGAAGGGCATTCTTCCGAGAAAGTCATTTTCTCTTGGAAAGGAAAATGAAAAGAGATATTATATCGAGGCTAGAAAGATTATTCCGTAACCTTTTGAACTGTAATTATTTCAGTTTTCCTTTTTATTTATCTTACTTTTTTCTATATATCATTTTCATTTCTCGTTAAAAGTCACGCTATGTTCTTAAAGTTTTAGAGTTGGATATTTATCTTGTTGCTTCTACTTAATTGCTTTTTGTTATTAGAGTACAGAACTCAATTCCTTTTAATTAATAAGCAGGAAGGAATTAGAATGCTTATATAATCTTAAAAGGGGAGACTCCAATTAAATAGAGATGCCTATTTATGAGAAAGTGACTTACTTTGACAGTCAAATTATAAATACCTTTAATCTAATAATTAATTTATTGCTTAAATAATCACTGGGGGAGTGAAATATGGCAGATTTGATAGGACTTGCTGTGTTTTTTCTAATATTGGCGTTGATTGCATATATACTGGGCGCACGGGGAATTGCAGGTTTCTCTATGGAGATTGCAAAGTGGCTTGTTATAATTTTTATTATACTTGCAATTATCTCGTTCTTCTTATGACAGTAGCTTTTGCAAAGTGAACGATGGTTCAAAAATAGGTTCACGAAAATAGGGTTTTTAAACTTTTATTTTCTTTTTTGCGTATCTTTGAAGGGTAAATTGAGAATATTGTGACTTTTGTTTACCTCGTATTGATGAAGATATTTATTTCATTCGAATATCCACTATCTTGCTGCGGGGATGGAAACTTCCCCGGTAACCGTTGATGATTATATAATTTATCTATTCCATTTTTCGGTTGTGAACTTCTGCTCAAACTAAACTGTTTAGGGTTATTATTTCCTTTAACGGAATTTCGAGCGGTGGCGCGAACATACCCCGTTGCTTTCAGCGGGGCGCGCCACCGCAAATTTGATTTCTCCGTTATTGAAGAGAACACTTATTCTCCGTTATTAATGAACAGAATTTAATATGCAAATCATTAGAATAATGCAGCGGGAAGTAATCAAAATACTTCTAAAAAAATCCCATATTATTGAAATGACATTATGATATTTTAAAAGTTACTTTTCGATTTATCCTTATCTTTGGAAATAGTTTCTCTACCCTTTCCCTATGTGTGAATATAATAAGTAAAACACCACCGAATCAAGATTCTTTCTGGCTGTATAAAAGAAATTTGGATTATCCGGAATGGGCAAGTTGAAATTTCAGGTTATATCGAGCCTCTTTGAAGGTTATTTACTGAGTTTGAAACTTTTAACTACTCTGAAAATGTTCCGAGTTAAACGGTAAAAACCGAGTGTTGGCATTCATCCAGCTCCCTAATAGGAGACATTTCAAATCAATTTTCCTTCAGGCAGCTATCTTGCCTCATTATGATAATTCCGGGATGATCCCGAAAAGCTTTTATATCTATTTGGGGTGGTACTTCATAGAAATATGGGGGGGGACTTTAAATAATATTTAATAAGTCTGTTTCCTTCAAGTTTCAGAAACTAAAACCCAGGCCTGCTTTCCATAACCCAACCCTGAATCTTACCCAGGACTCACCCTACAATTCACAGAGATCCTACCAATCCAACCCATACCCAACCTGTGATCCAACCGGAGTCCTTTTGGATTCAACCCAAAGTCTGGTTTCGAATATTCGGTACCCAACCGAGGATTAACCCAAGATCCACATTCGAGCTAGTTATAGACCTACTAGGACTCAATCCATGATCCAACCTGGAAAATTGACCCCGGGATCCAATCGAAGATTTAGCTCCGATCCAATTTTAAAGGTCGTAAAAAATCATGCAGCTTATCAAGAAACCCAAGATAGACCTTGTCTTGAAAGTTCACAAAGGAGCATCCAGACAAGAAGTTAAGCAAAAAGACAGATTTACAGACAAATTTAAAACTTACAGCTGTTTAAAGGAACTTAAAACAGCAAACTTTGAAACCCGAAACCCTAAAATAAGATTTTCCATTTCATCCAGTACCCTTAGTAATACCTCGAAAGTTGAAAAATCAGTCTTATCTTTCCTGCAAAGTGCAAATAAAGGTCTTTTCAACCTTAATCTGTGGCTGACTGAGAACCGTTTACAAGCAGTCACTGGCCAGGCCACCGAATATTGCTCCTGCCCATTGACCCTGGAAGTCGGGAACTGACCGCAATAAAACGGAGTTAACATGTCAGTTAACGACTCGATCAACCGGATAGTGACAGGTTCTGGCGTAATACTTGCAGGAACCCTTATAGGAATGCTTCTCGACATCATTACTAAAAAAGTGCTCACATCACATCTCTCGCCAGCTGATTTTGGTACATATGCTCTTGCACTTACTGTAATCTCAATTACAGGTGCAGTCGCAACTCTTGGACTTAATGAAGGAGTGCCAAGATATATTGCGTTCTTCAGAGGCAGGCACGAGGAACAGAAAGTACATGAATTAATAATTTCAGCCATGATTATGGGCTTGATTGCGGGTTTACTTTCAATTATGTTCTCACCTGCACTGTTTCAGAGTTTGGCCGGAAATAGCTTTGATGCACAGGGCAAAGTCCTGTCCGTGGTAAAGATCCTCATTTTCGCTGTTCCGTTCACTATACTCCTAAACCTGACAGTAGCGATCTACAGAGGGTTCGATCGTACTAATGTTAACATGTATTTCTATAACATCATAAGGCCGGTATCTCTGCTGGGGTTTGCCTCAGTTTCGGTATTTATAGGGGCTTCCCTCAAAGGGGTTGTGTTTGCAGATCTGCTTTCAATGATCTTTACTTTCGGAATAATGTCTATATACTTCATAAAGAAGCCGCCAACCAAGCGGACAATCAAGCAGGAATGGAAAATTAAATTCAGTGAGCCAACCAGGCAGTTGATAAGGTATTCATTTCCGCTCTTGATAACTGCAACTCTGCTTAACATAATGAGTTGGATAGACACAATAATGCTTGGCTATTTTAAGTCGGCTGAAATAGTTGGGATTTACAATGCAGTATACCCTCTTGTAGGATTTCTGTCCCTGGTAGTAGCTTCCATGGGTTTTGTGTATGTCCCTGTTACATCCAAGCTCTGGGGCCAAAATGATATTGCACCACTCGGCTCAATCTATGCAGTAATGACTAAATGGTGCTTCCTGCTGACATTCCCTCTCTTTGCGCTGATATTCATATACCCCGAGTACTTTATCACGAAACTCTACGGAGCACAATATGTAAGCGGTGCCACGGCTCTGCGTATCCTTGCCCTAGGATTCATAGCAAATTCGTATTTCGGATTTAACTATCATACCTTGTTAGCCTCCGGGGACTCAGACTTCCTTATGAAGTGCTCAGTAGCAAGTGCAGGTATTAATGTCGTCATCAACTTCATGCTAATACCTGAGTATGGCATGGTAGGTGCAGCTATAGGGACTGCAGTATCCTTTACATCGATCGAAGTCCTGATGACTTTAAGGGCCTGGCGAAAGCAGAATATGCATCCATTCACTTCGACGTACAAGAAATTGACTTTCATTGCTGTTTTCTTGGTGGGATCCATGCTCACAGCCAAGAACGCACATCTGCTTACCGGGGCTCCCTGGGAGTACGCAGCCTTTATAATCGGGTATTTCCTGATCGTCCACAGGGCAAGAATACTAGACAACACTGAAATGGAGATGATAAGCGAGATTCGGAAGAATATAAGGTACAATATTAGCCTCCGTATTCCTGAACCACTTAAAACCCTTGCATCATAATTTAAATTTAGGTGTATATATTGCACCTAAAATATTATATAAAATTTTTTATAATGTGGGTTTATAAAATTACAATTTTCCATGATCTTTAATTTCGTTCATCCAGAGATCATTATCTTGCTTCACTTTTCTTGAGCCTTCTGGGCAAAAACCTATTTACAAATCCTGAATTCATCCTGATCTAACGGCTGTTCGTAAACTCTTTTTACTCGAATCAACGACTGCCCCTCTTAACCCTTTTAATCCCAGTTAGCCAGTTTACCCTCCTTAACCAGCTAATAAGTCTTCAAGTACGTCTCAGTCTTTTATATCCATTTTAAATAAATGTTATTCCTGTTAGTAGGTTTTATTCTTGTTAACTCGTCTCTCTGACATGCTTTCTATATTTATTTATCCGGAATTTCCTTTTATTCTCTCGATTATGATTTTATTACCATATTATCCACTAATAGGTCTAATTTGGTTATTCCTACGCAAGAAAAGAATATTTTGTAAGAATTTGATAATAGGTGTTTTAATAAAAGTGCAATAATTATATATTGGGGAGAATGTGAGCTGGGGGTACGTAAAAACTCTAGTTACCAAAACGATAAAGGATTGGCTGGAGGATGATGCAATGACTTACAGCGCTGCACTTGCTTATTATTTCGTACTGAGTCTTCCTGCTCTCCTTTTATTTTCAATATCCATAGGAAGTATTTTTTTAAAATCTGAAAATCTTCAGAGTACAATAATAAAAAATTTTCAAGGAGTTGTTGATGGAAGAGTCATCAATATGATAATTCTACTTTTCGAACGTATTCCTGAAATTAATTCTCTTTCAATAAGCGCATTAATAGGTTTTATATTTCTTCTCTGGAGTGCAAGTAACGTTTTCAGGCAGTTAAAAAATTTCCTTGAGAAAGCATGGGATATTAAACCCGCTAAATCCAGCAGCATTAAAGATTTTACCAGGGATGCAATCATGTCCTTTGTTATTGTTATTTTTTTTGGAGGACTTCTCGTACTAAGCATATTTGTTGAAGGATTTCTTTATGCGGCTTCAAGATTGTTCCAGCAATTTTTACCATTTTCACCTATAGTTGCTGACTATACAGGTTCAATTGCTAGCTTTCTTATTCTTGTACTATTTTTTATACTTGTGTATAAAATGCTTCCCGATAAGAGTCTTGACTTGAAATCGGTTCTTGTAGGGTCTCTCATGACAGCAGTTCTTGTAACAATAGGAAAATACGCTATGGTACTCTTTTTTGCATACAGTAATCCTACAAGTGTATATGGAGCAATAGGATCCATTATAGGGTTATTTCTTCTGTTTTACTATTCCTCAATTATGATTACACTTGGTGCAGAGTTCACAAAAGTTTATTCGGAATCTCAGTAGACTTACTTCTGTAAACGAGACATAACTTTTGTTTAATTTTTTTTATAGTTTAGTTTTAATCCTGGTTCTGATGTCCCTGCTGTTAATTGCCATTAAACTAAATCAAGTCTTGGGGCGAGCTCGATCTTAATTTCATTATCTTGATTTTTCATTATTTCTTAAAAATTTAAGTTCTGATATAACTTAGTTCTGAAATCTTAAAGTTTGAAAACGCGATTTTTGAAATTAAATACACTATTTAGTAATAACTAATAATATTTTATCTGTATTAAATATTAGGAAAATCTATATATATTTGAGATACAATGCATAGTATGTCGAGAAAAAAGCGATATAATATAAAATTAAGGATAAACTATATACAATTAAAAAGAGGTGATAAAAAAAATGGAAAAACTCAGGAATTTGATTCTCGAAAACGTAGCAATATTCAATGAGGCGTTCCCGAACAGATTCTGCCATAGTCCGGATGTCATCTCCGCAATCTCACACGACTATAAGTTCACTTACGGACAAGTTGAAAACGAGATCGAGAAGATGGTCCATGAAGGGATTCTTGATGCAGAACTCTCGGACTGGTACGAAATAAAGCTCTTATAAGTAGCTTGCTGCCTTTCGAGCAGAAATTAAAGAAATAGAAATCACAAATCACTGCACGACGACAAAGGACTAACTGAGAAATAGTAAATTGGACTGAGTATCTAAGAATTAAACTGGATATTTAGCCGCTTAGTTAAGTATTTGCACACCAAATCATAGGTGTCCAAATCGGATAAAGAAATAACATACAGCGAAAACTTCCATACAGATATGAATTCATTCAAAATTTCGCAGGTAGCTAGATTCTTTTTCCCCAAAACCTTTTTAATCTGGAATAATATCTAGAAGAGAACATTTTGCATAGCTGCTTTTTTTCTGATAATATCTTTTCGCATGCTCTACAAGTAGGGCATGGTACTCCTGATATACAGTCAGATCTTCAGGCAGATTTTCCTCAAACAGGGCTTTGATTTCATTATAACTTACCTTTTCGTCAGCAAGTCCCAGATTTGTTACTATTCTTTTAGTATAGGCATCAACAACAAAAGAAGGCTGTTTGAAGGCGTACAAAAGGATCGAATCTGCAGTTTCAGGGCCCACTCCTTTTAAAGAAAGGAGTTCTTCCCGCAAAGGTACTCGGTTTCCAAGTTTCAAAAACCAGCTGGTAAGCCTTTTAAGATGCGTCGCTTTCTGGTTGTAATAACCTGCTGGCCTGATAGCCTCTTTGAGGGTTTCCAGATCAAGGGAGAGGATAGATTCAGGGGAAAGGGAATGTATTTGTTTAAGGTTCAGGAGAGCCTTCTCAACCTGCATCCAGCTTGTGTTCTGGGTAAACAGGGCTCCACAGATAATCTCAAACTGCTGATTTATGGTTTGCGGATAGGTATAGTCGGCAGGATGATATCCCTGGATAGAGCCGGTTTTTGTAGGGTTTATCCCACCGGCTTCATGAAGTTCGGTTAAAGGCCACCAGCCCTGAGGACCATACGAGGCAAAAAGGCAGTTATAAATCTTTCCGATAGCAGGTTCATTCCTTGTTTTTCTGGTTATTCTGCTTACTCTAATATCTACTATATCTAGTCTTCCAGCTACTCTGGTATCTATTCTTCCGACATCGGAATTTTTAACGCTCTTTTTCATTTCAGTACTCTTATAGGGTAAAGAAATTATTTAAAGCCGTCCTGTTTCATTTTTGACAGGGCAGTACAGTTATCATTGATAGCACCAGTATGTCTGCAATATTCTATTTAATAGGACTTACGCATTTGCCTGCTTTGCAGGCAACTTTCGATTTTTTTTACATTTTAATCTAATTCATAAATTGGATCTCTGATATATTGACTTACATCATTTCTTGTAATGCTTAATTTTGTCTCAAACCATGTAATTCCTGTTGTTATTCTTTGGATTTCAAATCTTAGAAATGCTCTTAGTGTCATCGTAATATGTGCTCTCTGCACATTATTTCTCCTTGCCTGACAGCTTTCTACTCCACAAAACTGTTTTATTCCTCTATGATACTCTTCAATCTTCCAAGCTTTCTTCGCTAACTCTTTTCTTTTTTCTTCCTGCATATCCAGCACATCCGTAGCCCAGTATTGCGTGTCTCTGTCTTTGGAGACAATCCGAAATACCTTAATGAAGCCGTATTTTTTCAGATGAACCGTCGTTCCTTCTGGTGGAATAGTTAACAGTTCAATTGCTACATTGCTAGTTTTATCAGGATCAACTAACCGTTTCTTCTTTAACCTTG
>DASXVB010000329.1:0-7587 GCA_036504475.1 Methanosarcina sp.
AGGGTGCTAAAACTTTTGAAAAAGAAGTTGAAATTTCAAATAGTGTTCTTGAGCAAAAAGGAAAACTAGAGTACAAAACAGACTATCCCGAAATCAATAAACTGCAGGATCTTATAGTAAACACAACAAATGCTTCTGCAACTACTTTTGTAGACAATGGAACATCGATCTTCGGATTTTATGCAGGTTATGGTTATCCACAAATATGGGTTCGCGATAGTGCAACTATGATTCAAACAGGAAGATATCTTTTTCCGGAGAATTTCTTTAGTTCCTGGATTGAAGCATTTTATAATACTCAAGCGGAGAATGGTTCTATTCCAGATTATATTTCTCCATATGGCAATGATAAAAATACAGTTGAAACCGATCAGGAAGCAAGTCTTGTCCATTCTGCATATTTATACTATAAAATGACCGGAAATACTTCCTGGCTTGAAAAAAAGATTAAAGAAAAAAGGATCGTTGACCGGATGGACAAGTCTCTAATGTGGGTATTGATGAACCGTTATAACAATAGTTACGGGCTAGTAACAGGGGCTTACACCGCAGACTGGGGTGATGTCCAGTTTGAAAAGACTTTCGGAACCCAGATTTCAGAAAAAACACACTGGACATGTGATATTTATGATAATTCATTATTTTATCAGGCATGCAATGAACTTTCTTTGATGTATTCAGATCTTGAAGAGAATGAAAAAGCTACTTTCTGGACTGATACTGCACGTTCAATCAAAGAAAACACAAACAAGCATCTCTGGCAGCAGAATAAAGGATATTATAAGATGCATGTCCAGATCTCACCTGTTAACTTAGATTTTAATGAAGATGAGATGTTCCCTATGGGTGGAAACGTAATCGCAATTCAGTCAGGCCTTGCAAACTATACACAAGCCAAGCAAATCTTTGAAACTGCCAAAGAAAAAAAATACAGGTTAATTCAAGCACAATTGGCTGTGTACTCATTCCTGCTTATCCTGCGAATTTTTTTGCAAATCCCATAATGGATGAAGAGTACGAGTACCAAAACGGCGGTCAGTGGGACTGGTTTGCGGGCAGATTAATTCTAGAAGAATTTATTAAAGGCTTAAATGAAGATGCAGTTTTTCATTTAAGAGAAATTGCAAATCAAGATAATAATATAGGAGGGCTATACGAGTGGTATACCCTAAATGGTACAGGCAAAGGCAGTCCAACATTCTTGGGAAGTGCAGGCGTACTCGGTCAATGTGTGGTAGAAGGATATTTTGGTGTAAATCTCTCAGATAGTAGTCTAGTGATTACACCAAGGCTTGGGGCACATAATGGTTCTATATCTCTTTACGAACCGATATCAGATACCTGGATCTCATATAATTATACAGTATTTCAGAATAATACCATACTGTTTGATTACACAACTAACTATCCTAGAAAAGTCAAGTTTAATTTTTTAGTGCCCGAAAATAAAGGAACCTATGTAGATTCAGAAATTCCTCTCAAAAGTGTTTACTATAAAAACGAAAATGGGAAATACCTTACGTTTAATAGCGAGAGCAAGAAATCAGTTTATAAAATTGTTTATTACTAATCTGTGACTATAAACAGCAGGATCCCTGATTTTATTTTTGATTTTCGTTTCATCTATGGCATTAGCAGTTACTTTAGAAAATCCTTCTATAACTATTAATATAACTAGAATAAAACCCAACGGAGGTCAGCATAACCCCGATATCTATGGTGACAGGATAGTAGGGGCAAATTGCAAAATGGAAAAAACGATACATATGGGTGTCCTCGTCAATTCAGACCTGTCAATTGCTGCCTTCCCTGCATCTTCTATTTCGGGAAAAGCTCTATTAACGGTTTCATTTACTGATAAAAGTTCAGGAATGCCAACTTCATGGAAGTGGAATTTCGGAGACGGAGCACCTTCAACAGAAAAGAATCCAAAACATTAGTATTTACAAGAAGGAAACTATACGGTAAAGCTGACAGTAACAAATGTAGCAGGCAACAATACAGTAACTAAAACAAACTACATAAAAGCGACAACAAATACAAGACCATGACTACATTTTAAAAAAAGTTGAACTCTTGAATTGAAAAAATAGAAAAAAAATCAAGGCTGAAAGGGAGTGGGGGAATTATTTATCATATCCGGCAAAAAGGGAAACTTTGGTCTTGTTTGACCAGATTTGAAAATTGGCTACCTTTTTACGGTTTTCGACCATGAAAATAATTTTTGAAATGTTATAACTTAGGGATTAAAATTGGTCTAGAGATAAACTCATTATTTGATCCTAATTGACCATGTCTTTGTTTTATTATAAAAGTTAATCTCAGTGAGAAGGCCAAGTTGTTTCATTTTTATATATCTCAAAAAAATATTCATTCGTGCCCAACGTAAATTATATAACTTGGCATATATTTGTATTTAAGTTTAACCTGTTTATAAGTAGGAAAGCAATCCTATTTTTATAGTTATATATATTTTTATTTTATAATACTCCATTATTTATTCATATATTATTAACAAACGAAATATTTATCTATTATATTTGATTAGTAACTTTAATAAGTTATATTAGCCTATTTATATTATAGTAATAAAGTTAAAAATTATAGGCTATTATTCTTATGTTAGTTTATTCTAAAAATAAGTTTAACTTTTATTTTTATAGCATTTGCTATATTTTTTAATATGTATTTGTTATTTAAATAAAAGTTATAATTTGAATAATTGAATTATTATATTTTTAGAATAATCTGATTAATTAATTTAAATATTTTATAATAGGGTGAAAAATATCTAGTAGTTAAATAGGAGATAGGCATGGAAGAATATCATAATATAAATGTAAAAAAAGCAATAGCTTTGAGTGGACTCCTAGTTTTACTTCTGGTAGTTGGTTCATCGATAGCGATGGCAGCCGGGAGTCCTCAAGCGAGCTTTAAGAGTAATGCCACAAATGGTTATACTCCTCTTTCTGTTCAGTTTACAGATAAAAGTACAGGATCTAACATAACTTCCTGGAGCTGGGACTTCGGAGACGGAGAAACTTCTATTGATAAGAGCCCAGTGCATACTTACACTAAAGCAGGAACATACACAGTATCACTCACAGTAACCGATGAAAATGGAGAGACGGATACTGATGAAGAAACTGATTACATGACTGTAAAACCGGGACCAGACCCCACAAAGCCGGTTGCTAATTTTTCTGGATCCCCAGTTTCCGGAAATGCACCACTAAATGTCAAATTTACTGACATGAGCACAGGAAAAATAAATTCATGGTATTGGGACTTTGGAGACAAAACACATTCAAATTCTAAGAACCCTTCCCACATTTACAAAAAATATGGTAGCTATAGTGTTACTTTAACAGTAAAAGATACAACAAAAGGTCTAAGTAACACGATAACAAAATCCCAATACATAAATGTTACAGAACTTCCTGTTGCAGACTTCAAAATGAATACCTCAAGTGGTTATGATCCCCTGACAGTGCAGTTTACAGACAAGTCGGCGTATGCAGCAACATGGAGCTGGGACTTTGGAGATGGAGCAACTTCTACTGAAAAGAATCCAATCCATACCTACTTGAAGGCAGGAACCTATACTGTTAAACTGACAGTAACAAGCGCGACGAAACAAACAAGTTCAAAACTTGACACAGTAACTGTAGTTCCAGTACTTCCTGAAGCAGATTTCAAAAGTAATGTTACCAAAGGTAATGCTCCCCTGACAGTACAGTTTACAGACAATTCTAAACATGCAACAGGATGGAAATGGGACTTTGGAGACGGAGCTACTTCAGATAAACAAAATCCAGTTCATACTTATTCAGTAGCAGGAGATTACACAGTAACTCTTACAGCAAGCAACGCAGAGGGAACAGATGCTGATGAAGAACCAGGTTATATACATGTAGATCCAGGTCTAGTTGCTGACTTTTCCACGTCCTCAACTTCCGGTAATGCTCCCCTTAAAGTAACATTTACTGACAAAAGTACCGGATCCCCAACTTCATGGTTATGGACATTTGGAGACGGAACTCGTTCAAAATCTAAGAATACTGTACACACATATACTAAGCCCGGGACCTACACTGCTACCCTGACTATAAAGAGCGCTAATGGCGCTACGGCTTCAAAGTTTGTCACAATAACTGTTACACAACTTCCTGTTGCAGACTTCTCGGTGAACACCACAAATGGCTTTGCTCCCCTTTCTGTCCAGTTTACAGACAAAAGTACAGGAGCAACAGGATGGAACTGGAACTTTGGAGATGGAGCTACTTCAACCGATAAGAATCCAGTACATACTTACTCTAAAAAAGGAACCTATAGTGCTAACTTAACAGTAAACAATGCGAATGGTGCGACTTCAAAAGTTGTCAAAATTATTGTTAAAAATCCACCACTTCCTGTTGCAGACTTCACGAGTAACATCAACAAAGGTAATGCCCCCTTGAAAGTGCAGTTTACAGACAAGAGTACCGGATCCCCAACTTCATGGAACTGGAACTTTGGAGATGGAGCGACTTCTACTGACAAGAACCCAGTGCATACTTATACAAAAGGAACTTACACAGTAACGCTCACAGTAAGCAATGCAGCCGGAACCGATACGGATGAAGAAGAAGGCTATATCAATGTAGATGCAGGTTTGGTTGCTGCCTTCTCTATGTCTCCAACTTCTGGAAATGCACCTCTTAAAATAACATTTACTGACAAGAGTACCGGATCCCCAACTTCATGGAACTGGAACTTCGGAGATGGATCTCATTCAAAATCTAAGTCTAAGAATATTACACATACATACAGCAAGGCAGGTAAATACTCTGTTACCCTAACTATAACAGATGCTAATGGCGCTACGGCTTCTTCAAAGCCTGCCACAGTAAATGTTACATCAAAAACAAAATAAACTACGTTGAAAAAAATAAATCACTGCCGGAGTAGAAAAAATAAAGACAAAATAGAATTTTATTTCAGAATTCCGGCTGCTGGGAAATCTGTCTGGAGTTCAAGTATGAATAAAAGGCACTTTCCCAGTAATAAGTAGAACATAAACCACCGGAAATTTACCCCGGTGGATATTTAATTTTTGATTAAATTTTGCTACTTCCAAATTTTTTAGTTATTTACTCTTCATTTCAATGTGAATTTATGGAGCGCATATGTAAGGTTCAATTTTCTAGAAAGCGTTCCTTGATTTATGCCTGATAAAGCTCACCGATGCCTGACTACACAATTTGAAAGCCCGATTATTTCTACAATATCACTGTTATCAGGAGAATGAATTATCATCTGTCCTTTCTTAAGATAGGGAATTCTACGCTCGTACTCTTTCGGAACTTTCAAAGACGTGATAGCTGCGTCATTGTTAAGGTTAAGGATCAATTTTGTGTTTATCTGCTTGAAAACCGTATCATCAATATCCTGGGGATCCTGGGTGATCAAAAAGAGACCCAGTCCTTCTTTTCGGCCCTGTCGGGCTGCATCTGCAAAACGGGAAATAATAAGGCGAGAATGTTCCCCGTTTGCATTTGATAAGTATCGGTGAGCTTCATCCAGAGCCAGGATGATAGGAGTTTCTTTAATAGC
This sequence comes from Methanosarcina sp., assembly GCA_036504475.1. Classification (GTDB taxonomy): domain Archaea; phylum Halobacteriota; class Methanosarcinia; order Methanosarcinales; family Methanosarcinaceae; genus Methanosarcina. The sequence goes on from DASXVB010000329.1 coordinate 5,596, forward strand.
TTTCTCTCCTGTTGTGCTTAACTTATTGTCAACAATTAAGCTCATGATTGTGAGCACTATAAGGTCCCGGATTCTTGGAGCGCTTATATATTCGGTTGGGAAAACCGAAATCTGCCCTGGCTTGAAGATCTTATCCACAATGTCAGTAATTGAAGTCGCATCCTTGTCAAAAACCTTCGAGAAGAAGGGATTTCTTACTCTCCTTACAATCCCGTCATATGAGGATTCATGTAGCTTCCCGCTGTCAACGTAGTAGGAACGAGTACCTTCATTATCAATATGGCTGATGAAATTCAGGTAAGTATGAGGCACGCTTGACTTGAAGAAATCTCCAAGAAGCACTTCAAGTCCGATATACTGAAGTTCAGACATTCCGGCTGCTGCAATAAGCCAGGAGTTGTGTTCTACAAGTGAAAAAGGAATTGTAAATTCAATCTGCTCGGCTCTGGATTTGTCCCCAGGATATCGTTGCCCGTCAATTTTCGCTACGAAAGCTTTTGTAGAGAGGACACGACCATAAGTTACATTTTCGGATTCGAATTTGAATTTATCATCCTCACTTAAGGTTTCGTTGTCCTCGAAAAGCTGGGAATATTCATCCTGAGGATCCATAACTACTAAACAAGGATTTTTCCGTGCCTTGTCAGGAGAACTCCGCAGCCTGTACCTATTACTTTCATTCATGAACTGGCGGAGAATATTTTTTGAGAGGAAAGTTTTTCCTGTCCCTGTGCTTCCGCAAATAAGCATGTGCCTGAAAATAAGAGGATCACCCATTAAATAATCGTTTCTGAGATAGTATGCAACCGTTTCGGGTTCAGAATGGGTTTTTAAAAGTTCGCCCCCAACACTGAGATGGCCGAGAAAGATTCCTTCTTCAGGTATATTAAGCCCTATCTGAACTTCAAGCCTGTCAGTTACAGGCAGGATAGGAGTATTAGGGTGGGGGATACGGTCTGCCATGCGCCTGGTGAGTGTGCCTCCATTTTTCCGGTACAGAATACAAAGTGGATCAAGGCAAGCAAGGAACTTGTAATCGTCTTCATTTACAGGGGTTCCACGAGCACTAAGCATACGCCTTGAGTGAATTTCAGTTGCATCATCTACCACAAACTCCTGCCTGTACTGAATTTTTCCTACCTTGGCAAAGAGTTTTTCTCCGTTTTCGTATGGAACAACAACGTATGTTCCCAGCCTTATTTCATCTCGTCGAGCTGATGTAATGTAGCCAGTGATTACAGCTCCTGAGGGAGTTAATTCCAGGGGCTCTATGCCTGTAGTGACAATCCCAAAGGCTTCTGAAACTGGAGAAACTTTCAAAGAATTATCACCATATTCGGCAAAGCCCTCAAAAGGAAAAGCTTCTTGTCCGGAACCCCCAAGAACTTCGGATTCAAGAGATAAATCTGAAAAAGACAAAGAAGTAGTTTTAGATAAAGAAGCAGCTTCAGATAGAGAGGTGGATTTAAAAACAGTTTTGTCCGAGTCTGAAGAAATTTCGGATTCAATTTTAGAAATGAGATCTGACACGTCTTCTGAGGAATCTTTTTTAAGCGTGTCGGATAAGGAGGCTTGTAGAATTTCATCAATATCATCTGTAGGAATAGGAGTAACTAGATCGGAAAGGTCTTCAGGAGAATTTGTCATTTCTCCCATATTTACTTCTACAGGATTTATCTCCTCAGGATTTTCCTTTCTTATTTCATCAGGGATTTCCTTTGAGTTTGCATTTTCTTCCGTTCCTGAATCCACGGGAACTGACTCCTTTTTCGGTCTGTGAGAGTTAAATGTAAAAATGTCGACATCTTCATATTTCATTGATCTTACCCCACCGAGTGTCATTATAAGTGGTATCGGGATTCATATTTTCAAAGAATTTATCGATCTCTTGCCTCTCTACTTTCCGGATTTTTGCAAGATAGTCTGCCTTTGTGAGGGTCAGAGGAAAACCATACAAAGAAAGGTCGAAGAGCACTTTTTTAGTAATTTGAG
>DASXVB010000330.1:0-6465 GCA_036504475.1 Methanosarcina sp.
GTCGAAAATTTACGAGAATTTAATTGCCGATATACGGGGAAAAGGACTTCTTATTATGATCGAGTTCCAGAGCGAAGATATCGCTACAAATGTCAAAAATGAATGTTTGGCAAAAGGTTTATTTGTCACTCAAACTCAGGGTAATGGAATTCGGATATTCCCCGCACTAAACATTAAGAAGGACGAGTTAGAGAAAGGCCTTCTAATTATCGAAGACGTGATTAAGACAATTAACCTTACCATCTAAATGTTTTAGTATAATTGTCTAAGCCAATTTCTTATGAAAAAAGACCAAAGAAAATTGCTAACTGGATGGATAAAATCTGGCTTAGATAGCTTAATTTGTATTTTTCTGCTTTAATTAGATATTCTTCTTACAGTGATGGGATTAGATTCAATATATTTTTTAATACTGTGATATGATCCACGCGCTACATTTCATATCAATATTTTTTGATATCAGTCCTGGGAGCTTTTAAAAAGTAAAATCATATATCATATGAATTAAGAGCATCGATTTTCGCTCTAAAAAAATTTCAATATTATGTAAGAAAATGAGTTAAATTTCATAACTCTCGTAGGTGTTAAAAATGCCTGGAAATCCCAATGAGATAAAGCTAGTAAACAATGCTATGGCCAATGCTACCCGACGGAAGATAATGAATTTCTTATCAGCAGGAGACAAAAGTATCGAAGAAATCGGAGGGGAGGTAGGGAAGACCATGCTTGATTTCCATCTCAAGCTTCTGCAACAGGCAAGCCTGATTGAGATCGAAGAAGATTCTGTGAAGCTAAGCGAATATGGTAAAAATTTCCTTAAAGACAAAGAAGAGAAGAGTGCGAATAAAACTGCAGATCTTTCTCAAGCAAAACCTATAGAGATTACTGAAGTAAGACAGCTTTTACCCTGCATAGCTGATCCCTCTAAATTCAGAGTAATTGCAAATATGACTCCTCCTCTAGGTGGAACTCTCAAGGTTCTTGAGCCTCTTTTTCCCAGAGGCAGATACTCAGATAAGATAAACGCCTTGATAATGCAAAAAGGGGAAGTTATTACAACAATTTACGGTACTGGAAAACTTACCATGACAATGATTAAAAACGAGACTGAGGCTAGAGGAGCTCTTGATAACCTGAGAAGCATAATTAATGAGGCTATTGCAAAGGGCATTGCCCCGGCTCCAAGGGAAAAGGTTCGGGTCGAACCTATGGAGCTCTACAAGTACCTTCCTCAGACAAACTGCCGAGAGTGTGGGGAGCAGAGCTGTTATACCTTTGCCATAAAGCTTATGAGTGGCGAAGCTTCGCTTGACAAATGTACACCGCTCAAGGAACCGAAATATACAACCAATCAGGAACATCTTCAGGTTCTGAGTGCGTATATTTGAGCCTAATTGCTTGAAGAATATTATAGAGTCTATCGAAAAGTCCAGTTCGCTAATCATGTACACGCTAAATGAAATAATAGCAAAGTAATTTCCAGGTTTCTGCAAAGTCTTCGATAGCTAAATGAATAAGCTATTTTTGAAAAGATAACGCTTACAGTTTTGTAATCACATGATGTTAGTGCCAAAGACTTTACAGAAGCCCTTCTAATTCACCAGGATCTTAAGGTACAGGGACCAGTAGTGCACTTTCCACAGCCATGTTGATTAAGTTCAGGATAAGCTTTTTCCTCTTCTTGAAGCCATATGAAGCACTTTTCTTTATCAAACCTGCTTAAACTAAGAGCTCCAGAATGACATCTATCCACACAGACAAGGCATTTCTCTCCTCTTTTGTGTCTGCAGAACTCTTCTTTAGGACGTGGAGTAGGAGGGATTTCAGCAGAAATTAGAAGCGATCCAATTCGGCCTGCATATCCAGCTTGTGTAATTAACATTTGGTTGACTCCAAAAGTACCAAGTCCGGTAGCATAAGCAGCGCTTTTGTGAGACCATGAAACATCAAAACCATTATTCTTATAATCGAAATTAACTTTAGGTACAATTACTGTGACACCGTCTTTTTCCAGCTCAGTTTTGAGCTTTTCATTGATCTCTCTGATAAGGTGAGAGGATCTATACTAGCCTGAATAGATTCCTTTACCACACCATATTTCAAATTCTGTTTCACAAGCTCTTTTTCAAACGGCAGGAAAAAAGCAACAACGGTTTTTGCTTCAGGAAATATTTCTTTTGGGTGTAAATGATGCAGACCGACTATTTGTTTAATTTCGCTGAAAATTGGATCGTTAGTAGAAGCAAAACCGATTAGAGGCTCACGATATCTGGTCTCGGTACCTGAACTTTCCACAGTGTTCTTTATTATAATCTCAATCTTGTTTTTCAGCTCCATGTTAGAATCTCCTCAGATATCATAATAGGCCACACAGCCAAACTAGTTTTGTGAAATCTTAAACACCTTTATAATGGTTACTGGGTCAAGTAAAATCATGGAAATATGTCTAAGAGACTGTCTTAAAATTAAATTTTATCCTGCAACTGGGATAGGAATCATGTATTTAAAACCGAAAAACGGTAGCATTTAATGCTAATTGCACTTGATCTTATACCTCGAGAGTGCGTAAGTCCTAATTAATATGTAATCATTTCTCCAAAGCCTTTGAAGAGTGGTGCCATTTTATGCAGAATTTTTATTGAGCAGCATAAAAAGAAGAACGAAGAAAAAAGATCTTTAGTTCATTGAACCTACTTATGCATTGCTTTTTCGGTCAGTGCAAATCGGATTGCCCTCTTTGGACAGGCATCCACACAGCTGCCACATAGTATGCAATCAGTATTTTCCATACTTCTCTGCTGAACCATGATATCAACGTCTAGTCCCATTGGGCAAATCTTTGAGCATTTCTTGCAGTTTGTACAATGATCCGCATCGGCAGACATGTGAAGAGCAGGCAAATGTATAAGATTTCGAATCTTCCTGCCGATAATCGAGATCACAGAGATTGGACAGAAATAATGACAGAAGCCACGTCTTCCGGCAAACATGGCGAATATAGTGATAAAAAAGATTTGCACATACAATATGCTGTATGCTCCCTGTTTGGCGATCGAGATTCCATGATCGGTGTAATAGAAAAAATCAATGGTTTTTAATCCTCCTGCAGAATAAATTGCAGAAATAATTGGGATAAAAATAAAGTAAAGGAAGGCGAGATATTTAAACCATTTTAGTCTGGGAAAATTAATATTTTTATAATTAATTTGAAAATAAATCTCCTGCAAGCCGCCAGCCGGGCAGAGCCATCCGCACCATAACCTACCAAAGAATAGTGAACTGATAAAGATAATAATGAAGACTATTAGTCCGCCAGTCATGATCCCTTCTGAAGCACCTTTCTGTACTATTGGACAGGATATATATGCAAAGGTAACCGGCAATAGTACGAATGAAAAGATAATCAAAGCTTTCCGGACTCTCTGCCGTAATGACTGCCTATTATTTATGGGAATTTTCATACACAAGACCTTATCTCATATGATATTTATGAGTTACACGATTGCCTTTTTTGTAGGCAACTTTTAAATTTTCTCAATTTTCAAACATGGTATAGATTGGATTTCTTATAAATTGATTAACAGCATATCTTATAATGCTGAATTTTGTTTCAAACCATGTAATACTGTTCTTATCCTTTGTATTTCAAATCTTAGAGCGTGTCTTAAAATTAAAACTAATCTCACAAATGGGATAGGATACATATATTTGAGCTAAAGAATTGAGTTAAACCCATCGGAAAGCATATCCTATAAGGCTGATAATTCTTGATTTTATGCTTTGCCGATTATCCAATTGTAGAATTGATTTGAATTTTAAGACAGCCTCTAAGTGAAGGCATTTAATAAGTCTTAATCCGGAAATAAAATACTTGAAATCCAGAAAAATCTTGGCTAAACGAAAGATTTTGGAATAAACTATTAACTTAATTCTTTTCCTGTTTTAACCTAAGTTTGAAATATCTTCTTTAGATAAGTGACAATCTAAAAGTTTTTCCATCAATCTTTTTTGATATTTGGTTTTTCGGTTTTTATAATATGACCTCATAAATTGGTGAAAAGGGAAATACATAATCATTAACCACAATTTTAAAACTCAGCACATTTAAATTATCACAAGAGGCAAACCTGATGAAGTTAAAAGAAGGTACTGTAAGACTAAGTGAACATGTCAGGAAGTTCCTTAAGGATAAAACAGAAAAAGATGAAGAGAAAATTGCAGATCTCTCTCAAGTAAAACCTGTGGAAATTACTGAAATCAAAAAACTCATGCCTTGCGTAGCAGATCCTTCAATGTCAAGAATAATTGCAAATATGACTCCTCCATTAGGGGGAGTCTTGAAAATTATTGAGCCTCTTTTTCCTAGAAGCAGATATTTAGATAGAACACATAGCCTGATAATTGAAAAAGAAGAAGTTATTATAACCGTATATGGTAGTGGGAAAGTTAGTGTAGGTATGATTAAAAACGAGAGTGAATCTAGAGAAGTACTCGAGGAACTCAGAAATACACTCAATAAAGCTATCAAAAGAGGAGCAGTACCAATTCCGAAAGAAAAAGTCAGAACCAAACTTATGGAGATATACAAATACCTGCCCCAGACCAATTGCGGTAAATGCAAAGAGCAGGACTGTTATAGCTTTGCTGTAAAGCTCATGGCAGGAGAAGCCACCTTGGAGAGGTGTAAACTGCTTAAAGAGCCAAAATATGCATCCAATAAGGAACATTTGCAGGTTTTAACTGCTTATATTTGAGCTATAGCTAATTAAAAGCACAGCTTACGTAACTGGAGGCTCTACTGAAAAATTAGATGACTAAACTGAAGAAATCAACATAAATTTTGGTTTCTTTACTTCTTCTACATTTCCTATCCCCCAAGACAGATCCAACAATTTAATGTGTTCATATCAATCTTTTTTGATATTTGGTTTTCGGGTTTTTATGATATAATCTCATGATTAATCGTAGGAATAGTTTTGGAAGAGTTATGCTCTACTCTTAAAATAGGCTCGCTGATCATGTAAATTAATACACGCGGAATTTGATTTCAATAGCGTTGGGAGGTGTAAAATGTCAGGAGGCACGAGTGAGACAAAGTTGGTGAATTTCGCTATGGCCAACAAAGCCCGAAGAAAAATAATAAACTTCCTTGCAAACAACGATAGAGATGTTGAAGAAATTGAAGCTCTAGTTGGGAAAAAAACGCTTGATTTCCATCTGAAGATTTTAAAAGATGCAGGCCTGATTGAGTTAGAAGAAGGGACTGTCAAAATAAGCGAATATGGCAAGAATTTCTTGAAAGGTAAGAAAGAAAACGGTACTGAGGAAATTAGAGATCTCTCTCAGGCAAAACCTGTAGAAATTGCAGAAATTAGACAACTTTTGCCATGTATAGCAGACTCCTCAAAATTCAGGGTAATTGCAAATATGGCTCCGCCTTTGGGTGGGGTCTTGAAAATCCTTGAGCCTATCTTTCCTAGAGGCAACTATTTGGATCGAAAAGATAGCTTGATAGTTAAAAGTGGAGAAATTATTACAACTATCTATGGTAACGGAAAAGTCAGCATGAGAATGGTTAAAAACGAGGATGAAGCTAAAGAAGAGCTTGAAAGACTGAAGAACATTATCAATGAAGCTATTTTAAAAGGTGTTGTTCCTGCTCCAAGAGAAAAGATCAATGTCGGGTTCATGGACATATACAAATATCTGCCACAGACAAATTGTGGCAGATGTGGCGAACAGGGCTGTTATAGCTTTTCCATAAAACTCATGGCTGGTCATGTCACCTTGGAGAAGTGTACACTACTTAAGGAGCCAGAATATGCATATAATGAGGAGCAATTACAATTTCTAACTGTATATATTTGAGCCTTTGTTACCTAATCAAAATAACTCGGAGGAAGCTTTGAAAACGCTAACAATAGTACTTACTGATGGTCCTTACATTTCTGAATATGCTGAGATTGCTTATAAGCTCGCTAGGGCTGCACTTCAGCAATATAAAGTAAATATATTCCTTTACCTAGATGCAGTACATATCCCCAAAAAAGGTCAGGATCCATCCTTTTTCACCAACCTAGGACAACTTTATTCCGAACTTACGGAAAAAGGAGTAGTAATTCGGGCATGTGCTCGCTGTGCTGGTGCAAGAGGCTACCTTCCAGAAGAAGAGATTATCCAGAGGAGTAACTGCAGAGACTATTTTCCTGGGATAAGAATTACCAGCCTTTATGAGCTGTCGGAAATGTTGAGCAAAAGTGATAGGGTAATTTCACTTTCAAGATAAAGTTTTGATTATAAAACTCTATTTTTTGGAGGTTCAGGCCCAATGAAATCAGTTTTTTATCTGCTGGACATAGCCCCATACGGTAGTGAAAAAGCTTTTGGAGCATTGAATGCGGCGGCTGTAAGCCTTAGCGAGATGGATGTCACTCTCGGACTTTATGGAGATGGAGTTTATCTTGC
>DASXVB010000331.1:0-2140 GCA_036504475.1 Methanosarcina sp.
ATTATACATTTTCTCGTTCCTATTTTCCAGATAAAATGAACCCAATGCAAGCAAAAGAAGAACAAATAAGACAAATACCCCAAAAATGGTTATCTTTCTGTTCATTGTCAGTCATTCTCCCTTAAAGATTGAAAACAGATATGCGAGAGAGATAATTAAATCTTACTAAATTTAACCAAGAAGAATAATCCGGAATTTGTCACATTGTGTTAAATGAGTTACAAAACGAAACCGGAGTAACTGGAATGCATTATTTAGTGGCAATGCATTACTTTTTATCATTAAAAAGATTAAACTCAAAAAACACTTAGTTTCTTGTAACTTGATAAGGGGTAGAACCCATACCTTTTAATATGTTGAGAAAAAAACCGAAAAATATTGACGCATTAAGTCTGTTTTCACCACCTCCGGTACTGAGGGGATATATGTATGGGGCACAGGAAGCGCGTGAAGCTCGAAACTCAAACAGACTTTTGGCTATACGTCTTGAAACGAACAAATCATGCAATCTCCGCTGTCGCTACTGCTATGCTCAGAGCGGAGAGGATTCGGCAAAAATAGCCGATTTCAGTAATCTTAAGCATATAATTTTGGAAGCAAAAGAACTCGGGATAAGATCGGTTGTCGTAATAGGAGGAGGAGAGCCGACTCTGCACCCTAATTTCAGGGATTTAATTGCTTATATCGATTCCCTGGGAATAGTCCCAGTGATTTTTTCAAATACGGTTTTGATGACAAAAGAGCTTGCAGAGTTCCTGTACAAACACAATGCCTCAGTAATGGGAAAGCTAGATTCCCTTAAGCCTGAAGTTCAGGATTACCTGGCAGGAAGAGAAGGCACCTTTAAAAATCTCAGAAAGGGGCTCGAAAACCTCCTTAAATCAGGATTTTCAAAACCGACAGAACCTGGAGAACTCCGCCTGGGAGTATCTTTCGTAAGTAATAAAATGAATCTGGAAGAAATTGAGGACATCTGGCATTTCTGCAGGCAAAACGATATCTTTCCCAATATGGAAATTCTAACGCCGACGGGCAGGGCAAATGACGAACTTGAGGATAAACTGCTGACAGCTAACGAAATAAAAGAATACAAGTTAAAACTTTTGAAAATAGACCGGGAATACTACAGGTACGACTGGCTGCCCTATACGCCAATTACTGCAAGCGGTTGCCTTCAGCATCTTTACAGTCTGTATATCAATATAGAAGGAAATGTTCGGCCCTGTGCGCCTACAAAGCTGGACGAACATCCTGCATTAAGAGTTAACGGGGAATATCCCTATAATGTAAATAAAATGAGCCTTCGGAAGATTTATGATTCCGATCTTTTCACATATGTCCGAAACATCGATAAAATGCTCGAAGGAAGATGTGGAAACTGTGAACATACTGAAGAGTGCATAGGCTGCCGAGGGTATGCTTACAGCGTAGGAGTGAATAATGGTGTTGATCCTCTCAAAGCCCTCAGAATGGAGTGCCAGCAGTGCTTCAAATAAATGGCAGAATGGCAGCGAATAGAGATCAAGCAATAACCCGGAAGAAATGATCTGAGGTGTGTGCTGTTGAATAGTTCGAGGATGTGAGAAATTGAACAGTACAGGAAGAGTGGAGTATGGACAAGTTTCGGGGAATAAGGAAAAGATAGTAATTATCAGTAAGAAGGACGTAGAAAGAAGACTCTGTGAATGCTTGAAAAACCATGAACTGCCTGATTATCTTCTATATACTGGCACAGGCGGAGCAAAAAATTGGCTGAAACTTGATGGAGTTGAGACTTTTCCTGTAGCCAGACAGCTTAAAGTCCTTCTTGAAAAAAATCTTGATTCAATCGTGGGATTTATTCCTACAGGCATGAGTCTCGTAAGTGTGGGAGTAGGAAACGGGGATAAGGAAAGAATTTTTCTCGAATCACTCGTAAGAAAGAATCTGGCTGAGAACCCAGCCTCCGGAAAAGTATCGATACGTTATTACCCTATCGATATAAACAGTGAATTTGTAGATATGGCCCTTGAAAAGGTCGATAACCTTCCTGTCGAAAAAAAAGGAATAGTTGGCTTTCTAGAAGAGATGGCAATCCTTAAAAAGAATTGGCGTCTCCCGATTCTGTTCTGTATTCTGGGAAATACCTTTTGCAACTACG
>DASXVB010000332.1:0-2757 GCA_036504475.1 Methanosarcina sp.
TTTAATGCTTACTCTGGGGATGGGGAAATAACAGTATAAATAATTATATATAAATATAAATATAATTGGATAAATAAGACCCAGACACCTTCATCGAAAACATTTAAGAGATAGGTGGACCTTGAATAAGCCCGAGGCAAAGGATGAGTGAATATAAACAGTGTATAGTTACGCGGGATGACCTGAAGCTTTCCAAAGGCAAGTTTGCAGTACAGGTTGCTCATGCTGCCATTTCTGCTGCTGAGTGGGCAAGCAAAGGTGATCTTGAAAAATGGAAAGAAGGCGGGCAGAAAAAAATTGTCCTGAAAGTCCCTACTCTTAAAGATCTTTATGAGCTTAAGGAAAAAGCTAGAAGGGAAGGACTCCCTACTGCTCTTATACAAGATGCCGGGCTTACGGAAATTCCGCCAGGAACGGTTACAGTGCTCGGGATAGGGCCAGCAAAGGAAGAACTTATAGATAAAATTACGCGGGACCTTAAACTTGTTTAAGTGCTGGATGCCTGGAAATCAGGGTTATAAGGACTGCACTAAAATTAATCAGAGCAGAGGCTATCTATAGATAGCTCCTTCGATCATGAAAAGGGTTCTGCCTGTGTTCGATTCAGGAGGACATCATGAAGATTTCAGAGGTTTCAGGAAAAGAGGCAGCCTCAATAATTGCTGTTTTATGCATATGCCTTACGCTCGCTACACTTACTGGGATACTGTCTTCGGATTCTATTAAGAATTTTGGAGATGAGATAACAGATTATATAGTCTCAGAACTGTATCCGGAAAACCAAGAGAGTGCTTTTACTCCTGATTCAGCTTTATTTACTCTCCCGTCAATACCTGCTTATTCCCCAAGAGAAAGCGAACTTACTCCTATTCGAAGAACCCTATTACAGCCTGGTTTCGCCTTGAACAGCAACTACCAAACCTCAGAATATTATCAGGGAGGAACTGGCTATATTAGAGTCAGTATCAAAAATCAAGGAAGAAATCAAATTTTTATTGAAAGGTATGGGGTTTCGGTTAATGCCTCCAAAAATCAGATTTATTCTGAGAATTGTGGAGTTTTGCTTGCTCCCGGTGAAGAACAAAATCTCGGAGTAATCGCAGTTCAGATACCTGAAAAAGAAAAAGCCAGTTTTAGTATTGTCCTATGGCTGCTTGCCGAGACCTCAGAAGGAAAATGGCATGAGTACAAGGCATATTCCCTGAAAAGCTTCACTGTAAACTTGAAACCAATGCCAGAAAATTCGGCTCCAGTATACAGATATAATCCTGTTTCTTATTTTGGAACTGTAAATCGACTTGTGGAACCAACCGAACCTGATGTGAGGAATAAGGCAGCAGAAGTGGCTCGCTCATATCCAGGAGCATATAATATCTATCAGGTCTGTGCCCTCTTTGACATGGTAAAAGATAAAGTCAAATATGTCAGTGATCCAAGGGATAATGACGTTTGGGAGCCTGCCAACGTTACTCTGAGAATAGGAGCCGGAGACTGTGAAGATCAGGCAATTCTTCTCTCATCTATGATCGAAGCTGTAGGAGGCACAACCCGAGTCTACCTGACCAACAGTCATGCCTTTGCTGCGGTATATATAGGTAATGGAACCAATGCGATAAATGCTTCAGTCAAAGGGATCAGGGCTTATTATGGAAATGTCGATGTAAATTACCTGACCGACGAATATGGTTCCTGGTTGATGCTCGATCCAACTTCAAGCCTTTATGCAGGTGGGCTTCCCGGAAAGACGGCCCCGACAAAAATTAAGGCTGTCACCGTAAATAAGACATACAAAAGCTGGACCTTCATAGATACGAGTGAAGTAAGAACTATCGACATTAACCCCAGGCGGACTTTGTAACTTCACCAGATATGCAAATAGAGGAGTGTTTTTTATCCATGCAAGTGCCGAAAATAGAAAAACAGATTGGAGTAAACCTTTACTCTACAGATACCAATGGCCTCGGAGGGCACCTTCGCCAGGAAGTAGAGGATTTTGTCGTTAAAGAGGTTACGAACCGGAGTGAAGAAAAGGAAGGGAAATATCTTATTCTTGAATTAGTAAAGCGTGACTGGGATACGCATCACCTGACCCGAACTCTCGCAAGAATCCTTCAGATAAGCCAGAAGAGAATCAGTGTTGCAGGCACAAAGGACAAACGTGCACTTACCACTCAAAAAATCAGCATTTTTGATGTTGATGCCTCCGAAATTGAAAAGATACACTTAAAAGACATAGAGTTGAAAGTGCTGGGTCGCTCCAGAAAGTCCATAGAGCTCGGAGACCTGTGGGGAAACAATTTCATAATTACCATCCGGAATATAGCTCACTCGTATGAGGAAACAGAAAAACTGCTTGAAAAGACTACAAATGAGATTATTACTCAGGGCGGCGTTCCGAACTTCTTCGGGATCCAACGCTTCGGGTCTGTACGCCCTGTTACTCATCTGGTAGGAAAAGCCATTGTTGAAGGGGATTTTGAAAAGGCGGCCCTGCTATATATTGCCGAACCTTTCCCTGATGAGCCAGAAGATACAAAGGAAGCCCGCAAGTTCGTTAAAGAAACCCGTGATTTCAAGGAAGGCCTGAAAACATATCCCCTCCGCCTTGGGCATGAGAGAGCAATGATGAATCATTTAATAGCAAACCCTGAAGACTTTGCAGGCTCTTTTCTCGTTCTCCCGAAAAATCTCTATAGAATGTTTGTTCATGGCTACCAGTCCTATATATATAATACAATCCTGTGTAGGAGGGTCGAA
>DASXVB010000333.1:0-10029 GCA_036504475.1 Methanosarcina sp.
ATCTGCAGGAAATGAGGAATGCTCCATACACAATAAAGAATCAAATGGCGGGAGTAAAATCATTTTTTTCGACTTTTTATATCGAGTTACCGAAATTGCCCCACACAGGAAAAGCGATAACGCTTGAGAAAAATCTAAAGATTCCTACAAAAGAGGATTTATAGGAAGTCCTAAAAGTAGCTAATCATTTGGAAAGGGCCATAATCCTGACTGGAGCTTTATAATATAGTGCAAGGGGTAAAAACGATATCTGCAAACCATTGTAAATTTCTTTTCATGCAAAATGTTTTTGAGAATGAAGCTAAAACTTTAAATACTCGTTTTGGTAGACTATGCAAACTCTTTACATACATGTATCTGCTAAAAGGTTGAACGATTGCGATTTGACTTTTCATGGAAGGTAATGGCACAGATGTGTGATTTTCCTCTTTCTTTTTGTTCGATACCCTTTTAGAATATAGCCTGTTTAGCACATATATCACAATTGCACTATATAGAGTATATCCAAAAAATATATAATAAACTAATTTTATTTATAATTTTGAAGGTTCCAGTAATTCGATTCAAAATATTAACAGTCCTGTGATTTTACCAAAAGTGGCTCTCATTCCAAAAAGCATCATCTCAGAAGTACCTCAGTTTGAATCGATGCACCAGTGCCTTCGCATAGCCAGATAGCTGCAGGTCAGGTTTCTGCAGCTATAAGATCTTTGGTCTTCTCCTTCTTTTACATGAGCTGATCCCAAAACTCAAAATTGCTTCTGTAGGTCTCTAATTTGGAATAATCAATTGAGTTTCTGATTCTGAAAGCGATTTTAAAAATCATCAAAGAGTATAGTCAAAGTGAGTTTTAGGATAGGCTCTTAAAGATAGAGGGAAAACGGTTTTTTAAATTCGAAAATATGATATTAATAACGTGATCGTGTCCGTGAGTTATTACTCGATCACGAAAAAGAGAGTACGTTTCCCATATTTGGAAATAATTGAAAAATATTCTTTTGCTTACGTTTTTCAACAACTCACGTCATACTAATAACATAAAGTAATAATGAAAATGATCGCACAAATATCTGGATTACAGTTAGAAGAGTAAGATTTTTCTTATTTGGCTCTCTGTCCGAACATTATTTACGTTTTTCTTACCTTCTCGAGTTTATTTGCCTTTTTAAAATCTTATTATGTTTTTATTGTTCTTATTTTTAAATGAAATTCATTGTTTTTACTTCTAAACTAAGTAGGTCTATGATACTATTTTTTTTGTTCAGGTGGTCTCATCAAGCTTTTTTAGTATTGTAAGCATTATTCTCAGGCTTTCCTGATAAGCAAGAATTTCTTCTTCGTCAAGCTTTGTGAGAATCTCAGAGGCATTTTTTTCGAGCTCTCCCATGAACCACTCCCTGTAAGCTTTCCCCTTTTCAGTAAGGGAAAGAAGAGTTTTTCTTCTATCTGTGGGGTCTCCTTTCCTGTATACAAGCTCTTGTTTTTCCAGGGCATCGATCATGCTTGTCAGGCTTCCTTTTTGAAGATCAAGGCACTTTCCCAGGGTTGTGGGCATAATATTTTCGATTGCTCCAATGATCATAATAGCTCGATTCTGATTTTTATTCAGGTTATGCGGGCTATTCTCAGCTTGGTGAAAAATCTTGGCGAAATTTTTTTGAAACAGATTAATTATTTCAAACTGGAGTTTTACTGTTTCTTTTATTTTTTCTTCCTTCATTGATATCACAATAATGTTTTTTTCCGAACTTGAGTAATAAACTAAAAGAGCACACCAATAAACCTTATATATAATAAATTTACAAAGGCTCCTGATCTTGTTTATAGCTTTATCTTCCGGACTTTTTAGTTCATTATCTTACTGTCCATTTGTCTAATTGTTTGAATTCTTACTAACTATCTGAATTCTATTTATATTTTATTATTATGGGTCCAGTACTTCTTATAAAATTAGTAGTTTTTTACACTTTTGTCCGTGTTCATCAGACATTTCATGTATGTCTGTGCCCAGATGAAGGTAATCATTAAGCCTATAACAGTACCCACAACCAATCCCTATTATACCCTAGCAAACCCCATCGATTCCAAAAACAAAAAGTAAGGAAAAGAAGAGAGTCGAGTCATAATTAGGCTCTTCAGAAGGATGGCAGCAAAGGCACTTGTAACTTTTTCTGCCCCTAAAATAAAGAAGAAAGCATCCCAAAGGCAACTGATGGATAGAATACCGTCATAATCTTAAGGAGTCTTGTCAGCTCAGGAGCAATATGGACTGCACTTTGGGTTCCTGTGAAAATTGCAGCAATATTCGGAGCAAAAAAGAATACAAAAACCGCAATTAACGTTTCTATCAGAAGACCAATTTTGATCGAATCTTACTTGCGAGTTACTTTAATTACCATCCAGTGAAATATCTAGGGAAACAGAATATTTCTTGAGATTATTTCTTGAGATAACTATATTTATAAGTAAAAGCAAGTAAAAATGAAAAAATCGTTATATAAGTTTTATTCTTATCTACAAACTAACAATTTCCAGCAATGCGTGATAGTATTATTATTCTGTAATATTGAGTAATAAATATTGTAAAGTTTAAATCAATAGATAGATTTTAATAAGACTTAATAACACTATCAAATAACCGATAAAAATGTAAATAAATAATAACTAATAATTCCGATATCGGGTCAAAAGTTATATAAATCTTCTTGGTTTCTTACTCTTTTTAAATTCTAAAAATTGCAACTTATATAAATTTGCAACATATATCATGTTTATTTGTTCAGAACCTTTCTGAAAAGCATTTATCCAAAATACTATAAAACACAGAGAGTGTACTATGTCTAACAATAATTTTAGAGGAATACTGAACTCTATGGGACTTGTTTTTGGAGATATCGGTACAAGTCCGATATATACTCTGACTGTTATCTTTATTCTTACAAGACCTACATATACTCACATAATGGGAGTTTTATCTTTAATCATCTGGACACTTATTATACTTGTAACTATGGAATATGCCTGGCTTGCAATGAGCCTGGGTAAAAAGGGGGAAGGAGGTACAATAGTTTTAAAAGAAATACTTGTTCCCCTCCTCAAGTCGAGTAGAAATGTAGCTCTAGTTACATTGCTAGCTTATATAGGAACATCTTTCCTCATGGGAGATGGAGTAATCACTCCTGCAATAACTATTCTGAGTGCAGTAGAGGGCCTGCGGATAATTCCTCAATTTGAAAATATAAGTCCAGGCATTATTATACTCATTTCTGGTTTAATTGCAATAGCACTTTTTTCAGTTCAGAGCAAAGGGATAGAAAAAATTACATGGGTCTTTGGACCTGTAATGGTTCTATGGTTTGCAGCTATAGGATTTTCAGGTATCGCTTCTATTTTCTATACCCCAGAAGTGCTTAAGGCTATCAATCCTTATTACGCTATTAGATTCCTTTTGGACAATGGGATTATAGGATTTTTTGTACTCTCAGAAGTTATACTGTGCGCTACAGGGGGTGAAGCATTATATGCTGATATGGGACACCTAGGAAGAGAACCTATTTTAAAAGCATGGAGATTCGTATTTGTAGCACTTGTTTTGAATTATCTCGGTCAGGGTGCATTCCTTATTCGAAATCCAGGATCGACAAATTTTTTGTATGAGATGATAAATCAACAGGCAAACATGCTTTATATCCCATTCCTTATCCTCAGCATCGTCGCTTCAGTTATCGCTTCTCAGGCTATGATAAGTAGCATGTTTTCTATAGTATATCAGGGCATAACGACCCGAGCAATGCCAATGTTAAAGATTGATTATACATCAGGGGAATTGAAGTCACAAATTTACATAAGTGCCGTAAACTGGCTACTTCTTGCTTCTGTATTATTTATGATGCTTGTATTTAAAGAATCAAGTAGACTTGCAGCTGCATATGGATTGGCAGTTACAGGAACTATGTCTATCACGGGCATACTGATGACTTCGATATTTTATCACAGGAAAGATATAACTAAAGCTCTTATTTCACTATTTATAACGTTTATTGACATAATATTCCTTCTTTCAAATAGTTATAAAATTCCCCACGGAGGATATTGGTCTGTCATCATAGCACTTTTCATTCTTTCTCTTATACTTATATATACTTCTGGGCAAAAGAGACTGTATGAGAAGATGAAACTAATGAGGGCTGAGACCTTCCTTGAAAAATATAACCGATTATATGCTACCCAAAATAAAGTTCTCGGAACTGCTCTCTTCTTTGCAAGGGATACAGATAAAATTCCTCAATATATTTCTCTTGTAATGTTTAAAAATAATATTATTTACGAAAATAATATTTTTATTTCAATTATCAAGTCTGACAGTCCTTTTGGAGTAGAAAGCTCGTTCACAAAAGAACTGGCAAAAGGATTGAGAGTACTAGAAATAAAGACCGGATATATGGAGATTCTTGATGTTGAACAAATTCTAAGAGATCAGGGTATTCATGAAAAAACGATTTTCTATGGAGTAGAGGACATATTTACTAATAATTTAATATGGAGAATCTTCTCTATAATTAAAAAGATATCGCCTTCATTTGTCCAGTTTTATAGACTTCCTCCTGACGAACTCCATGGAGTTATGACAAGATTCGAAATGTAAAAGTATACAGATGCAATCAGGCTTTCATTAGGAGTTTTTCGGTATATTTTCGTAAGAGAAACTATATTTTTCTCTTTTTCTTGTTTCCTTTTATGAACTTATTTGCTTCCCTTGCGCGCAGATGGTTCATATATAACCAGTTAATATTTTTTATGGTGTTCATACATTAGCATTCCACTCTCATTTTTTACTTATGTTCAGGGTTTCTACAGAACCAGCATTCTAGTTTTCTTAAGTATTTGCTTCTATATCACAATGGTGACTTTCTTGACAAAATTACGTGATATCGGTACTCATAATAAACTGATCTTATGTACTCCATCTCAAAACCATATTTATTAGCAACTTCTTCAATTTTATATGGATTATGTGAGTACCCTATTATGTCCTTAGGGCTATAATTCAAACTTGCAGAAAGATAATCGAACGCTGACTCAAATACCGTTGGAATTACCTTCCAGTAATGGGTTTTTTTTGAAAAAAATCCTATTTTCCACAAAATATATAATTTTGGATCAATTATATCAAAAAAAACTATTTTTCCATCATTTTTTAGATGTTTAGATGCGTTTTTTATGAAACTGTCAATTTGTTCGAATGTTAAATACTGGAGTACTTCTGTAGTTGTTATTCGATCAAAGGGTGAACTAACTTCACTCCACACGGTTTTATCGTTAGCTTTGATTAAACACACATTTTCATACTTCTTCTCAGCAACTTTTTTTCTTGCTTCATCAAGCATCGATGAAGAAAAGTCGACACCTATGACCTGTCCATACTTTTGGGCATAGTAAACTAACAGTTCGCCAGCCCCGCACCCGAAATCTAGAAGAGAGGTGCCACCGTCAAGATGAAGTAATTTTTCTTTTGCTTCTTTACTGAGAAAATCTTCAGTTGAATGCCTGTGGCCTCCGTTCTTCTTATCCGAAAAATAGTCACTCCACGAGAACTTTGATTTTTTAGGTGCAATTCCCATTTTTAAGACTCCTTTTTGAGGTTAATACAAAAAAATATTATTTAGAAATTATTCTCAAAATTTAGCTTCTGATTTGAAATAATAAAACAGACTAAAGAATATATTAACTGTCACAATTCGTGTGTCTTATTTTCTTAGTATATTAATCAATAGATAAACTCTCAAATAATGGGCTCTTTATATTAAGTTTCATTATTTAAAGTTTTTTATACCTTATTCTAATATCTCATCTGATCTCTTCTCCCCGCACAGTATCACTGCCTCCCTGATGAACCGTCAGGAGTAAAAAACCGGTATCCCAAATTCCGTAAATAGTGAAGCCGTTTCCTTGCTGAACTTCCCACTTGGAAAACAGATAAGGATTGGTTTTCTGCAGTTATCTGCAAAATCCTGGAGTTTCACCGCAACTCCTGGAGTAAGAAAGAGCTTCCAGAGCAGACTAACAATTGCAAGATCGTAATTGTCCCCAAAAGCTTTCTGAAGGGTAACAATATAATGTTCATCCTTTACACTTCCTGTCAAATCTACAAGATTTTTTCCAGAATCAAAAACCGGAAGTTTCTCTTTCAGTTTCTTTGCAATTTCGCTTGCAGTTTCTGGAATCTTGAGTCCTATCTCCTCCAGGTCGGCAATATAAATTCCACTCCGCCTCTGTCAGTTCTAGTGAAAATTCTTTCCTTCAACCAGTCGATATCTGTTCAGGACTTTGCAGGCATCTTTTAACTTTTCGCAACTTGCGACTTCTTCTACTATTCCTGCTTTCCTGAAAGTAGCTTTATAGGCTTCATATCCACCGCTAATTTCGTCTGAAGTTGGATAGCATTAAGTCCCTAATTTCATGGTAGCTTGGATTTACTAGGTATATCTTTCCCTGAAACCCCATTTTCAAGAGGCTTTCAAGGATTGTATCAATTTTTTTTTTGGGATTTGGAGATGCTCCTATCAGGGCTATGCTCTCAGGTTTGAATAAAAAAATCAATGTATCCTTCAATTGTCATTTATGCCCTTCCGAATAATCTGCTAATCACATTCAAATTATAACTTCGAGCTTAAATATTTGCACTTAAGAAACTCCGATCTTCTAAATCCATAAAACTAAGCAATATCTGGAAAATTCCAGTGAATAAGGAAAGATTCATTGCATGATCTCTAACTACTACAATTACGGAAAAGCTAAAAGTATGGAAATCCCTGCACCTTTGTTTTTATTCCGTATGTTTCATTTTTGGGCTGTTTTTCCTTACTTACAGCTCAGCGCTCACAATACATACAAATTGCCTTTTCGCATTCTTCATTCTGAAATTTCCACTTCAGCCCCCAGCGTTTAATCGCCTGTATTATTTTTACAAAATCTACTCCGCTTTCCGTAAGGTAATACTCGGACTTCGGGGGATTTGTCGAATTGTCCACCTTTTTTGTAATCAAGCCCTCAGTTTCCAATTCAGTCAGCCTCTCCGAGAGAATTTTGGGGGTTATGTAGCCGAGTTTTCTTTTGAGCTCATTAAAGCGCTTTTCCTTTTTCTCCCCTTTGTGCAGCTCCAGAAGTATATGGATCGTCCATCTTTTCCCGATAATATTCATAGTCTTATAGACTGTGCAGTCTTTCATAGTATAAACATGGAAACTGTCTAATATATAAGTTAGTATTTCTGATATACTGGTATCAAAAGGATACTCTTATACGTAACAATTTATAAAACTATCCTTATTAATACATTGGGTAATTTTCTGTATTCTGTATAATAGGACCAAAAACAGCCTATTATTGGAGAACTCTACATGGGCCCTGTCAAAATTGCCGAAATTCTCAGTGTACAGAAAAAGATTCAGAAAACTTGGAGAGAATGATAAACTATGAAAGACAATTTACCAGAAAAAGGTGCAATCGTTCAGAGAGACCGTGAAACCTATGCAATCGCTCCTCACATCCCCGGGGGAATTGTGGACCCGAACACCCTTAGGAAGATAGCTGATGTTGCGGAAAAATATGGGGCTGCCGCTCTTAAGATGACTTCTGCCCAGAGGATTGCAATCGTGGGTCTGAAAGAGGAAGATCTTGATGATGTGTGGGCTAATCTGGATATGAAACCCGGCGCGGCTGTAGGTCTTTGCGTAAGAAGCGTGAAATTCTGTCCAGGAACTACTTTTTGTAAGCAGGGAAAACAGGATGCTGTAAGTCTGGGCCTTAAACTGGATGAAAAATACCACGGAATGTCAATGCCTTCCAAGCTAAAGATGGCTGTTTCCGGTTGTCCTAACTCTTGCTCTGAACCTGCCATTAAAGACATAGGGGTAATGGGCACTGCTAAAGGATATACTCTGATGGTAGGGGGTGCTGCGGCTGCAGCTCCAAGACTTGCTGAGGTTGTCGCAAAAGAAATGTCAGAAGAGGAAGTTCTTGACGCAATCGAGAGAATCGTTAATTTCTATAAAGGCTCTGGCACGAAAAAGAGACTTGGAAAGTTTATTGAAGATACGGGCCTTGAGAACTTCAAAACGCAGGTAGGCCTGTAAAATATCTACAGTTCTTAAATTGTCTTATTCAGCTTTGAATGTCTTCTGATATGTTTCCATACAATATACTTTCTCCTGTAAACTCTTGATCCCATAAAGATCAAGGGTTTCAGGAGTTAAAACTTATATTCTCTGAAAATAATGGAAAATTTATATGACTAGAAATATAGGACAGATACGAGGATATAGAAGAAATATCGTTAATCGAAAAAGCCAAAAATATTAACACAAAATCTGTCTATATAATGCTAAGGCATGATGCTAGGCATAATTCTAGGCATAATGTTGAGAAGTAAATGTGGTCAAAAGGGGAGAATTACATGAAAGTTACTGAGATGAAATCTTCACCTGAGAAGCCAAATCCTCATAATGTTAGTGTCCGGATGCTCTACGATACGGAATATGCTCAAGTAGTTCACATAGAGCTAAAACCAGGAGAAGCCTTAAAAAAGCACATCACCCCCACAGATGTCTTTTTCTATGTTCTTGAGGGAAAAGGTATCGTTGAGATTGGTGACGAACAACAGGAAGTCAGCCGGGACATGCTAATTGAGAGTCCTGCAAGTCTTCCCCATCGACTTTTGAATCCGGAAAATGGGATTTTCAGGGTGCTGGTAGTAAAAGCTCCAAGACAAACCGAGGCTACACGCATGCTGTAATGAGTAAAGCAAGTGTAAGAACGGTTATCCAAATGGTTTAAACCGAGGCATAAATGGAAGAAAAAACAAAACCTAACAAAATAGCGGTCGTACGCTGCGACATAGTCTCGGAAGCCTGTCCGGGTGTAGGCTGCTTTAAGGCTTTCAATGAAAGAAAGTCGCATTTTGAGGCCTACGACGAGAATACTCAGATGATCGCCTTTCTCACGTGCGGAGGTTGTTCGGGCAGGAGAGTATATCGTCTGGTAAATACCCTCAAAAAGTATGGTCTGGATGCCGTACACCTCAGTTCTTGTATGCTTATGGAAGACACTTATCCTAAATGCCCTAACCTGGATAATATCAAAAAAACGATTCAGGATGCGGGAATAAAGGTTGTAGAAGGTACTCATCACTAAATATCGGTTTTGATAAAAAAGCTTATAGGCAAGAAATACTTCAAAAGCCGAACAGATACAACGCAAAAGAGGGAAATATGTCTACAGAAGAGAACAAGGCAATAGTTCGCCGATTCTTTGAAGAAGGCCCTTCTAAAGGAAATCTGAGTGCTGCTATAGAGCTCTTCCGCATTAAGGACGGTAAGATCCATTGAGCTGTGGGGGCGAGGATAACCTTCTTGGTCTGATCAACAGCTAGGGATTATTCCTGTGCCTGAAACGAGGGTTAAACTTTATTGGTGCACGGGTACCATTTTCATATTTCTTGCATTTAAAGTTCCATAATGAAGATTGCATTTAAAATTCTATAATGAAAGTATAACTTAGAATCAACTAGGGTAATAAAATGAGCCATGATATAACTCGGGATCGGGATATCGAAGAAGATGAAAATTACGAAGGTGCAGACCTTGAACTTCGGGACATTTCCCTTCCAAACACAGGTAATATCCTGTATTCGATTTTAAACTCTTTAAACCATAATATTGCAAACTTTTATGCTTATACGAAGTTCAAAGATTATATCTCTGAAAAGACCTTGGATATGGAACTGCTCCAGAGAAGCATGGGAATCCACAGAGATTTTTCAGCCTTGTTCCTGCACACCAAAGAAGAACTGGTACTTACTTATCCTGATCTTCTGGAAAAAGCTGAAAAGTTGTTGTTCAAAAGAGAAACAGGTATGGATTTTATAAGCTATACTCGGAAGATGTGCAAATTAATAAACGCCTACAAAGAAACGTTGTATAGGGAAGGATATTTACCTGATATTTAAATAAAATTCTCGCTCAGCAACAT
>DASXVB010000334.1:0-2430 GCA_036504475.1 Methanosarcina sp.
CCAACCCATGTGATGCTAGGATTAGTGCCTGTATTGTAGAAGATATTATGATGAATATGGACATTTTTTCCAAGATCTCCAGTAGCAGAAGTGGTATCATAGTTGACAAGCCAGATTCCAGGACCATAAGTGTTATGGATAATATTATTGTAGATATCAATATCATCCATGAGACCGGTACCAGTATCGCCTTTTTCAATCTGAATACCTGGACCGCCTGCACTCCAGTGGTAGAAAGAGTCAATAACGTTGTCATGGAGCTTTACGTGATTTGAGTTCCAGATTCGAAGGGCACTGTTAGTCCTGCAAGTTATTGTGTTACTCCAAGCTTCTACATTCTGGCTACGAATTGCAAACATCCCGTCATGCCCGAGCTTGTAAATCTTATTATTATAAAACTGAATGTTTTTACAAGAATTTGCTCTCAGACCGTCGCCGAGACCATCATGCATATACATATTGTATACCTTGATGTTATTACAATTAGTGAAGTACATTATATTGTAGTACCCTTTACCCTTAGAAATTGAGGGATTTCCGTCATGATTTCCATTAACCTGGAAACCTCTTATTACAATGTTACTATTCCCGGAACTACTCATCTGCTGAATCAAAGGTTTCATTGTGACCCATCCTGCATTATTAGCAAGTTTGAGCACAGCATTTGAATCCCCTTCAAGAATAGTATTGCTACCAATTAGAAGAGTATCATCAATGACGTAAGTAAAAGGCCCTTTAAGGTGTACAGTGGTATATTTCGTAGGATTGTTTGCCACAAGCTTCAGGGCCTGATTGATCTGAACTTGATCATCTTTTCCATCACAATTATATTTTCCAGTGCCATCCCCCGCGACGTATACTGTTGATGAGCTAGTAGCACATAAAACTGTAGGAACGTGTGTAAAGATAAGGAAACCCACCAGGAAAAAAACCCCTAATATTCTCTTTAGCATCTCTATCACCTAGGATTACTGTTGAAAATTTACTCATATAAACGGAGAACAAGATTTTTCAAATAGTATCCACTCCCCGAGATTCAAGGCTATAAAAAATTTTTTGGAGAAATTATTCATGGCAAAGGCTAATGAATTCAATCAGATGCAACAAATAAAGGATTCAGAATAAATCTCCCTGTTTATTAGGCCAGTTCCTCCGATTCACATGAATTCCCCCCATGAAAACGTAAAGAATAGATTAATATCAGAGCCTAATTAAATTTCTATAGCCAACATTGTAAATTAGATTGTTATGTTATAAAAGTATTTGTGCAAGTTTTAAAAATATTTAGTCAGTTTTTAAACAAAAGGAAGCATCAATAAATACTTTACACAAGAAGTCAAGTCACAAAATATAGTAAAAGAATATAGAAAATAGTTTCAAGTGTGGCAAATGAACAGAACTCATAAAATATTAGAATGTATTTGTCAAAAAACTAACTTTTATTTTCTATGTCAAAAGAATAAGGTCAGAAAATTAAAAAACAAAAGATAAAGGAAAATTGATCCGAAAAAACTCTAAAATAAATGGTACAAACCTTTTAAGGTATCTACCTTTGTACAGGATGTACCATATCATCAAAGAATACTACTAGTAATATTCGTTGCATAGAAAACATTTCTTGCAACTCAATTCTAGTTGTAGTTCTTAACAATATATCTCTATGTCCTTTTCTCCCATAATGGCTCGTATTTTATCAATATTAATTTATCTGGAAACTGCAATTTTTTATGGAATTCTTGAGAAAAGGAGCACCACAGATGCTGATTTAACTCTTGGATTTTGATGCATATATTGTGTTTCCATATCTTCCTATGTTGATCCTATTTCCATTGGGTTTCGGCTCATTAGAATAAGCCGAAGAAGGATATCCGGCATCAATACAGGGAGAACTCACTTTGTCTTTAACCCAGGCTTTTCCATTCCACCTTCCATATATTGATTGCAGATGGTAATCGTGACCTGTCGGACTTGCAAATAGTGGGTTTACATAGATATCAGTTGTCGAGGCGCAGTTTTTGTAATTACCTGCGGAGTTATTATACAGACAGTTGTATTGTATCACAAACTTATGATTATTGGTTAGATAATTGATGATTCCATACCCTGTTCCACTTGAACTCAGTTTACGTTTCTGGGTGTTTACGATTATATTGTTGCGGACAGTTGTTGTATATGCCGATTTTGAGGAGGTGGTATAACTAAAAGGATCCATATTGGTAACAGCAACATGGTAGATGCCATCAAAAACATTATTTTCGATAAGTGTATCGTGGAATCCATTAGCTACAATACCACCAACCCATGTGATGCTAGGATTAGTACCTGTACTATAGAAGACATTATGATAAATGTGGACATTTTTACCAAGATCTCCGGTAGAAGAAGTGGTATCATAGTTGACAAGCCAGATTCCAGGACCATAAGTGTTAT
>DASXVB010000335.1:0-3957 GCA_036504475.1 Methanosarcina sp.
TTTTCTTGGATATGGACAATGCTGTTCCACTTGGGATAATAATTAACGAACTTGTTTCCAATTCTCTTAAATATGCATTTTCTGATAAAAATGATGGGAAAATCAGAATCAAGCTCCATAGAGAAGAAGACAGTAATAACAGTTTCATTTTGAGAGTCTCAGACAACGGCGTAGGTATTCCTGAAAATATTGAAATTGAAGAACTTAATAGTCTAGGACTTCAGCTTGTAACTACTCTGGTAGATCAGTTAGACGGAGAACTTGAACTGAAGAGGAACAATGGTACTGAATTCATTATAAGGTTTAATGTACCAGAAAGCAATAATCCGAAATCAACGGAATCCTTACTGCAATTAGTTGATAATGACTAATGTTCATGTCCAGAGACCTTCCGCAGTAAATTTGATTTAAATCTTCTGACATAAGCCAGTGGAAATATGGAATTCCTCGGGAGTTTCATTGAGTATTACTGCAGGAGGTCTGTGGACATGAACCCTAAGTTTACTACTGTTTCTTTTTTCAATGAATTCTGTAAATCTAATCTTGTTACTGGATAAATTGAAGTTGTCGGAAAATGCCCTTTATTTGTTAACAACTATGGCCTTTATATTCGTAAATTCCTTGAGTCCATAATGAGAAAGCTCTCTACCAACCCCAGACTTTTTAACCCCACCAAAAGGAAGTCTTGGATCAGATCTGACCATTCCATTGACTGCCACAAATCCAGATTGTATTCTTTTTGCCATCTTTTCGGCCCTATCCAGATTTCCTGACCACACTTCGGCTCCAAGTCCGAACTCCGTGGAGTTTGCAATATTTACTGCTTCGTCATCATTCTTTACCGTGATCAATGGTGCAATCGGGCCAAAAACCTCCACACTGCAGACTTCCATGTCAAGACTGGCTGCAGGGACAATGGTCGGCTTGAAGAAAAAGCCTTTTTCACAATCTTTTCCACAAACGAGAGGTTCTGCTCCTTTTTCCTTTGCATCTTCCAGGATCTTTTCGAGATCTTTGATAAACTCCTTCCTTGCAACTGGTCCGATGTCGGTATCTTCATCCATGGGGTTTCCGACTTTTAATTTATTTACTTCTAGTTCAAATGCCTTCGTAAAATCCTCAATAATAGTTTCCAGAACAATGAATCTTTTGGCAGCAATACAACCCTGCCCACTATTGAGAAAGCGGGATTTTGCTGCAGCCTGAGCAGCCCTCCCGATATCGGCATCTTCAAGCACTATAAAAGGATCTGAGCCTCCTAACTCCAGTACAAAAGGCTTGATAGCTTTCCCGGCAAGCTTCCCAATTTCAGAGCCTGCATTTATGCTGCCTGTAAGTGAAACCCCGTCAACCATATCCTTTTTAATAATTTTCATGGCAGTTCTGGAGTCGATCAATAGAGACTTAAAAACATGTTCCGGAAAACCGGCCTCCAAAAAAACTTGCTCAACCTCAAGGGCTGACTTAGGCACGTTTGATGCATGTTTAAGCACACAGACATTTCCTGCACAGATTGCAGGTATTGCAAACTTGAATACCTGCCAAAAAGGAAAATTCCAGGGCATTATCCCGAGAATTACGCCCAGAGGCTCAAAACTCACATAGCTTTTTTCAGCCTCTGTATCAACAAATTCATCTTTAAGAAATTCAGTCGCATTTTTAACATAATAATCGCACACTAGGGCACACTTATGAATCTCGGCTCTTGACTGCTTGATAGGTTTTCCCATTTCCTTAGTAATAATTTTAGCATAGATATCGGTATTCTTCCTGAGTACCTCTGCAGCTCTTGTAAGATATCTTATCCTTTCTTCAACAGACAGGGAACTCCATTCTGAAAAAGCAGCCCTTGATTTATTAATATGGGCTTCACAATCTTCAAAAGAAAAATAATCGTATTCCCAGTTTACTTCTTCAGTATAGGGATTGATTGATTTAAATACCATGATTCCATCTCAAATATGTTTAGTTAAAAAAAGACAAGTTAATAAACTAAATTACTCTGTTCTTAATGAAGTTAAATACATCAATAATTGTTTGGTATAATTTTATAATGTTGGTACATTTTCCTTGGATTTTTGCCTTTTATTCATTAATCATAGATTTACATATTTTTTTGAATTTTTGCAACGGAACCCAATTTAGCTTCTTCAAATATCCCATATGAACCCCCATATAAACCTTTCATGCAGAAAAATTATAAATTTAAATTTTGTTTAAATTTTGTTGTTTCATGATATAACAGTATATCAACTATATAAATAATTATGGATATTTTAAATTTAGTTTAGATGAGAAAAAAGATCAAAAGTATCCTCTTGGTGTGCTCCCTCATTAATTAGTTGACATTTTTTAGATTCCTGTTAGACTCCTGTATTGTAACACCTCTGCTAATTTCCATTTCTTACTAGAAATTCCACTCTCTTGTGCAGGTGTTCTCTTTTCCAAAACTCCCATTTCCGTTTTATTTTTTAACCCTATATGATCTCTGCAAAAGTTAAAATGAGTGCAGTAAAACCTCATTTGGTTGTATGGTCCTTTAACTTTCTTTGAAAATCCTATTGTTTTTCTTGAAATCCTGTTATTATCCTATCTAAAAGTCAAGTTTTGTCTTTCAAGTAAATTCGTTGAGATTTCACTTTGATCTATATTCTGACCAAAAATAATCCTTTTTTCGACTTTTTGGAGCTTCTTTCCCTGCTTGTTTTTGACAACTTGAGCATATTTCAAATCATTATCAGGTACTATTGCTGGTTTCTTGGGTCTTCCTCTCTTTCCTGTTTTTGGAAACTCTACCCATTCTCCGTATTTTTTCAAAAGAGATTCAGCATAGAATTTCAAT
This sequence comes from Methanosarcina sp., assembly GCA_036504475.1. Taxonomy (GTDB): domain Archaea; phylum Halobacteriota; class Methanosarcinia; order Methanosarcinales; family Methanosarcinaceae; genus Methanosarcina. The sequence goes on from DASXVB010000335.1 coordinate 2,843, forward strand.
CCATATGTAACGAAAAGAGGGTTTGAATCTGAAAGATGTTTATCTGTAGTTTTTATCAATTCGTCTGCTACAAACTGTTTTCTTGGCCCCAATATAAAATCCAGAATTAACCTTGACTCAGGAGCAAAGCTTATCCACATCCAGGTTCCTTCATCTTCATTTTTGTTCTTGGCGCAACTTTTTTTCAACTATCACCCACAATTCATCCATTTCAACTTTTGAAATGTCCAGGTCTTTCATCAAATCTTCATTTACCTTTTCGCACTGTTTCGCTGCGCGAAACAACCAGTTACTAACTGTAGCTGGTTGAACTTCCAATACGTCAGCTATGGATTGTATTGACATTCCTTTAATAGCCATCTTTAAGGCTAATATGATAATGGATTCGGTTTTTTGAACATTATCAAAGAAGGTGTTTGTACGATCATTGAATACTCTGCCGCATTCGCGGCAGATATATTTTCGAACTCTCTTGTCTTTGATTTGATAGGTACCAGTGCCTATGATGTTTCCTTTCCCAAAAACACCGTAATATTTACAATCGTGATTAGGACAAGAAACATCAGTAAACTTTGGTTTTGCTCCTCGCTTCCCCATTAGATATAGAGCCTATCCCAAAACTCCCTTTGACTATACTCTTTGGTGATTTTTAGAATAATTATCCTAATCAGAAACTCAATTGATTATTTCAAATTAGAGATATATAGAAGCAATTTTGAGTTTTGGGATAGGCTCATAAATTATGTGTATCTAATATATAATATCAACTGAATATAACAGGAGCACCATTCCTTTAAATACAAAAGAAATTATTTTGTATCTGTATTTTCCTTCGGGGAACAATGGAACAATATTTAATCTCAAAAATAAAGATCATTAATCCTTAAAAAGAGGACCAATTTTTAAGGACCCTAACACTATAATTTTCACTATTATGTATCATTTTCTCCCGAATAAAAATTATTAACTTTCCGAATTGTGATGGTTTTTACTGATTTTGTGAAAAAGCCAGATTTTTGCAACGGAACCATAAATACTACTACAACAGATTAACATATGAATTATTATAAAAAACCATTGAAAAATAATCATATTGAAAAGGTTGGTGTAATAAC